>SXMN01000048.1 GCA_005777315.1 Verrucomicrobiales bacterium
GCACTTTCCAAAAGTCCTGCTCCCAATGATTTATGAACTTTCAGTCCTAAGTCAAAAACTATTTTTGATAATTGATTTTCATTTATATTTTATGTTTTTAACCGCAAGGGAGATCGGCATCCGCCTCGCGGTCGGAGCGCGGGCGAGAGATGTGATGAGGCAGTTCCTCACGGAAGCAGTTTTATTGAGCGTGCTCGGCGGCGCGCTGGGAATTGCCACCGGTTACTGGCTCGCCCCGTTGCTGACCAAATTCTTCGAGTTTCCCACGCTGATCTCCAACTCTTCCGTCATCATGGCGTTCACCGTCAGCGCCATCATCGGCATCGTCTTTGGATTCTTCCCGGCGCTCAAGGCCGCGAACCTCGATCCCATCGACGCACTGCGCTACGAATAGACAGGCGCAGTGGACCGGGCTGCGTCCTTGGGGGGCTTTGCAACGAAGTTCAGGCCATCGGAGAGTTGTGGGCCATGGCACCTTAGCCGTAACGGTTCAGAGGGAGCGCGGAATTCCGCGCTTCTATTGTTCTATTGCATAGTCACGGCTCAGTGGGAGGGGTCAGGCTTCTGGACGACGACCAAGGCGTTCGCCATCCCGCGCTCCTGGCCTTCAGAAGGGCTATTAACCACCTGGCCGAGCACCCACATCGTCGCGGAGCCTCCGCCATCCAGATTCAGAGCTTCCTTGCACCCGAGTTTGACCATGTAATCGGCAAGCTCCGAATAAGTCATACCAACAGACAAACCTGCCTGCCGTCCATCCACCTCGACGAGGTAAATGTATTTGTCATTCCATCCAACCGCGCTTCTTGGATGACGAACCTGGAGCAATCCCCAACTCCTGGCCTTGCCATCCTGAACAAGCGCGGGTCCGCCGCCAATCGCTGTTCGGGTTCCCACAAGACTCGGGCTGGTTGTGAGAGAAATTCTTACCATGTCACCCACATTCACCGCAGGAATTTTCCCCAGCAGTTCTTTGGAGATCGACAATACCAGCCGTGTGGAACTGGTAGGAGAGTTACCTTCTTCACGCACTTCGCGAACACGAGCGGTGTACTCCTGCCCCACGCGGAGCGGAAGCCAGGCAGTAGAAGCCGTGGCTTCAAGGATCAGCTCACGTCCGTCCGGAGTGCCGGTGGTTCTTCCGGTGCGCGAGGTGTAGAGCACGGCGGTGCCTTTCCTTCGCTCCTCATTCAGACCGATCGGGGTCCGTTTGTTGTCGGGCCATATAATTTCGAAGATTGGCGTCACTGCAGCGATGTGAGGGCTGCCGCCGGCATCCATCCAAAAGCAGCTCCAATCCCAGGGAGCGCTCACCAGTTCACCGTTCATGATCTGCAGGCCCTTTGGATCCCCTTTGTAAGGCGTGTCATCGTTGCGATAGAAATCACCATTCACCGCCGCGAGCGGGCGCCCGAGCTCCGGGGAGAGGCGTTTCATTTGAAGTGTGATGAGATCCAGCCCGATCGTCTGCCCGTAGGCCAGTGAGGTCTGCAGTTCGATATTGGTGGCGCTGCGGTCAATCTGAACCACGTGCACAGACCATGGAACGGACGCGATGATGTCGCGCCGGTAGGAAAAACCACGCTCAGTCTTGTTGGTCGCCGCAGCGGTGCTGTCGGCTGCGAGCGCGTTTCGACAATCTGTAGCTGCCAGGAGAAATACAGTGATGGTGATCGCCAACGACCGGGTGAAAAGCCTGCTTTCGCATATCCTCAGCCCCAACGCCAGGCAGTTACCGTATGACGCGCAGCCGAGCAAACGCTTCAGATCCAGGATCACCAACGGATGAGGTTCCTTTTCCATGCTCATTTGACCGGTCTGGTCCATTCGAGTTTTGAGATGGCTTGCGTCCGCGCAGTTCGTGGTTGTGTACGAGGATAAGGAACCCGCGCGTCAACCTTCAACCGCCAGGCGGAATTCTGGAATTGAACCGACGATATCAGTAGATGTTCCATTGGATGCCATGTTGCTTTTTGCCGCCATCATCTGAACACGAGCGTCGTGAAAAAGTTTCAAGAAGGAAATTGGTTGAGTGGTCCGGATTGATGTCTGCTATTTGTTCGCCGCATTATGCGCGGGCTGGGCTGCGGGCTTGCGGATGACGGCAAGCGCATTGGCGATATCTCGTTCGTGACCATAGCAAGGCCGGTTCACGATGCGTCCTTCGAGCCACAATTCCGAGGAACCGCCACCATCAAGGTTCATTCCCGTGTCGCAACCGATCCTGGCCATGTAATTCGCGAGCTCCGCAAGTGTCATTCCTCTCGAAAAATCCTGCCTTCCGTCCACTTGAACCAGAAAGAAGTATTTGTCGTTCCAGCCGATGGCGCTGCGCGGATGGGGTTCGCGAGATTTGTTGGCGTTGGTGGGCTGGACTTTCCCGCCCTGGACGAGCAGGGGCCCTCCACTGATCGCCGTGCGGACGTTCCGAATTTCCGGAGCCGTGGTGGTGGACAAAGTGACGATGGAGTTGGTTGTGAGGGGTGGCAACTGGTTGGCAAGACCGCCCCCCATGGAGAGCACCACACTGCCGGGTCTCAAGCGCGTGTTGGCTGCGGAACGAATTTCCTGAATCACCATCTTATAGGTCTGCCCTACCTGGATCGGAAGCGGAGGAGCATTCGTGGCTGGTTGCAATACCAGATCCACTCCGGCACCAGCACGCGTGCTGGGCCCGTAGCGTGAAGTGTAAAGCACCGCTTCTCCAGATGAGCGTTCTTGATTCAGACCAAATGGGATGGTTTCTCCTGCGGGAAAGCTGGCCCTGAAGCGGCTCGCGACGGGCGAAATGTGAGGCTGGTTGGTCTCGTCGAGCCAGAAGACTGCGCTACCGCTAGGAGCGCTTGTCACTTCACTCTGGACGATGGACAGGCTCCGCGGATCGCCATTGTCGGTCTCGTAAAAATCGCCATTAATGGCGGCAACCGGACTACCCAGCGCCTTGGGAATGCCTCGGAGGTGTTGTGAAAGCGTGGTCAGTCCCTGCACCGTTCCGCGCGGAAGCGTCGTAACAAACTCGAGGTCGTTCTGGCTGCGGTCGATCTTGATGACATTGATGGACCATGGCTCTCGCTCAGTATTCTCCTGGAAATAGCTGACACCGGGACTGGCCTTCAGTTCCTTGATAGTCCCGGTTGAGCGCTGCCCCCGAATCAGAAGAACGGAAACCAGGAGGCAACAACCGATCAGGAGCCAGCGGGAAAACATGCGAGCACGCATCGAGCGTGATGAGTGTTCAGTTTGATTCATGGGGCGTTACGAGAACATTTAGGATTTCGGGGAATGTGCATCGTCTTCCAAGGAACGCAAGGCGATCGTTCGCGCCGGGTAATCCTCACCGGTTTGGCTTTATTCCAAGAGCCTCATTCACCCCAGAAGCTCATCCCCCTTGCCATACACTTCCTCCGGCGAATTGACGGAATCGGTCCCTCTGCGTGGAATCCTGGCGATCAGGCATCCCCGCGCACGCACCGCAGGAGCGCTTTGACGGCCGTCGGGTCGAAGGTTGTGCCGCTGCCGTGTTCAATCTTTTGCAACGCCGCCTTGTCGTGGCCGGATTCGACGTACGCGGTCGCAGCGGCGAGGAGTCTGGCGAGCGGAGGAATCTCATCTCCTTTCAGGCGTGAAGGGTAACCGCTGCCGTCGTGCCTCTCGTGGTGAGCGCGGATGACCAGACCCACGTCATTCAGCCCCCCCTTGAAGACCGCCATCTCCGCGGCGATGACCGGATGACGCTCGATCATGGCTCTCTCGTCTGTCGAGACCGCTCCGGAATCTTTGCACCAGCGTTCAACCAAATCACGCGGCAGGTTGATAAGGCCGATGTCCTGGAGCCATGCACTGGTTTCGAGAGTGATGCGTTCATCCCTTGCGAGCTTGAGATGTGCGCCCATTCCGCGACAGAGAGAAACCGTACGTTCCGCATATTCTGCGAGCGAAGGATGACAGGCTTGGAGAAGGTGCGTGGAAAGTTCAACCGCGTGCTGAAAATTGTCCGCCATGGCCGTGCTGTTCTGCTCTAGTTCCTTGTTTTGGGCGGCAACAGTGGCGACCTGTTCTTCGAGGGCTTTGTTGAGCTTGGACAGCTTCTCGTTCATCGCGCGGGTGGTTGCCTGTAGAACGAGATTCTTGCAAACAAGTTCGTAGCGCTGGACCGCGTTGCGAATCGTGGCGAGAAGATCCTCACGCAACCAGGGTTTGACGACGAAACGATAGATCTCGCCCTTGTTAATGGCATCGATGACCGTGCTCAGGCTGAGCACCGCCGTGATGAGGATGCGCGTGGCGTCGGGTTGGATTTGTTTCACCTGTGACAGGAATTCCAGCCCCGTGATCATGGGCATCTGCTGGTCGGAAATGATGACTGAAAAGGGCTGCTGTTTGAGAATTGTCAGGGCTTCGATGGCGCTGGAGCAGGCAACGACTTTGTATCCATCGCGGTGGAGTGTTTCCCTGAGGGCAACAAGCACGATCTCCTCGTCGTCCACGACCAGGATATGATGCATGGGCGCGTTGGAGATTGAAGATTCGAGGGTGTTTGTCATGCGGTCGGTGTGGAATGAACCATGAGCTGATGGAGCCGGGAGAGAAAATCCGCCTCGGGAATGTCCGCCGAGAGAAGGAGATCGCAATTGCTGCGGAGAAATGGATTCAGCGCGTCCTGATCGCATCCAGCCGGTCTGACAACCAGCTTGAGTCCGGTTTTTGCGCGTTGGAGGACTTCGGCCGCGATACTGTTGAAGGTGGCATCATTGGACTCGGCGTGAATGACGACAGCGTCGAACTGATATTGAGGTGATCGCAGGAGGTCCGAGGCGATTTCCGGCGTGTCCGCCGTGGCGACATAGTAACCATGCAGGCGGAGCAGCTCGGAGGCACTGGCAAGCAGCTCGGGCGCACGTCCCGCCAGGAGAAGCGAGCGCCGACGCTGGGCCGTTGCCGCCGAGGCGTTCTGATCCCGTTCCTGCTCCATGAAATCGGCCTGTGGCAGCCATAGCTGAAAAGTGGATCCCACGTTCTCGGTCGAACTCACCGAGATGCAACCCAGGTGTTTTTCCGCGAACAGGCTGGCGTTGTATAGTCCAAGCCCGGACCCTTTGTGCGTCGCCTTCGTGGTGAAGAAAGGATCGAAGATCGCCTCGAGATGGCCTTTGCGAATGCCGCAGCCGGTGTCGTTGACGGAGAGGCAGACGACAGGCAGCCTCGGCCGCACTCCCTTGAAATGCTCAAGCAGCGGGAGCTCGGTATGCAAGGATGTGCGGAGTGTGAGTGTGCCGCCCTTGGACATGGCGTCGGCTGCGTTCACTACGAGATTGAGGACGACCTGTCTAAGTTCCACCGTGTCCACGTGCAGGGGGAGCCCTTCCGGTCTCGCATCCGCCACGATCTTTATCCGGCGGGGAAGGATCTTGCGTGCGAGTTCCACAAGGTCAGTCATCAGTTCATTGAGATTGTGATAACCACGCTCACCTGGCTGACCTTGATGGAGGTTCACCATTCTGTTGACCAACTGGCTGGTTTGAAGGGCATTCTTCTTGATCAAACCAAGTCCCTCATAAAATGGATGGTCCGGCTGGACCTGCGCGAGGAAAGACTCGGACAGTGCATGAATGCCCGCGAGCATGTTCCCAAAATCGTGCGCCATGCCGAGCGTCAGCACAGCCAGGGTTTCCTTCCATGCGGAGGCGAACAGCCGTCGCTCTGCCAGCGTCTGCCGTGTCACGTCCACCCAGACACCTTCGTAACCGAGGAGGGTGCCATCGGGGCTGAGCGTGGCCTGGCGTTGTTCGAGGATATAAGCAATCCGGCCAGTCTGGGCGTGACAGATGCGATAAGTGCTGGTGACAGGCTGTTCCGTGAGAGCGGATGCACGGATCTGCTGCCGGAGAAATTCAACGTCTGAATCATGGACAAGCCGCCAGAACAACTCGCCCTGCCGCTGCCACTCTGGATTTGGAATTCCCGTCACCTCCTCCAGGTGGTCATTGGCTGCCCGAAACGTAAAATCAGTTCGCTGGCTGAACACCACGCCAGGCGAACGACGCATCAATGTTGCCAGTTGATTTTCCGCGTGGAGCATCCGTTTCCAAATCTCGCGCACCATGGAGTTGGACAACGCGCCCCCAGCCATCTGGCTTTCACTTGAGACCAGATCCTGCGTCTGGGGAAGCACTGAACTTAATCGAACCACGGCACCACCCGGTACCCGGACACGTTCAATTCTCAGCGAATGGTTGGGTGCCACGCTCAGATGGATCACTGCTTCTGCAAATGTGCCGTGACTTGCCGCCAGGATGCTGACCTGCTCCGGTAAACCTGCGGAGAGCCTGGATATCGCCGTCCAGAAATGATCGCCGACCTGGTTCCCCATGCTTTCCCACCAGGCCTGCAATGATGCGTCCCACTCCTTCGCCATCCCGCGTTCATCCAGCACCACGGTGCCACCATCCAGCCATTGGGTGGGAGCTCCGGGTTGGAATGTTGCTATTTCCGGACTGTGACCGGGGAACAACTCGGACTGTTGGAGATCTCGAATCGCCGGATTCATGTGGGTTCTGATAACGATAAGAACCCGCCCTGTCACTCTCGAACCGTTTGTTACGTGTAAGTATGATTTGCAATGGACACCATCCTGTTCAATAGTCCCGCCGAAATCCGGTGCGACCGCCCGTTACGCGACCGGGTGTCGCAATCATGGAAATTCTGCTTAAAAATGCTCCATCGCGAGTTGTCTCGTGTTTTTTCACGGTCCTTCTTTTTGCTGGTTCCAACCTGTTGAATGGGGCGGGTGCTCCGGCCAAAAATTCGGAATGGCCCATGTTCCGCGGAAGCCCGGGGCTGCTCGGCGTTTCTGAATCTCCTCTTCCCGACAAGTTGTCCTTGCTCTGGAAGTTCAAGACACAGGGACCGGTGAAATCTTCTCCCGCCGTGGTTGGTGGCCGGATCTTCATCGGTTCCACAGACAGCAACCTTTACGCTCTCAACCTCCAAACCGGTGAAAAAGTCTGGTCCTTCAAAGCGGGCGACGCGATTGAATCGTCTCCACTCGTGCTCGGCGGCAAAGTCTTCTTCGGCTCGACGGATGCCAATGTCTATGCAGTCGATGCCTCGACGGGCAAAGAGCTGTGGAAATGTCCGACCGGAGACAAGATTCTCAGTGGTCCCAATTGGGTGGCATCGACGAACAAAGGCGCCGCCCCGTGGATCCTCGTCGGCAGCTACGACTTCAAGCTTTACTGCCTGGATTCGGCAACCGGGAAGACGAACTGGACTTACGAGACCGGAAATTACATCAACGGTTCCCCGGCGGTGGCGGACGGGCGGACGGTTTTCGGCGGCTGCGATGCACTGCTGCATGTCATCTCACTGGCTGACGGCAGCAAGGTGAAGGAGGTCGAAGCTGGCGCCTACATTGCGGGCTCGGGGGCTGTCGAAGCCGGGCGCGTCTATATCGGTCACTATGAGAATGAAGTCATTTGTGTTGATCTCAATGAAGGAAAACGCGCCTGGACCTTCCGCGACCGGAATTTCCCTTACTTCAGTTCACCGGCTGTGACCGGAGACCGGGTGGTCTTCGGTGGACGCGACAAGAAACTTCATTGTGTTCAGAAATCGGATGGCAAGGAGTTGTGGGCGTTCTCAGCTCGAGGAAAAGTGGACAGTTCGCCTGTTGTGACAGGGGACCAAAAAGTAGTGGTGGGATCAGATGATGGACGCCTGTACGTTGTGTCGCTGAAAGATGGCAAAGAGCTGTGGAGTTATGAAATAGGTCAGCCTGTCGGAAGCTCACCTGCCGTGGCCGATGGGCGCATTGTCATCGGAAGCGATGATGGCCACGTGTATTGCTTCGGAGCGAAGAAGTGACCTATGGCATATCGTCGTAAGACCTGGCGCGAAAAGCTCGCCGACGACAAGGGGCTGCCGAAGATCGGCAAGGTTGAGGGCAATATGACCAAGCGCTGGGGCACTGGCACGATGGTCATCCCAGCTCCGCGTGAGGTGGACGAAATAATCCGCAAGATTCGGAAAGGGAGCACGGCCACCATCAACGATCTGCGTGCTGCGCTCGCGAAAAAGCATGGTGTGGACATCTGCTGTCCGATCACCACCGGCATCTTTACCTGGATCGCCGCCTACGCCGCCGAAGAGGATGAGGCCGAAGGCAGGAAGCGCATTACGCCGTGGTGGCGGGTGCTGAAGTCGGACGGGAAGTTAAACCCGAAGTTTCCAGGTGGCGTCAAAGAACAGTCCCTTCGGCTCGCTGCTGAAGGCGTCATCGTTCCGCAGAGCCCGCCACGAAGAATCTCAACACGGTGAGTTGTTCATCAAAATCTGAACAGTCCTCGAATGTGCCCCCCATCCAGCAATGAAAGAAACCGCTCACTGCCCAACTGTTCTTCGCACTCCTGACATGCGCTACCTCCGAATTCTCATTACATTGTTCATCGCGACAGCCTGCTTTTATCGCCAGGCGATGGCGGCGGATTCGGGACCGGACAAGCCCGCTTCAGCCGAAGCCAGGAAGGAGGATCAGAAGAAGGAAGAGGCAAAGCTTCAGCCGACGGTTCCGGATGCGTCACGCAAGCCTGTCACTGTGACGAACTCGGTGCTCGTCGCAGGACAGCGCGTTACCTACACCGTCGAAACAGGAATGCTCCCATTGTTGAAGGCCGACGGCGCACCGCGTGCGTCCGTGTTCTACATGGCCTACACCAGACTCGGTGAAACCAATACCGCCACTCGCCCGGTCACCTTCTGCTTCAACGGCGGGCCTGGATCGTCATCGGTGTGGCTGCATCTCGGCGGACTGGGACCGCGGCGCGTGAAGTTGAACGATGATGGTACGATGCCGCCGCCGCCGTTCGGATTGGTGGACAATGAGTATTCGATTCTTCATGCGACGGACCTCGTCTTCATCGACCCGGTGGCGACCGGTTACAGCCGTCCTTCCAAGGATGAGAAAGCGGAGCAATTCTTTGGGCAGTCCGGCGATGTAGAGTCGGTCGGAGACTTCATTCGTTTGTGGACCACACGCGGCCAGCGCTGGCGCTCTCCCAAATATCTGTGCGGTGAAAGCTATGGCGTGTTTCGCGCCGCCGGACTGGCCGAGCACCTGCATTCCCGCTATGGCATGTACCTGAACGGCCTCATTCTTGTATCGGGACTGCTCGATTATGGAACGATCCGCGAGGCGCGCGACAACGATCTGCCTTCGATTTCGTTCCTCCCCTCCTTCACCGCCACCGCACAGTTCCACAAGAAGCTTCCGACGGATTTGCAGAGTGATCTTCCCAAGGCCATCGGTGAATCCCGTGCTTTTGCAAGAGGGCCCTATGCGGCAGCCTTGCTGGCCGGAGCGAGCCTGCCCAAAGACGAACGTGCGCGAATCGTGGCGCAGCTTGCCCGTCTGACCGGCCTTACTCCCCAGGTCATCGAGGATCATGAGCTGCGTGTGAGCACCACTTCATTTCGAGAATTGTTGCTGCGCGACCAGGGACTCATCCTCGGACGTTTCGATTCCCGCATTACTGGACGCGATGCTGACAAGACCTCGAACTCACCGCGCTTCGACCCTTCCTACGCGGTGACCTATGGTCCGTTTTCCGCCGCCATGAACGCTTATCTTCGGGAGGAATTGAAATTTGAAAATGACCTTCCATACGAGATTCTCAGCGGAGTCGGGCCGTGGAACTTCGCCTCCCCAAACAGCTACCCGAGCAGTTCTGGACAGCTCGCATCCGCGATGAGTCAGAATCCCTATCTCCGCGTGCTTGTGCTCGGAGCATGGTGTGATCTCGCATGTCCGGTCGATGGCATCCGTCACAGCATCGACCATCTGACGCTGGACACTGCGCTTCGCAAGAACATCGCTTATGTGGAATACGAGTCCGGCCACATGATGTATGTGAACCTGGCTGATCTCAAAAAGCTCCAGAAGGATCTTGAAAGCTTCCTGAAACCATGACCAACCCCGCCGCAGTTCCGAACGAGAACTCCTCCGGTCCGCCCATCCAGAAGGAGACAACCGCCGGCAATTACTTCGTTGCGAACTATCCGCCATTTGCTTTCTGGAAAAAGGAGGCTGTGCCCGAGTTCCTCGCCGCTCTCGATCGTCCTCCGGTTACGAATTATGAATATCGAATCACGAATCCGCTCGGTCTCTACACCCACATTCCCTTTTGCCGGAAACGTTGCCACTTCTGTTATTTCAAGGTCTATACCGACAAGGATTCCGCTCAAATCCGTGCTTACATAGATGCGGTGCTGCGGGAACTGACGGCTTACGCTGGCAAGCCCTGCATCAGCGGGCGCAGGCCTAAGTTCATCTACTTTGGCGGCGGAACTCCCAGCTATCTTTCACCGGACCAACTGAAGTTCCTGACCGACGGCATGAAGGCGTTGCTGCCTTGGGACGAAGCTGAGGAAGTCACCTTCGAGGCCGAGCCGGGCACACTCACAGATCACAAACTCAAAGCTATCCGTGACCTCGGCGTTACGCGCCTGAGCCTGGGCATCGAGCACTTTGACGATCACATTTTGGAGATCAACGGACGCGCGCACCGCTCCAAGGAGATCGCCCGCGCCTACGCCTACGCGCGCGAAATTGGTTTCCCGCAGATCAACATCGACCTCATCGCCGGCATGGTCGAGGAGACAGAGGAAAAGTGGAAGGATACCGTCGCCAAAGCCGTTGAGCTGCGACCCGATTCGGTGACGATCTACCAGATGGAAGTGCCGTACAACACCGGCATTTACCAGCAGATGAAATCGGAGGGCAAACTTGTCGCGCCTGTCGCCGATTGGGAAACAAAGCGCCGATGGGTCAACTACGCTTATGGCGAGTTTGAAAAGATTGGCTACACCGTGACGAGCACGACCACGGTGGTTCGTGACCCTGCCCAGGTGAAATTCGTGTATCGCCAGGGCCTGTTCAGCGGTGCGGATGTTTTGTCCGTCGGCGTCGCGAGCTTCGGGCATTTGAATGGCGTCCATTACCAGAACCATCATGACTTCCAGCCCTACCTGGATGCCGTGAACGCGGGGCAACTTCCTGTCTATCGTGCCTACGTTGTGCCCCGAGATGAGCATTACCTTCGCGAGTTCATGCTTCAGCTCAAGCTTGGCAGTGTGAGCGCGAATGCGTTCGCTCAAAAATTCGGCGCTGACCCTCGCGTCCAGTTCGCCGCCCCGCTCGCATCGCTCAAGGAGCAAGGCTTCCTCACCAACGGCGGGGACCGCATCGGCCTGACTCGAGACGGCCTGCTCCAGGTGGACCGATTGCTACAGCAGTTCTTTAAGCCCGAGCACAAGACGGGGCGCTATGCGTAACGCATTGAGAACCACTCCAAATTGAAGCCTTCAGTCTATATCGAAACCACCGTGTTGAGCGTGCTTACCGCAGGACCGACTCGGGACATTGTTCAGACAGCCCTGCAGCAATTGACGCACGAGTGGTGGGAAAGGCGAAGCCGCTCATTTGATTTGTTCATTTCCGATTTCGTCCTGCGCGAGGCGAGCCGAGGAGACAAGGTTGCAGCCCGGAGACGCCTCGATGCAGCAGCGAATCTCAAGGAACTTTCTGTGAATGTGGCCATTGAAACCCTGGCCACACGCTTGCTGAACGAAACCCGCATGCCTTCCAAGGCACAGCAGGATGCAGCGCACCTGGCGTGTGCAGCCGTTCACGGGATGGACTATCTTGTCACCTGGAACTGCACTCATATAGCGAATGCGGTGCTGATTCCACAAGTGCAGGCCGTTTGCCTTCTGGCAGGCCACAAGTGCCCACAGATATGCACACCTCAAGAACTCATGGTGAATCCAGCATGACAACCCACCGAACCAAGAAACCCTACCCCGCCGATGCCATTGCGGAGATTCGTCAGATTCGCGAAGAAATCGCCGCAGAATATAACTATGCCATCCACGAGATTTGTGCGGCTTCGATGCGCCGCCAGAAGGCATCGGGCCGGCCTATTGTGGACCGCTCGCGTCTGTCGAAGGCCACAAAACTACGAACTCCTTGAATCAGCTCACAACTCAGAAGATGAACGAGGCTGTGCCGCCCATCGAAGACTTCGGTTTCAATTTCCGAGAGGCTTCATGACTCTTTCCATTCTCCAGCCGTTGCGCCTCGGCGTGCCGGGGTTGGCGTTGCTCGCAATGGCCAGCTCGATGGTCTTGGTGTCCGCTGATTGGCACGTGGCACCAGCTGGTTCGGATACGAACCCAGGCTCAAAGGCGAAACCCTTCGCCACGCTCGAACGGGCGCGCGATGCGGTGCGCGAATTGAAGCGGGAAGGCAGGCTCCCAAACCACGGGCTCACCATCTGGATACGGGGCGGCGATTACGTTCGCACCAACACGCTTGAACTCACTTCAGCAGATTCCGGTGAGGCATCCGCTCCGATTGTTTGGCGAGCGTATCGGGACGAACGCGTGCGTCTGCTTGGTGGACGGACGTTGACTGGCTTTGTGCCGGTCACTGATGCCGTTGTCCTTGCCCGGCTCGATGAAAACGCGCGTGACAGAGTCCTTCATCTTGATGTTCGCCAGGTTGGGATTGGCGACTTTGGAGAGATGAGGTCACGTGGCTTCGGACGCGCCACAACGCCCGCTCATTGCGAACTCTTCTTCGGCGGCAAGCCGATGACGCTGGCGCGCTGGCCGAACCAAGGACAGTTCGAAAAGATTACGGGATTTCCTGAAGCGGCAGGCAAAGGGGATGATCATGGAGGCAAAATTGGCGACCTGCCGGGTGGATTCCTTTTCTCCGGAGATCGGCCCAAGCGATGGCGTGACATGAGCGAGCTGTGGGTCCACGGCTACTGGGCGTGGGATTGGGCAAATTCCTATGAGCATGTTGGGTCGCTAGACAACAGTACAGGCCTCATCAAGACCGCCGCGCCGCACGGACTTTATGGCTTTCGCAAAGGTCAGCGCTTCTATTTTCTGAACGTGCTCGAAGAGTTGAACCAACCTGGCGAGTGGTTCCTGGATCGGACTAGCGGATTACTCTACTTCTGGCCACCCGCACCGGTAGCTACTGCCCTCGTAACCCGCACCCGAGGCGGAACGGAAATTCCAGAAACAACTCTCTCCCTTCTCGATCAACCGCTCCTCAAACTCACCTCGGCTTCGCACATCACTTTTCAGGGCCTCACACTGGAAGCCACTCGCGGAAATGCCATCGAGATTCGAGGCGGCGAGGATAACCGCATTGCCGGCTGCCTCATTCGCAACATCGGCAACAACGGTGTGGTGATTGAGGGCGGCAGGGGCCACGGAGTTCTCTCGTGTGACATCTTCGACACTGGCGACGGCGGCGTGACGCTCAGCGGCGGTGACCGCCAAACGCTCACACCCGGCGGTCACTTTGTGGAGAACTGCCATTTCCAGCGCCAGGGCCGGTGGTCGAAGTGTTACGTGCCGGCGGTTTTGATGAGCGGCGTGGGAATGCGCGTCTCGCACAACTTGATCCACGATCATCCGCACTGCGCGATTCTCTTCACCGGCAACGACCACTTGATCGAGTTCAACGACATTCACCACATTGCCCTGGAGACAGGTGACGTCGGTGCGATCTACACCGGTCGGGACTACTCATTTCGGGGAAACAAGATTCGCCATAACTACATTCACGAGACTGGCGGTGTGGGCATGGGCTCGATGGGAGTTTACATGGACGACTGCGTGAGCGGCACGGAGATTTTCGGGAACATTTTCTACAAAGTTCATTGGGCAATGTTCATCGGTGGCGGGAGGGATCACCGCGTCGAGAACAACATCTTCGTCGATTGCGATCCCGCAGTGCGAGCGGATGGGCGCGGACTCGACAAATCGCCCGTCTGGCGCGGCATGGTGGACGATTACATGCGCAAACAACTCCACGCCGTTCCTCTTGCGTTATATCGCGAGCGCTATCCAGAGATGAGATCACTTGATGGATACTACGGTCCGCCAGATGGCCCAGCCATTGAAGGCGGCGCATTCAACGGCATTCCGCCAGAAGGTAACGTGATCAGGAGGAACATCGCGGTGGGCAAGTGGCTCGAAGCCGGATGGAACACGAAGAAGGAGCTTCTGGATCTGCGAGACAATCTGACAGGGGAAGATCCGGAATTCGTGGCATCACACGCAACGGATTTCGGGCTGCGCAAGGGCTCGCCTGCCTGGAAGCTTGGCTTTCACCGCATCCCTGTCGAAAAACTTGGCCTTCAGATTGACAGTCATCGGCGAACAATTTCTTCATCCTCATTGCCGAAAAGGTAGAACTTCCCCGCAGCCAAGCCACATGACACAACAATCGATCAGCTTTCCGTTGAACCAGTTCTATGCGCGCAGCGGACTGACGTTGCCTCCGATGGAACAGATCGACCGCGAAGCTGTCCCCGAGCCTTACAAGACCCTGCTGGTGCATGATCGGGACATGACATCCACACTGGAGAATTTTCATCAGCGTGGAGTCCACCTGCGCGTCGTTGGACGGGACGTCACGGGAGATCAGTATTCCCGGGAAGTCGTGCTCCATCTGGATGATTTGGAGAAGCCGGTCGAGTTCGGAGCCATCTGCATCCACTTGAATCGGTTTTCCGCCGATGCCCGCAAGGCAATCCTGGAAGAGCGGTTTCCTCTTGGTCACGTGTTGAAGGACCATGCTGTTCCCTACACCAGTCGGCCTCGCGGTTTCCTCCGGATCGCGTCAGATCATTTGATCAACGACCTTCTAAATCTTCAGGGCGCGCAAGTTCTCTACGGCAGGAGCAACACATTGCTGAATCCCGCCGGCGAGGCGCTGGCTGAAATTGTCGAAGTTCTGCCTCCTTTGTTGCGCCCGGCTTGACTTAAAACACAACCGCAGGATCTTTCCACCCAACGCTTTGAACGCACACGTATGAAATTGAACAGCTCCTGGGATGTGATTGTGATCGGAGCAGGCCCCGCCGGTTGTTCCGCAGCGACATTGCTCTCCCAACAGGGACACCGCGTGCTGGTGCTTGAGCGTGAAAAGTTCCCGCGCTACCACATCGGTGAATCTCTGATTCCCTTCACTTACCAGCCATTGGAACGGCTTGGTTTGATCGATCGGATGAAGAAGAGCCACTTCACCAAGAAGTACAGCGTTCAGTTCGTGCAACCCAACGGCAAGGCGAGCCAGCCGTTCTATTTCTTCAACCGTTACGATCGCGAGACGGTTGCGCAGACATGGCAGATACTCCGAAGCGAGTTCGACCTGATGCTGATGCAACACGCACGGGAGAATGGCGCGACAGTGTTGGAACAAGTGACGGTCACGGGATTGTTGCGCATTGAGGGGCGGGTGGCCGGCGTCCAGGCAACAGCTTCTGATGGGGAGAAGATGGAGCTACGGGCTCCGATAACCCTGGATTGCACAGGAAAGGAGAGCTTCACCGCCGTGCGCGAGGGCTGGCGCATAAAGGATCCCTATCTGAACAAAGTGGCGGTGTGGACTTATTACAAGGGTTCAAAGCGGGAGAAGGACATTGATGAAGGCCAGACCACCGTGGCGATGATCCCGGACAAGGGCTGGTTCTGGCACATCCCGCAACACGACGACATGGTGAGCGTTGGGGTGGTGGCGGATGGCAAGTATCTCTCTCGTGCCGGCGTGAAGAATCCGAAGGCCATTTTTCATCGCGAGGTTGAGGAAAACCTTTGGATCAAAGATCACCTCTCGGAAGGTCAACAGGTCGGCGATTATTTCATCACGAGCGAGTATTCCTTCCACTCCCGCCATTGCGGAAGCGAAGGGCTGCTGCTGGTGGGAGATGCATTCTGCTTCCTTGATCCTGTGTTTTCGAGCGGCCTGATGCTTGCCTTGAAGAGCGGGGTTCTCGCCGCAGATGCCGTCCACGCGGCTCTTGTGGCTCGGGACTTTTCCCCAGACCGCTTTGCTGCGTATTCAGCCGCGCTCCGGGAGGGAATCGAAAATATGCGAAAGCTTGTTTATGCCTTCTATGATCCCAAGTTCAGCTTCAAGCAGGTGATCGACAAATACCCGGAGATGGCAGGCGAGATCACCGATTGTCTGAGCGGCGATTTGAACAAGGATTTTTCCCGCTTGTGGTCGGCGATTTCTGAATTTGTATCCCTCCCTGATTCCCTGCCGGTGGGCGCACCTCAGACGACGCGAACTACTGCCACGAGGTAGCCACAAGGCCGGGGAAATTCCTCGTGCCTCAGCCTCCCAGCAACACCGAGTGCGGATCGCGGTCCTGGCCGAGGCGGAATCTTGGAAATGCCTTGAGCGAAAAAGTAATTGCGATCGTGATGTCATCCTGCCCCACGCGATAATTGCGAGCCCTCAGGGTAAGAGCCGAGGTCCAGCTTCGAAAATCCCTGTAAATGGTGTAATACTGTTCCTCGAGTTTGCCATCTCGCGCCTCAAAGTAATGAGTCGTGCGGAATCCCCAGTTCTCATTCAGCCGGTAGTGAATGCCCGTCCGGATGAGGTTGTTCGCGGAGATGGGGCCGAATGCGGGATCCTCCCTGAAGTAGAGGTGCCCAATCGACGCGCTCCAGATATCATTCGGAGTGAGTGTCAAAGTGTGGTTTGCCGAGCGTAGATGTCCGCTCTCCACTCCATAACGCAACTCCGAATTCAACGTCATCCAGGAGCGTGGCCGCAAATCCAGATCCGAGTAGAAGTCTGAAAACCTGGTCTGCCCCAGACGCCGATCCAGGCGCCAGTCAGTGTAGAGCGCCCAGTTGACGAGGTGTTGAACGTCATCGCCGCGCTTGGTCTGAACCTTGTTCCGGAGCCCGAGGCGCACGACATTCTGGCTGTCCACTGAATCGATGGCGGTGTAGTCAGGGTAATTGAGAGGGAGCAGCCGGACACTGGGCATCTCGCTGTCGAACTGGGGCAGTTCACGGGGCGCATCGCTCGGCTTGGGAACAAACACGTAATTGAATGACGGCTCGATAATGTGGCGGATTCCAGAGACGTCGAGCGTCTTGTTCCGCGCTTCAGACCATGTGCGGGAGAGTTTGAAGGATAGTTCGGCACCGGTGTTGAACACACTGCGGTCGCGCTCGGCCAGCGTCGTTCCCCTGCCCTCGGATTCACCGTAATGCGTCAGCCGCATTCCGACACGCGGCGTGAAGTTGAGCCAGCCGAACCAGGTCGTTGGCAGCAATAGCTGATGAAAGGTATCCGCCCGCAGCGCAGCATAGGAATTGGTGACGACACTATCGTCCGGACGGAATCGAAAGTATCCGGCGGATGTTTCGCTTTCGTAAAACAGTGGAGTGATGCCGAGTTGCTGGCGGATTCCGGACAGCTTGAAGTCCGGGAGACGCTCGACAGTCTGGAAGAAATCGTTCAACTGCGGCTGAACCAGGAGGTCCATGGACCAGTTTGGCCAGGCGCGGTTGATTTCGAGAAATGACTTCGGTTCCGGATCCATCCGGTAATCGCTCTCGAAAAAATCTCGAATCATCTGCGCATCGCTGTGCTCTCGCACCACCAGCTTTGCCGTCAGATTGGTGGCCAGGGTGGTTTGATGCGTAAAGTTGATGCGGTGTCTGTCATCTCGAATAGGTGCTCCATTCGGATCCAGCCCCGGATTCTCGTCGCGAGTAAAATAGAAACTCAAATCGCCCGCGCCCCATCGCCCCAGTTCCCAACCGAACTTAGGTCCGCCAGCGACGCCCCTTTTCTGGCGATAATCCAGGTCCAGCGCGCCATGCAGGTTAGTGCTCCAAAACCAGCCATAACTCCCAAGGAGGTACGGACCGTAAAGGGATCGAAAGCCGGGGGTGAGCACCCAGAAATTTGGGTGATGCGAGAGGCTCTTGCTGAAAACTGGAAAGAACATGACCGGGAAGCCACCCGCATAGACTGTCGCGTTGCGAGCCTCGATTCTCTTCCCTTCGATGATCCTGATGCTCCTGGCTCGGATCTCGTAGGAAGGATTCTCCACGTCGTCAGTGGTGATCCTCGCGTTCTTCGCGGCATAAACTTGATTGGTCTTATCCGCTGTGAGGTTCATGCCTGCGGCGAAAATGGGAGTTCGGCCGGTGCGAAAATCGCCGGTTTCCATCTGGCGGGTCTTGAAATTATAGCGGATGCGTTCGCCCCGCCATGTCACACCTTCGCGCTGAAGGTTCACTTCACCCGCGGCATCGGCGTCTCCCGTGTTGATGTTGACCGTTACCTGTCGCGCCGTGAGCACGGCATTGGTGTAGCGAATGATGATGCCGTTCGTACCCCAGCCGATGCCCTTGCTGTAATCGTACACCACCTCGCTCTTGTCCGTCAGATTCTCGATAAGAATCTGCTGACCGTCCTGGGCGCGGCTGACCGCAGGCAATGCAAACGCAACCGCGACGCAAATCAGGAAAAGGCGGGATAAGTTCATCAGCGGACAGAGCTAACCAAATCGTTCGTGGAGTGCCAAGGGGGATTTCCGGCCGGAGATCCACGGGGGAGGAATTGCAGGATGCAATCGCCATCGGCTATCCCGGCATCTGATCAGCAGCCTGCTAAAGTTGCTTTTGCGTATCCCGGTATCGTCCCGCCGCCACCATCTTCGTTTCCGAAGTTGCATTGACGAACTCCACATTTCCTTCGCAGATCACGCCACTGGCAAAGCGCACCGGGCCGGTGACTTTCAAGGAGTCGCAACGCACCAACGACGGAGCACCTTCAGGGAAGAACCGCTCGAAATCGCCGAGCAGTTTGTAGCACTTCTGATCCAGGTCCACCAACGGCGGCTGGCCTCGACGTTCATCGACGAGCACCAGCCGGTGATCGTCGGTAACCCTGCAGGCGTCCGAGCGGAGCACGAGAAGATCGGAAGTTGTCTTCACGGGAGCGAAACGCGCTCGCGGCACAACGACCGCACCGCTCTTGTCGAAGCACTCGATTGCCGCGCCCATCGCGGATTCGAGCTGGAGGACTTTCGTTGAACTCGCGTCGCGTGGATCGATCGTCTTCGTATTCGTAATGAGAGGCAGGGGCAGCGCACCACCGCTCCTTTCAAGCTCCGTTTTCACGTGATCCAGCCGCACCCAAAGGTTGTTCGTGTTGAAAAACTGATGACGCTGGATGTCCTGGAACAACGCCTCGTCCTCCTTCGGACATTGTGCTGACTCGCGAAGCAGCAGCCGGCCGTTGCTCCTGCCTCTCGCGAGATGGCCACCCTTGCGATCCGCCGCCGTGCGCTCAGCCACTTCCATCAAGAACGAAAGTCCTTCGCTGGCGAAGTATTGCAGGATCTTGAAATCCACCGTCGCCCCGAGATTGTCGGAATTCGAGACGAACATGAACTTGATGCCTCGCGCCAAAAGCCGGTCAAGCAGGCCCGAACCGATCAACGACGGATAGATGTCTCCGTGACCGGGCGGACACCACTCGAAGTCGGGCTGCGCGGGCCAGGAGACGGGTTCAAAGGATTTGGCATCGATCTTTGGAACCTTGTTTTGCAGGAAATCGAGCGGCTCGCCCGCATCAAGCGCCGGATACTTCCGCAGATATGCCAGCGTGTCTTTTTGCGTGCTGAAACTGTCCATCAGATAGAACCCCGGCTCAGTTCCTCCGGTTGCCGCGCGCAGATGCAGAATCTGGCGCGCTATATAATCAAGGAATGTGTCGCTCCCCTTGACCGGCAGAAGGGATTTGGCGCTTTCCAAGCCCATGCCCGTGCCCAGCCCTCCGTTCAATTTCACGACGACCAGTTGCTTGAGCAACGCCGTGCTCCCCTGCCCTGCCGCATCTGAAAATTGATCCAGTCGGGGAAGTGAAGGGATGGTGTCCACGGCCGATTCAGGCAGCATGCCGCGTTCGCCTGCCGCCACCTTGCGCACGGCTCCTAGAAATGCGGCGATGGTCGGCGCTGCCACGCCGGCGTCGCGCATTTTCGTTTCGATCCTTTTCTCAAGTTCGTTTGTGCTCATAGATGACTTCAACACCGCCGTGGGAACGCCAGGGATTAAGCTTGGAAATGCTTTGATGGTCAAGTGGAGGTCCATTCGTGGAGGTCCGAAGCGCCTCCAGCCTGGGAAAAGCACTGGCACCTGCCGCTGTTTTCGAACAGCGAATCGACTCTTCACCCGGCTGGCAGGCGTTGATGCTCACGGTTTCCGGAGTCGGAAAAAGAGATTGGACTCGCGAGAGTTCACACTTTGGGTTTCGTGCGTGACCGAGCGGGTCGAGCGGCCCGGCGCTCTACGCCAGGTCCGGTCCGGTCCGACGGTGCTGGTGGCTTCGAGCACCCAGTTCGTGCCGGTCGCCGGCCAGTCGAGCTGCCGCTCACCTGAACTGGATTGCGTAATCTTCAGGTTGGGCCAGACACTCCAATCACCGCGGATGATCCAGGCCGTGTCGTGCGATTCATCCATCGCCGTATCGTAGCCGCCGAAGTAGAACACGCCCCCCTGGTCGTCGGCGAACGGGGACACGGCAATGCACCGGGTGGCGCGCAAGCTTTGGCCCGCTGGGACGGAGGGAGAAAAGTCTTCAATGCTGGCCAGTTCGTATGTGGCGTTGAAGTGGCGGACAAGGAAGTGGGAACCATTACGCGGCGACGCAGTGTCATCCGGATGCTGGAACCACACGCCCACAAGATGAACGCGCTCGCCGGTCACCGGGTTGGTCACGGCAGTAAACCCGGTGTAGGCGACTGTCACGGAGCCTTGACGCGCACGATCGTCGTTCCAGACGCGCGCGACGAAGTCGCGGATATCAAGTTCAACGGTGACGACATGTCCCCGGGCGGGATCGGGATCAATGCGCTCGATCACTCCAGGCCACGAACGGCCGGCAAGGAGGACCTGGCGGTCGGCACCATGAGGTTCCGGCACGGCGGTAAGGCCGCGCATGAGCCGCTGTTCCTCGGGTGCGTTGAAAAGCTCGGCAGGATGCGGCCACCGGTACACGAGCTGCCAGATACGATTGGTATCCCGTCGGACGAACAGTCCGCCGTTGATCTCCGCAACACGGTTGGATTGAACAAGCCCGCAGGCAGCGTAGAGAAGTCCGTTGCATTCGGCAAACGATGTGACCGGACCCATTCCGGTCAACTCGACGGCGTTCGCTGCCCAGGCCATTTTGCTGTCATCGTTCCCGTCATACGCGCCACGATAAATCTCGCCATTTTGCAGTCCGGCAAAAATCTGATGCACACCGGTGAACCGATCCACGTGCGAGCCGAGGCTGATGACATTGGCAGGCGCGCGCGTCGTGGCAACGTGTGAATCGCGCCACGAAGGAACAGCTCCGTCGAGCCGGGTTCGCACCGTGGCAAGGTGCGCGCCCACCGAGCCGGAGTTGATGTCGCTCAAACCCGCGATCAGCAGATTCACTGGATCTCGCAGCGGGAGGCCATTGCTCCGGGTGGTGAATGTGAAGTCCACAAGCGTCTCGACCCTCAGATGGTCGCGAAAGATCGGCGGCGTCGCTTCGTCCACCCGCCAGGGCGTGGCAGCGGAATCCTTGACGAGAATCTGCGCGCCAGTCCAGTTGGTTGGAAAGTTCGGGGCGGTCGGATACTGAAGATTCATGCGATTCCCCGTTGCGGCGAAAAGCCGGCCCTGATGCGGCGCAAGGTTCAGTGTTTCGGTGCCGCTCATCCAGTTTGCATTCACGTCGTTCGTTCCGGCCGTGAAGCTCCGGCTGAATTGCAAGCTGGTGAAGCCACTGGGCGTCCCGAGATGTTCGGGAGGGTTCAAACCGGTGCTGGCAACCCGGAGTTGGGTCGCGTTGGTTCCCGTCTTGCGGCTGTAGTAGAGCAGAATTTCGCTGGCTCCGATGACCGTCTTCGGGGCGCGGCGGTCAGCCGTCAAACCTGTGGCAACGCCGTCATCCACGCGACGGAAGAAGTAACCGTTGTCGTCCGGTCCGAGTCCGACGATCCATATTTGAGAATCGCCGGGATTGAGCGGGTCGTTGCGCTCGTAAGCAGCGCAGGAGAAATAGCTGGTGCCATTGAAACCTCGCGCTCCTTGCAGTGGTTCGAGCGAATAGATGTAACGTGGCGGCACATCCGACGGCTGCACGAGCGTGGCTACGCGGGTATGGAGGCCGAGGGGTCTGTCACGAAGATCCCGATAGATCGCGATCGAGGTGCGATCCACCACGGCCACATAGCAGTGCTCGCCGCCAAATTCTGGCGCAAAGAATCCCCAGACATCGGTTTTATCTCCATCGTCATCGGAGATGAAATAAGTCACTGCATTGGATGTTGAGTAGCGTTGAATCTGCGCGACACCGGGAATCGGAAAACCCTGAATGACTCCATACGCAACCCCCGCGTTGCCTGCCAACCAATGTCCGTTGCCCAGGCCACCCGAGTGAGCGAACAATCCATGCAGGTTCAAAGGCGAAGTTTCATCCGCGAAATAGACTGACGAATTCGCGACATTCCCCACATTGAAAAGCAATTCGACCGAGCCGCGGGTCAGGTCCTGAGTGACGTAAGCGTTGAAGCTGTTCGTTGGAGTGGTGGTCAGTTGAGATCGATCAATGCCGGCATCGAGTGATCCCGCCCGCCAAATTTGCAATGGTCCCGATGCCCCGGGCTTGGTGAAAAAGAGCGCGGGACCGTTTGTGGAAAGTCCCCACTCGGGACCGTTCACTGCTCTGTCCAGCGGAGCGAGTCCAGTGTCCACCTGAAGATCCTGGCCGTGGCCGGACAGGAGAAAGCCGCTGACGAGATCCAGTTCGCCGCGCCAAAGATTGCCAGCTTCATCCTGAAAGGCGATTTGCGGGCGGTCTGGCCTGAACTCCGGAGCGAGATACGAAATTCCGGTTGCGCCAATGCGAATGTCCTCGAGCACGAAGTCCGGAGGGACAAAGTGCAGGTTGTCCACCGCCCAACGCGGCCTGGCCATCTGTGCGCTCCATGCGTCGTAGGGTGAGACCAGTTGTTGCACAATCTCGGGTCGCAAATCCGCCAGATTCGTTGTTTCGCCAACGTCGGTGGCGAGATTGTAGAGCTCCCAATTCTCCCGCACCCCGCTCTTCACCAGCTTCCAATCGCCCTCGCGAACGGCCCGAAGACCATCATTGATCTCCTCGCTGGGGCTCACGCCATCCGTTTCGACGCGCCAGAACAATCTGGGATGGGGCACGCCATTGGATTGCCCGCAAAGGTACGGGAGCAGGTTGACACCGTCCAGTTGCCACGCGGCCGCGTTCGTTCCTCCGACCGCCGCGATCGCCGTGGGAAGGATGTCCATCGTGCTGACAGGAGCGTGGAACACCTGGTTCGTTGGCAGATGGGCTTTCCATTGCATGAAGAACGGCACACGGATGCCGCCTTCATAAATCTCCGTCTTGCCTCCGCGGAGCGGACGGTTGAGAGATCCGAGTTGAGTCATTCCTCCATTGTCGGTGGTGAAAAAAATCAGCGTGTTCGTTTCGATGTTCAGTTGGCGCAACTTCGCAAGGATGGCCCCAACGGCATCGTCCAGGCCCATCAACATCGCCGCCATGATGCGGCGGTTGGGATCGGTGATGGGCAGCAATGCGGCGCGGTCCCGCAACACGGTCGTAGCCTCCTGTGGAAAATGCACGGCATTGAACGGTGCGTACAGCAGGAACGGCTCGTTCGCATGACGATCGATGTATTGCACGCACTCCCGGGCAAAGGCAGTGGTGAGGTAGTTCGTCTCCACGATCGGTGTGAAGCCACGCATTATAGGATCTTCCTGTTTCTCCAGCTTCTCCCCCGTGTCGAAGTAATGGTGATGACTCTCGATGAAACCAAAATACTCATCGAACCCGCGCCGCATCGGATGATACACATTCGTGACTCCACCCAGGTGCGACTTCCCAACCCAGCCCGTTGCAAAATTCAGCTCCTTGAACCGGTCGCCGATTGTGGTTTCCGTGGGCGGCAGGCCGAAGTGGGGATCGCGTTCAAGGGATGTGCCCGGATTCGTCTCGTGTCCGAAACGCTGCTGATGGCGTCCCGTCAACAGCGCCGCTCGCGAGGGACTGCAGACTGGCGCGGTCACGTAGCCGCTGGTGAAGCGAACGCCGTTGCGCGCGATTGAATCGATGTGCGGGGTCGGGATGTCCGTGCATCCATGCGCACCGAGATCCGAGTAGCCGAGGTCGTCCGAGACAATGATGATGACGTTGGGCCGGGTGGCTGGCAGAGGCAGACATGGCGCCACCGGAGACGTTATCTCCGCCGCGTAATCTTCGACCTCACCATCTGTCGCTTCACCGGTGAACGAAAGCCCTCCCGTCGTGCTCAAGCGAAATCGCGCAAACGTCAGGCCCGTCGAGGCGTTTGCCGGCACGGGAAAACTCAGCGGGTTCAGTCCGGCGCGAACCGGCAAGCTCATGAACACCTGTTCGCCGGGATCGGACCAGTCGCCGTCGCGATTGAAATCGACCCACGCGTCGAGCATTCCGGCGGCCGAGGCTCTCACGCTCAAGGAGGTTGATTGCGCGGGCACCAGCGGAAAAGTCATGCTCACCCCATCCTCGTCACTGGAGTCGAGATCATCATCACCGCGCGCGTAATTGTGCGGCTGGCCATCGGCTTCGACGTCACGCAGGGCTCCCAGGAGAAGTCCGCTGGCTGCGTGGCGCGCTCCGGCCTGAGCAATTGTTGTGGGATAGGGAGCAGGCGCGTCGCCGAAGTCAAATAGAGCCTCCGCCGACTTGACCGCGACACGGTAATCCTCCACCTCCCCGGCGCCCGCCCCGCCGTCCGGAGGCAGATTGCCAGTGGCGCTGAAGCGGACTCGCGCGAAGGTCACGCCAGATTTCGCGGAGGCAGGAAGAGTCAAAGACAGTGAATTCACGCCACCCACCAAAGGCACGCCAGCGGCCACGCGTTCGGCGGGATGCTCCCAGACGCCGTTTTGATTGAGGTCGATCCAGGCGTCGAGCTTGCCGGCGGCCGAGGCCGTGACCTTGATGCTATTGGACTGACTGGCTTGGAGCATCGCCCCCAGGACCACGCCATCCTCGTCGTCGAGGTTGCTCAGATCGTCGCCGGCAGCGGAAGTACCGGGCCGTCCGTCAGGCTCGGCATCGATGGCGGTGCCCAGTCGGAAACCTGGATTCACCGTGTGCCACGCGGCGTTATTCGCGATAAGGACGGGATAAGTCGCGGGTGCGTCACCGAAATCAACATCCTTTGGAAGCGTCACGGTAAGATTCACCGTCTGCTCAGTGAACGCGCCTGCCGGGTCCGTGGCTCGGAGCAGAATCCTCGTCTTCCCCAACCGGTGCGCCGCTGTGATCGACACACTCCGCCCAAATGAAGCGCCTGTGATGGAAGCATCAGAAATAAATTCTGGATCCTCCGCGGTGAGAGTTGGAGTCAGATTTGCGACGGGATCATCCACGTCCGCGACCCGGACGTTAAATTTCACGGTCCCGCCGGCTTCGGTGGTGAATTCACTGCCTCCAAGCAGTTCAAGGACTGGCGCGTCGTTCACTGGTTTGACCGTCACGTCAAACTCGCGGCTCACCGTGGCGAAAGTGTTGTCAATCACCTGAACCCTCACCCGCGCCGCGCCGCTTTGGTTGGCAGCCGGTTTGATCACGAGCGTTCGCTCAGTGCCAGTTCCTTCGAGCGTCAGACCGTTGACGAGCAACCCTCCGTTAACCAACGCAGTCACCTTAAACGTGAGTTGATCAGCCGGAGTGTCGGTGTCCGTCGCCCGGATGATGATTGGCGCGCTGGCAGCATCCTCGTCGAGCGTGACGTCGGCAATAGGCTCAAGACTCGGAGCGGCTCCGAAAACGCGGATGCCGGTGAGGATGAGCAACGCCGCCATGCACCATGCGGGAGAAATCGGATTTTTTACCATGGATACCACGACGGAAGCCTGAGTGCATTCGATTTACAATCACCGTTTTGATTCTGAGAAAACCATATTGGTTTCGCACACAGCGGACGATCGAACTCAAAAAGTGTCCATCATCCCATTGGCGCGGATCACTGACGCCAGACGCCCCCATGACGACGAATGAATTGACACTGGCATTGCTCGGTCGGCAAACTCTTTGCGTTTCAATCGCCCGAAGAATCTTATGAAGACGTTTCTCCTCAACTTCACGCGCCGTCATTCCTGCCTTTTCCTGATCACCGCCCTAATTGGCCTGAGCCACACACTCAACGCCACAGTCCTGGACGATTTCAATGACAACACCAAGACCGGCTGGACGGATTTCACTTTCATTCCCGGGTTTGGAATCCCGGTGGAATCCAACGGCCAGCTTCGCTTCGAGCAATCTGTCTCGCCATCCGGCGGTGGAATTTTCTCGGCCAGCCAAAGGACTTCCGAGGCGTATGAGCTCAAGGACGGGCGTACCATTGAGTTTCGAGTGGATGTGGTGCAGGGCGGAGCGAAGGATTCTTTCGCAATTCTGGCGTTTGTCCCCACAGCCGGCACCGGCGGCCCAGGCTCGCTTGCCGGCTATGGCCTGGCGAAATCCACCACAGACGTTCTCATCACAAAGGGAATCAGCAAGTATTTCATCGCCGATGCCGGGGCGGCCGCGAATCTGAAGCAGGACAACATCACACTCGTCCTGCGGCTGACCGCGCAGGGCGGCTCGGTCACCATCAACGCACAGGTGCTGGACAAGGAGAAGGCCGATGCCGTGATCTGGGAACGCACAGTGGTGGACACACCCGTCGCAGATGTGATGACCGACGGTTCTGACAGCCCTGCCGGTCCATTCCTCACAAGCGGTTACTTTACTCTGTATCTGTACCAGGATCTCGACAAAGGAGCCGTCGAAGATCCGTACCTCGCGGTGTACGACAACGCGGAAGTGCTGGTGACAGACCAGTCGGCGCTCGACGATTTCAACGACAACACCAAAACCGGCTGGACAGATTTCACATTCATTCCCGGCTTTGGAATCCCAACGGAATCCAACGGCCAGTTCCGTTTCGAACAAGCGATTTCTCCATCGGGCGCAGGGATCTTTTCGGCCAGCCAGAAGACCAGCCGTCCTTTTGAGTTGAAAAATGGCGAGGAGATCGAGTTTCGCGCCGACGTGGTGCAGGGTGGCGCCAAGGATTCCTTTGCCATCCTGGCATTCGTTCCCGCGTCGGGCACCGGAGGGCCGGGTTCGCTGGCTGGTTACGGCCTCGCGAAATCCACTACCGACGTTCTGATCACAAAAGGCATTAACAAGTATTTCATCGCGGACGCCGGTGAGGCCGCCCATTTGAAACAGGACAACATCACGCTGGTTCTCCGGCTGAGAGCTCGCAATGGGTCAGTGACCATCCGGGCACAGGTGCTCGACAAGGATCAAAGCAACGCCGTGATCTGGGAACGGGTCGTGGTGGACACCCCGTCGGCGGACGTCATGACGAACGGCACGGACAGTCCGGCGGCGCCGTTTATCACGAGCGGCTACTTCACGCTTTACCTTTACCAGGATCTCGACAAGGGAGCTGTCGAAGATCCCTATCGGGTGGTCTATGACAACACCATCGTAGCGTCCGTTCCCGCACCAGAAAATCTGCCTCCGGTCATCAGCGACCTGCGTCCTGGCGACACGGCAAATTTTCTCCCGTCCTCGACAAAGCTGGAGTTCAAAGTTTCGGATGACAAAGCAGTTGCGGACGAAAAGATCGCTGTGATCCTGAACGGCACCCGCGTTACCAGCGCGAACGGTCTCACCCTGACCGGTGCCGGCAACTCCCGCCAGGCGACTCTCTCACCGCTCGCCGCCAACATCGATTACACCGCCACGATCGAAGTGACTGACAGCGACGGCGTCGCGGCGGCAAAGACGATTTACTTCGACACCTTTGGATCGCAAACCACCACCACCATCGAAGTTGAAGACTACAACTTCAACGGCGGCCAGTTCATCAATGCTCCGTCCGCGCAGACTGAAGGCACCGGACCCGATGCCACCGGCTACGCCAACCAGGCGGGAGTTCAGGACGTGGACTTCAACGACACCCGGATGACACCACGCTCCCAGGACGCCCCTTGGCGCTCCTTCGATGCCGTGCGCATGGCGAGAAGTGTGGATGGCGAGCGGCCGAGATTCGCGGCTGCCGGTGGAGCCGCAGCGGGTGTCTTTGACTACGTCGTGGGAGACATCGCTGCCGGTGAATGGCTCAATTACACACGTCAGTTTGCACCGGCCACGTACGAAATTTATCTCCGCCAATCGATCGTGAACATGCCCTCCGGCGAAAGCGTCCTTGAGCTCGTCACCAGCGCTCCGACACAGCCAGACCAGTCCACGCGCGTGCTTGGTTCCTTCCTTGGAACTCGCACCGGTTTTGTGTTCCACAACTTCCCGCTCACCGATGGAACCGGCACGAAAAAGACCACCGTCCGGTTAAATGGAGAGACAACCCTTCGGTTGCGACAGATCACTCCCGATGACAGCAACAGCGGCAGCGCTCGTTATCAGAATTATCTCATCTTTGTGCCGGTGGCCGACGCGGGTGTGCAACGTGCGACCGTGACATCCTCGGCGCCCGCCGCGAATTCCACCGCCGAAACAGCAACACCCGTCGTTCAGGTGACAATTCAAAATCGGGATACCAGCGTGAATGTGTCGAGCATTGCGCTGAAGTTGAACGGGAGCCTGGTGACTGGCGCATCTATCAAACCAAGCGCCGACGGAGCGACAGTGGCGTATCCCATCTCGCCATTGCCTGCCTCCGGAGCTCTGAACACGGCTTCTGTCTCCTTCAAAGACAGCGAGAATCAGGAGATCACGAGCGAGTGGCAGTTCACGGTGTCGTACAATTCGCTCGATGCGACAACGCGCGTTGTCGGCACAGGAAAGACCCGCGGCTTCAACCTCCATGTCGTCCAGGCACCCCAAGATCTCGGAGCCTTGGAGAACAGCCTGGAGCGGGCGGAAACCCAGCTCGCAATCGGATCCAATATCGCGCGGGCAGTGGATCTCAAGACCACCGCGGATGTGATCAACTTCAACAAACGCGCCGGCGAGAGCGCCGGCTACATCGGGAACGATGCGCCCGTTCCCGGCATTGATCCTGACGTGACAGGCAATGGCGACGCCGATTTTGCCATGGAGATTTCGACCTACCTTGAGCTGCCGTCCGGCGTGCATCGTTTCGGAGTCGCGACGGACGATGGCTACAAACTGGCATCGGGCAAAGCACCGTTGAACGCGAGCACCCCTGTCCTTGCCTTCCACAATGGAGGACCTGCCCGGGAAACCTTCGAGTTCGTCGTCACCGAGGCGGGATTGTATCCCTTCCGGATGGTCTGGTACGAACGGGGCGGAGCAGCTTTCGCGGACTGGATTTCCGTCGATCTCGCCAACCCGGACAACCGGACACTGATCAACGATGCCTCCGCGCCAGGCGCGATCAAGGCATGGCGGGAAGTGAACATCTCGGCACCTTCCGTCGCGGTCCAATCTGCGGATGCCATCACCGGACCTTTCGCCGCGGATACATCAGCCGTCATTGACACGTCCGCAAGATCTGTGACGTTGCCTTTGACTCCGGGCAATCGCTTCTACCGCCTGCACGCCGGTTCGGCGCTGAAAATCAAGACCTCCAAAATACAGGGTGCTTCGCTGGTCCTGACATGGGAGTAGATCCAGCGGAATCCTGAATCCAGACACTGCTGCACCGAAACAGGACGTTTTGCTGAACAAGTCTTGGAAAGCTTCCGAGATTTGTGGCGAAATATGTGCGTTCGGTTCAGGCGTCTTCTGCTCACTTGTCTGAGCCGTAAACCCGTAAACTCTCTCACTGGAAGGGAGACCTGCGTTCTGGCCCACTGATTTCCACGCTTGAGCAGGTGGTCGGGCAGTAATTGCGTCAGGATGCGAACCTGATTGCAGCCTGCCGGGTTGAACACAGCCTGCCTCGAACCCCACAATCTCAACCACAACGGCATCGCCCCTGCTAAACCAACAGCGCTCCTCAGCAGCGATAGAGTTTAGATGAAAATTGATTGTCGTTACACAGGTTCCGAAAGGAATGCCGGATTCTCGTTAATGGAGACCATGATCGCGGTCTGCATCGCCGGACTCATGTTTCTCACGCTTTACGCGGGCTTCTCGTCCGGTTTCGCGATACTCCAATTGTCCCGGGAAAACCTTCGCGGAACCCAGATTCTTCAGGAGAAACTCGAAACCATCCGCCTCTACAGTTGGGATCAGTTGACGAACTCATCCTTCATTCCCGGCACGTTCGTCGAGAACTTCTATCCAGCGGGCCAGACCAATGTTGGCATTTCCTACACTGGCAGCGTCACGATCGCTTCCGCCCCAATTTCGGAAACTTACAGCAACGATTTGAGGCTGGTCACCGTGGAACTGCAATGGACTTCGGCCAAGGTCTTGCGAAGGCGTGACATGACAACTTTTGTTTCGCGATATGGTTTGCAGAATTACATCTACTAAATCCGCGCGGCAACGGGGCATGTCGCTGATGGAGTTGATGATCTCAACGGCCATCGGCTCCATCATCGCGGCGGTTGTCATGGTCCTGATGCTCTACAGCGGCCGCAGTTTCGCCGCCATGGCAAACTACGTCAGCCTTGATCGCTCCAGCCGCAACGCGCTGGACATCATGTCCAAGCAAATCCGCCAGACGAACAAACTCACGGCGAGCACGGCAACCAGCCTGACGTTTGAAGACTCCGACGGCGGCGTGCTCGTGTTCAATTATGACGCAAACGCCCGGACACTCACACGCACCAAGAATGGCGTGGCGGATGCCAAAGCGCTCCTGACCGAATGCGATGAGCTGACGTTTTCGATCTTTCAAAGGAATCCAATCGGCGGAACTTACAACGTGTACCCCACGGCAACCTCCACGACCTGTAAACTGGTTCAAATGAGCTGGACCTGTTCGCGAAAGATATTTGGGATCAAGAAGAATACGGAGAGCGTTCAATCGGCCAAAATAGTCATCCGAAAACAGTAACATGAAAATCACCATAAATTCGCGTGGCAACGCCGGCGGTGCTCTGTGGATCGCCCTGATCACCTGCTCGGTCATCGGAGTGGTGCTGACCAGTTATCTCACGTTGATCAGGGCGCAAAACATCACAACGATGCGGGCCCAGGCTTGGAACGACGCAATGCCGGTGGCAGAAGCAGGCATCGAGGAGGCGCTGACTCACATCAACACGAATGGATCAACAAATTGGGCAGCCAATGGCTGGACCCTCTCGGGCAGCGTCTATACAAAGACCCGTGATTTCACAAATTACACCTGGACGACCACGATCTCCGCGACCGATCCACCGACAATCATCTCCACTGGCCGGGTGGCGACGGTAGTCAACGGGATGTTCCTGGCAGCCGCCAATATCGGAGGCATCAACACAACGAATTCGACGTTTCGTGTAGTTCGAGTCCAGACGACCAGGGATGGTTTGTTCACCAAAGCCATGGTGGCGAAGAACACGATCGACATGAATGGGAACAACATCAAGACGGACAGTTTCGACTCTTCCAATCCGCTCTACAGCACCAACGGCATGTATGATCCCAACCCGAACAAAGTCCTCGACAACGGCGATATTGCGACAAATTCAGGAATCATTAACTCCATCTCGGTGGGCAATGCCGATATTTGGGGTCATGCTTCCACAGGTCCTGGCGGATCGCTCTCCATTGGCTCCAACGGCGCAGTTGGGAGCAAAGCCTGGGTTACGGGTGGCAATTCGGGTGTCCAACCTGGCTGGTTCAAAGACGACATGAACGTGTCCTTTCCAGACGTGGTTCAACCCTTCACCAGCGGGTTCACACCTGGCTCGGGTTCTGTCACCGGCACGAACTACACATATCTCCTGACGAACGGAAATTACCTCATGAGCAGCATGAGCATGTCCGGACAAAACAAAATGTATGTGTCTGGTGATGCTGTTCTGGTAATCACGGGCAATATGTCTATGAGCGGACAGTCCAAGATCATTCTTGCAACAAATGCCAGTCTCAAGATTTACGTTAAAGGTGCCTCGGCATCCCTGGGTGGCAACGGAGTCGCCAACAACACTGGTAAGGCCGAAAAATTCGCCTTTTTGGGTTTGCCCACAAACACCTCGCTTTCACTGGGAGGTAATGCCGCCTTCAACGGAGTCATCTACGCTCCCAGCGCAGATTTCACCTTGGGTGGGGGCGGCAACAACACCCTCGATTTTGTGGGTTCCAGCGTGACCAAGACAGTCAAGATGAACGGCCACTTCAACTTCCACTACGACGAGAATTTGAAGAAGAGCCAATGGGGTCGCGGTTATGTCGTGAGTGGCTGGGATGAGATCTGATTCAGGTCCAGCATCGAGTGGACTCAGGCGGAGCGATGCTCCCTGCCCCATCAAAACTCATGATGTGGCGCTGGCTTCCAAACTTTCCCTCGACCTGAATACTTCCCTGTCGTTTCATCGCTTTCATGCGATCGAAGCAAGAAATCATTCAGGCATTGATTGAACCCGGGGTTATCGCCGTGGTCAGGGCTCAATCACAGGAACAAGTGCTGCCTTTGAGCCGCGCACTTGTGGCCGGCGGGATCATCGCCGTCGAAGTGACCATGACCACGCCTCAAGCCATTGAAGCCATTGCCGAAACCAAACACGCCCTGGGAGATTCCGCGCTCGTCGGCGTAGGCACGATTCTCGATGCCGCCACCTGCGAACGCACCGTTGCTGCCGGCGCTGAATTCGTCGTCAGCCCGATAACCCGCGCGGAGATCGTCCACGCCGCCCATGCCGCCGACCGACCGGTCATGCTTGGAGCTTACACACCCACCGAGGCCCAGACAGCGTTCGAGCTGGGCGCGGATTTCATCAAGCTTTTTCCCGCTGATGGACTCGGACCGGCGTACGTCAAAGCGTTGAGAGCTCCCCTGCCCCACTTGAAAATCGTGCCGACGGGTGGCGTGGACTTGAAAACGGCGGGAGAGTTCATCAAGGCAGGGTGCGTGGCAGTCGGTGCCGGTTCATCCTTGCTGTCCGCTCAAATTCTGCGAGACGGGAACTGGCCGGAGTTGACGAGACTTGCCTCCGATTTCGTCGCGGCAGTTCGCACGGCACGCAAGGAATTGCAGATCGTGGGAGGAAAGTAACCGCGGGAAACGCCCCCGGCGTCAGTCTTACTGAGGAGACCGTGGGATTGGCTACGAATGATGGCGAGCGCCACAGATGCAGATGCAGATGCGAGGCGCGAACGCGGAGGATGCCCGCAGCGGCCTCTGACCAAGCGAGCAACGAAGCAGATCCGTCTGTGCCGCCGTCAAGATTTGTAGCCTATCCCACGGTCTCCTCAGTATCACGACAAAGCGCCCCGGTGGGCACGTCCATGTGAACGATAGTGAGTCGGCTGCCGGAGGTAATTGTCCCCGGCTCCAACCTTGCGGCTTTTGGCAGGTTCTTTAGTTCCGCGTGACTGCCTGCTGCACGGATTGAATGGTGTCGGCGGAAATCACGCGGTCGATATCCAGCAGTGTTTTCACCGAGCCACGGATCTTGGCCATCCCAAGGATGTAATTCGTATCGAGCATTGCGCCGAAGTCGGGCGCGTCCTCGACATCTGCGTGCGTGATATTGATCACCTCCTCGACTCCATCCACGATCACTCCCATCTGCGTCTTGACACCAGACGGCAACGCGACCTGAACCACGACGATGCATGTCCTCGCGGTGGTATCAGCGCTGGCCAGGGCGAATTTCAGGCGTAAATCCACAATTGGAATGATCTTGCCTCGAAGATTGATGACGCCTTTCACGTAGGTCGGCATTTGCGGGACCGCGGTGAAATCCACCAGACGGATGATCTCGCGGACTCTCAACACTTCGATCCCATAGGACTCGTGCCCCAGGACAAAAGTAAGGTACTTGCCTCCCAGGCCCCTTTGAGCGCTGGCGTTAGTTGGAACTGCTTCTGTAATCATAATCTCTCACCGAGCCGGATTTATCCGAACATCAGACCAATCCACATGCGACGGTCTGCATTATTAGGACTCCTATCGGTAAACCAGCTCACTGGCTTGAGGGTCCGTGCAAAAAAATTCGGGCGTTGGCTGGAGTGCTGCCAGCCTCCAAATCCGGAGCCTCTTCAATTTACGCATGCACCGTTAAGCCAGCGCCTTTGAATGCCGATATTCGACCGGTGGCTACAGGGCCATCCGGATGCACATGAGAACGATGATAAAGAACAAATCCTCCCGTAATAGGGCCGCGGAAAAGTTACCGCGGAGCATAGCGGCACTTCACCAGCCTTGATCTGATTCGATTACCCATGAGGCTCTTTCAAAACTCGGATTTGTTGAGAGATTTCAATTGATCATGTGAAGTGGCACGAGTCGCGCTGATTTTTGGACATGCTCGACCTGACGACGATCTTCCACAATTTGCAACGCCATCTTTTCCCCATGC
>SXMN01000049.1 GCA_005777315.1 Verrucomicrobiales bacterium
GAGGCGATCTTCTCGACCTTCGCAATATTCACGCGGTACCTGGCGAAGCTGGGATCCATGATCTTGATCAGCGGGTCTGGATACCGCTGGCTTGGCTGCCATTCCGCCACAGCACCGGGCGCCGTCGTCAACACAGCGAATGCGCCGCTGCTCATGAGAAATTTTCTACGATTCATGGCAGGAGCTGATCAATGGTGCCTGGAAGGTGATGCATTGAGATGCGGGCTGGCAAATTCACTTCTTAATGACGGCTGCCGCCAGAATGAACTTCTCCGTCAGGACGAACGCAATGCCTGAACTCAGTGCCGGAAGTCCCAACTCGGCACGATCCCAGGTGCTGCCTCTATCCTCCGAAAAATAAATGCCGTCTGATGCGCCACAGAACACCCGATCCTGATCACTGGCCATTGCCCAGATGGGTGCGTCAGCGGGAAGGCCCGCGCTCCCATTTTCCCATGACTTGCCCAGATCTGTGCTCCGGAAAACGCCGCCAGGATTATGCCCGGCGACCAGCGTGTCGCTGACAGTGGCCAACACCAATGGAGTCACGTCCCCTGATTTTTCCCATGTTTGTTTCATTTCATTCAAATGATAGAGCCCCTTGATGTACAGACCGGCAAACACCGACTTGCCCACGGCTGCCATCGAGAAAATCTGTGCACTCGCAGGGATCCCAACGTTCGAAGGAGCCCACGTTTTGCCACCATCCCTGGATTGAAACACACCATCCACGTCAGTACCGGCGTAGAGCGTCTCCGCCAAAGCCAGCAAGCAACGCACCTTCCTGCTCTTGAGACCTTGATTGAAAGTTCTCCATGTCCGCCCCTTGTCGCTGGATCCAAGCATTCCAGGACCATCGGTCCCAGCAAACAGAGTTTGTCCGAGCGAAGCAAAGCACAGAAAACGGCCTGAGCTGGACGCGACACCGGAGATGACTTCCCAAGTTTGCCCGGAGTCCTGGGACATGAAAATCCCCGTGTCCGCCCCTGCCAAAACAATCTTACCGAACGCATGCAGCGCATTGATCCGAGAACTGACTGGAAGGCCGCCATCTGATCGCGCCCATGAACGCCCTTGGTCCTCGGATTTGAAGACCGTGTAAATCTTGGAACCATCTGCGGCACGAGCTGCGGCTGAAATGCCCTCAATGAATAGAAGCGCAGCAACGAAACAGGTGAGCAACGTTCGAGGCGCGATAGTCTTGAGTCGATTCATTCAGGCCTCACACTGTTTATCTCCGGGCAACTTGTCAACGCACCGAGTCCAACTACGGTTTCGCCGGTGCCACAGCTTTCGGAGCGACTCCAGCCGGGTCCGCCGGAGAGTTTGTTGCGGCACGGTTTGCACCACCACCGCGGCCACTTCCAGGTGGGGGCAGGCGCAGGAATGCGATGATTTCCCTCGATGCCTTGGTTTCGATGCCCGGTTTTTGAAGGAAGCCCAAATCACGGAACCAGTCGATGAAGCGGTATTGCCAGGTCCCGAAAGGAATGGCATTTCGGTCGGTCAGTCCGCCGCTCATGCGACTTCCATCGCTCAAAGTGTCCCCCGGATGCCGGCCATTGCCGTAAATGTGCATCTCCACATTTGGGATGCCTGCCTGGAGCATTGCGGTGAAGTACTCGTTGGCCCAGATGGCGTGAACCCGGTCACCGGCGCCGGCACAGGTGATAAACGCGGGCGGAGCATTGCGAGGAATCGGCGGACTTGCGCCACGCACGAACGGCGTCGGGCCTGGATAAATGATTCCGACAAAATCAGGCCGCGAAGAAATTCCTGCCAACGGATCGGTCGGGGCACTGTTCGTCTTGTCAAATTCATCGAAGCCAATCGCCGCCGGAGAAGACAGCTCCGCTCCAGCCGAGAAACCCATGATGCCAATCTTGTTCGGATCGATCCGCCATTCCTTGGAGTATGCACGCACCAGACGGATGGCTTGCAGGGCATCGTTCACCGCATCGCTTTTGGGGTTGTAACCATCCCTGCGAAGACGATTGCGCAGGATGACCGTGTTGACGCCGTAATTGTAAAAGAACGGAACGAAGTCCGCGCTCTCACCGCCAACGTTGAGGGTGTTATGTCCGCCGCCTGCCGCCAGGATGATGGCAGCGCCGGTGTTCAAGCTTCCTTCGACCGTGTGAACTTCAATCGAGGGATTATGAATGTTGACGATGCTGCTGATCCTTCCGGGCACCGCCTGGCTCATGTTGTATTGCTCGGCTTCGCGAATCCGTTCCATTTTGAGAAACGTTGAGCCTGGCGGATACAGCGGAACAACGACTCCGCCAGGCAGGATGGGCTGCGGAGCATAAGGAGCGTCGTTTGTAGGCCCCGGCTTGGGCAACGCCATCGGGGCGGGCAACGGCGGGAGCGGCGGGCGAACTGGAGCCGCGACCGGCGGCGGAGCTTCCTGGGCTGACGTTGCAACCATCAGCAGCACCAACGCAGAGATCAGAGTCATCATGTGGTTGATACGATTTATTTTCAGTGGGTTGCTAGTTCTCATAGTGCCTTGATCGGGTTGAGGGACGAGTGTCTAATCACATTTGAACCTCGTGCCAATGTTTTGTGATGAGATTCATCCCAGCCGTGAGGTTCCTGTCCGGCACTGGTCAAATCGCCATGAATACTGTTACGGACCAGATGTGGAAGACGCACGTCCAGGCCGCGATTCTGATGACTCCCTCGTTGTTGATTTGGTGGGTTGGATGCATTTTTGTAATTCCCAAGCTCAAGCAAATCCTCGCCGACACCAACGCCGACCTGCCTCTCATGTTGAACGCCCTGCAGGTTTCAGATTTCTGTTTGAGATACGGGATGTGGATCGCGCTCGGTGCGATCCTGAGCCTCGTTCTCCTGGAATGGCGTGTGAGTCTGTGGCCGCGATGCCGCGGCGCATGCTTGAGCGTCGTGATCTTCTGCGTGAATACGAGCGCGCTCCTTCTCCTGTCAGCAATGGTTGTATCCCTACTCATGATCATCCCGGATCTGCTGCAGAAACAGTAAGATCGTTGTGTGGAGGCGCGTGGCTGTGTGCAAAGCACCAGCCGCAGGAGCGGGGATATTTCTGCGGCTGATCTCCGCCATAGCCACACCCCGAAACGGAATTCGGACATCATCATTTCCAAGCCTGGTTTACATTTTATCGAGTTGCTCCCAGTACTTGCCAAAGACTAATCTCCACCGATCTCAGGAAAACCAGCGCACTGCCCGTCACGTAATTTTGGCAATCGGGCGCAACTTGTGTTTTGAGGCTTAATCCAAATGAAGACTCTCTTCGCTATCTTTCTCACTGTGCTGCTGCCTGCCGCAATAGCTCAAGCCCAACCAACAGCGAACTTCATCACCGGCGCTCTCTTGCAGGAAACCTGGCTGAACATCTCCGGGCACAACGTTGCCGACTTGACGAACAGCCCCAGCTTTCGCAAACCACCAAACCGGGTGAGCTTGGTCAGCCAGTTTGAAATCCCGTCCGATGCTACAGTCAACTATGGGGTTCGGCTCTCGGGGTATCTTCACGTGCCGGTGAGCGGGAGTTATGTCTTCTACATCAGTTCCAACGAGCAGGGAGGGCTTTTCCTGAGCAGCGATGACAACCCTGAGAACAAACGACGGATTGCTTTCGAGCCCCTCAACCAAAACGCGACACGCGCCTGGACGGGCACTGCCGATGGCCGTCGCAATGCCGACAATCCGGAAAACATTTCGGAACCGATCAGTTTGCTGGCCGGACGGTGATACTATGTCGAGGCGCTGATGAAAGTTGCAGGAGCGCGCGGTGAACTGGGCGTGGCATGGCAGCCGCCGGGAACGGTTCCTGTTGTGTCCGGCGCTGATCCCATCCCCGGAGTATTTCTGGCAACGTACGCCGCAACGGACGTCTCGACAGGATTGCATCCGTCTTCCGCATCGCTCTACTGGGTCACCATCGCAGGCGTTCCGGGCGCGAGTGGCAACGCCGACGGTCAATCAAATTTGACACGTTTTCGCAACCCAAGTGGCGTCGCTGTGGACGCTGCCGGCAATGTGTTCGTGGCCGACACTGACAATCACTCGATCCGCAAGATCGCAATCAGCGGGTCGGTAGGCACGTTTGCGGGGCTGGTCGGCATCGCGGCAAACGCGGATGGAACCGCCAGCACCGCGCGATTCAGCAGCCCGCACGGTCTGGCGATTGACGCCGCAGGAAACCTCTATGTCGCGGACGCCGGCAATCACGCGATTCGTAAAATTTCGCCGGAAGGAGCCGTGAGCACGCTGGCCGGCAAGCCTGGAACCGGTGGCGCATCCGATGGCACCGGACCTGTTGCCCGGTTTCAGTCGCCCCAAGGTGTGGCGGTCGATCAATCCGGGGCCGTTTACGTCGCTGACACAGGCAATCACATTATACGCAAAGTCACATCGGATGGAACGGCCACCACCCTGGCGGGGTCGGCCGGCAATCCAGGAAGCGACGATGGAACCGGCGTGGACGCTCGTTTTCGGTCGCCATTTGCCGTCGCGGTGAGTCCCGGCGGCGATGTCTTTGTCGCGGACACTGAGAACCATACCCTTCGCAAGATCACGCTGAACGGAACAGTCTCGACGCTCGCCGGAGCGTGGAGCATTGGAAGCGGTGATGGCTTGGGGGGAGCAGCGGGATTCAATCAGCCTCGCGGGCTCGCTGTCAGCAGCACGGGGATGATCTATGTCTCGGACAGTGAGAATCGAATCATCCGTAAAGTTACTCCCGATGGAGCCGTTTCGACCATCGGAGGATCAGTGGGCATCGCCGCGAACGTGGATGGAACAGCAACAAGCGCCCGCTTTGAGGACCCGCGTGGAATCGCGCTGGACACGGCGGGGAACATTTACATCGCGGATCGTGGCCACCAGACCATCCGCAAGGGCCTTTCGCTATCCTCGGCGCCCGCCGTGGTGGTTTTGCCACCCGTCATCGCACAACAGCCGGGCGACATCTCGGTTGATCTGGGTGGCAGCGCCAGTTTCACGGTGATCGTCACTGGAACGCCGCCGTTCCAATACCAGTGGTTCAAGGATGAAGCGCTGCTGCCGGGGGAGAATGGGGCCACACTCACATTGCCCACCGTGGGCAAAAGTCATGCGGGCATTTACAAGGTGCAGGTGAGCAACGCCAGGAGTTACGGACTTTTCAGCCAGGCTGCGCGCCTGACCGCGATCTTGCCGCCACCGCCTGTGATCACGCAACAACCTGGAGATGTTTCAATTGATCGTGGGGAGAACGCCTCATTCGCAGTGAGTGCCACCGGAACACCACCGTTCCAGTATCAGTGGTATTTTGGAAACAACAGCTTGCAGGGCGAGACCGACGCGACGCTTTCTTTGATGAATGTTTCAACTGATGCGGCTGGCGAATACTCCGTGGTGATTACGGATTCCAAAGGCGGAGCTGTGTCGAGCCGGTCCGCCAAGTTGGAAGTGAACGTTCCGGTGCCGCCAGTGATTACCCAAGAGCTGCAGGACACGCGAGTTCCCTGGGGTTCCAATGTCAGCCTGAAAGTGGAGGCAGGTGGAACGCCGCCATTCGAGTACAAATGGTATTTCAATCGAACCAGTCTGCCGGGCGAAACCAACAATGTGCTCACTTTGGAAAACGTCACGAGCGGCAACTCAGGACAGTACATCGTGACGGTCAACAATCGGACCCACAACGCCACGTTCAGTTACGCCAATCTTATTGTTTTGCTGCCCCCCGCTCCGGTAATCACGAAACAACCGCAGAACGCCGAAGTCATCCAAGGCGGGACGGCGAGCTTCACGGCGGCAGCCGAAGGCGTGCCTCCGCTGCGCTATCAGTGGTTCTTCGGTGCGAAGAGTCTGAGCGGCGAAACGAAACCTAGTTTGTCGCTGCAAAATGTGAGCACGGAACAGGCTGGCGATTACAGAGTAACCGTGTAGAATCCAAGCGGCGTGACGGTTGCGAGTCAGACCGCGCGCCTGACTGTCACGATTCCGACACCGCCGTCCATCACCCGGCAGCCGCAGGATTTGACAGTCGATGTCGGCGGAAGCGCGTCCCTGTCAGTTGAGGCCGTCGGCAGCGCGCCACTCTCTTACCAGTGGTTCTCCGGAAATGTCAGTCTCCCGGGCGAGATCAGCGCGACCTTGACCCTCCACAACATCTCCTCAGCTCAAGACAGAACGTATCGCGTTATCGTCAGCAATTCCGCCGGCTCGGTGAGCAGTGCCAGCGCTCGATTAACCGTCCAGGACGCGCTCGCGGACCAGCAAGTTCTCATCGCCGAAACATTGAACGAGCGGACTTCATCCAGTGTGAATCCCGCCGCCATCAAGTTCATTCCGCCCGCCGCCGCTGGCAGGCCGGATCGCTCCGGCATTATGATAATCTCAACTTCGTCCTTCGATGAAATCGGTTCCCAATGGGAATTCGAGTGGGAGCGAAACGATAACGGTGTCGAGGTGATTCACCCATTCAAAGACGGCCAGTGCATCCTCAAGATTCGTCGGGATTCGATCACTCTGGACACGCCGAAACGGTGGCTCGACAAGGGTTACAACTTCGGCACCCCGCTGACCCACACTGCAGGCTACGACAGGTTCTTCCCTCTGAGGGACGGGTCCAGGTACCGCGTGAAAACCTTCGTCAGCCCGGCAGGAGAGATTTCACTCTTCATGAATGACACGCTGGTTGCCAGGGGATCTCTTTCGGTCGTTTACCCGATCGATTTCACCATCGGACCGGGTGAGTCCTTCTTCGATCAAGCGGTCTGGCCGGAAACGCGCCTTTTTTCCGGAAAGGGATTTCCACTCAAATGGCAGAAGGGTTACACGGGCATCATCGTGGAGCCGGTCGAGGTCGGCGGCGTTCCCTCCGCCTATAACCGGCTGTTTCGCGTCACTTACTCGCCAGGACCACCACCGCCCGCCTCGATCACTCAACAGCCGATCGACGTGAAGGTTGATCCCGGTCAGACAGCCACATTCAGTGTCGCCACGACTGGAACTCCCCCACTCCGGTATCAGTGGCTCTTCGGCAACACAGTTCTTCCCAGAGCGACGAACGCTACTCTGATCCTGCGGGAAGTGACAATTGGTCAGGCTGGTGATTACAGCGTGCGCATCAGTGACGCTTCGCAAATCCCGGTTACCAGCCGACCCGCGCGGCTGACTGTCGTGGTTCCGCCTCCCCCCGCGATCACGCGGCAGCCATCCGACGTGACCGCAATTCCCGGTGATGCTGTCACGTTCAGCGTGGGAGTCAGCGGAACTCCGCCGTTCCAGTTTCAATGGTTTCGATCACTCAAGAGTCTTGCTGGTGAAACAAACGCGACATTAACGCTGGGCAACGTCACCGACGCAGCGGCTGGCGATTACTTTGTCAGCGTCAGCAATGCGAGCACCGAAATCATCATCAGCCGTTCAGCACGATTGTCAGTTGTAGCACCCGCACCTGCCTCGATCACCGAGCCGCCACAGGACTTGCGGGCCATTGTTGGAACGACGGCAACGTTCACCGCGCTGGCGGGAGGCACTCCTCCGCTGCAATACCAGTGGTCTTTCAACGGCGCGAAGTTGTCCGACGAAACAAACAGCACACTGACATTGCGAAGAGTGACCGTGAATCAATCTGGAGATTACACCGTGACCATCAACAACCGGATCGGCACTCCGGCGACGAGTCCGGCTGCGCGATTGACGGTGGCATTGCCGCCTCCCCCGCCCACTCCCGCGAATCTGATCGCATTCTGGGACTTCAACGACGCAAGCGATTCTCAACGCACGGTGGACTCAGTCAGCGGTCATGTCGCCAACTTCGTCAACGGCGTGATCAATACCGCCGACCGAGGAGGTTGGTCAGGCGAAGTCGGCGACCGCGCCGTGGATTTCGGGACGGATTCCGCGAATCGCTCGGTGCGAAACCAGACGATGACAACAGCGTTCAACCAGGCAGCAGCCGGCGACAGGATCACCATTTCATTCTGGCAGCGGCGGAGTGGACCGATCACCAACGGCTCGACCTTCTGGTTTGTGTCGCCATCCAGTGAAGAAGGGCGGGGCTTGCAAGCTCATGTTCCGTGGAACGACAACGAAATCTACTTTGACAGCGCCGGCTGCTGCAACCCCGCCACGCAACGGATTCACGCCAGCATCAGTACCTTCACGACGATGCATCCCGACGCCTTTTTCGCGAGCTGGCATCACTTTGCCTTCCTCAAAAGCAACGCGGTGAAGCAAATCTGGATTGACGGCAGCCTCTTTCTGCAAGGCACGAACAAATCCGCGTTGCCCACCAACTTCACTGAGATGATCCTGGGATTCCAACCGGGAGGCCCCGTCAACAATCTCCACGGCCTGCTCGACGACTTCGCAGTCTTCGGAAGCGCGTTGAGTGCGGACAGGGTCTCTTTGCTCGCGCAGGGGGTTTCGCCGTTAAACATGGGGCCGGGAACTGCCCAGGCTCCGACGATAATTCAACCGCCTCAAGGCCAGCCTGTCGCCGCTGGATCAAGCGTGACGTTGAATGTCACCGCCCTCGGCACGCCACCTTTGCAGTATGAGTGGTTCTTCGGAAACAAGAGCCTGCCGTCCGAGAATGGTTCGACGATCACCTTGACAAGTTTCACTGCCAGCCAGGCTGGAGCCTACCAGGTGTTCGTCAGCAATGCTTACGGCTCGGTGGCGAGCGCAAGCGCTTCGCTGACGATCCACGATCCGCTCGCACCGCCGACGAATGATCTCTTCGCCAATCGAACAGTGCTCTTTGGACTGGCCACCAACGCCACCAACAACAACGCCAACGCGACGAAGGAGACTGATGAGCCCAGCCATGCTGGAAAGGCGGGCGGCAGATCGATCTGGTGGACCTGGACGGCGCCATTGGACGGCAACGTGACGATAACCACGGCGGGCAGCACTGTGGACACGGCACTCGCAGTTTATGTGGGCAAGAGCGTTGGGAGCTTGAGCGAGATCGCAAGCAACGACGCTGATCCGCGAGGCGGGACAAGCAGTTCAGTGACCTTTCGCGCCAGGGCGGGAGACGATTACCAGATTGCGGTGGACACCTTCGGCGCTCAAACGGGCGTCATCAAGCTCAACCTGACGGCGCAAGTCGAACGGCCTGCTTTACATCTGGGCATCTCCGGACAAAATCTGGTGTTGAGCTGGCCGTTGAACACCGTCGGCTTCAGCCTTGAATCAGCGGAAACTTTGGGATCCACATGGAACCGCGTGGTGCTGGAACCGGTGGTTGATGGAACAAGCTTTTCCCTCAAACTGCCGTTGAACGGCGAAAGCAGGTTCTATCGGCTGATTAGGCATGATCCGTAACTATTGTCTGAATCCGATCAAATTTGAGAGGAGATCAGCTCCCCGCATCAATTACTCGAGTCGGCGGAGATTCTCACCGAAGAGCCTTCCGGAGCTTTTCACGATCAGAAGTAGGCGGCTGACACGCGCGGCCGGTGCAGAGGTACACGACGGGTTTTCCGCCCACCAGCGGCAAGGTCTTCGCAAATTCCTCGACTGGTCCTGCCACTCCAAGAACCACCTTGTTGGGCTGATACACGGAGTGAACGGTACGCAGCAAATCACGAGCGGCGGCGGACTTCGGATCGCCCACGATCACGGCGCGCCTTGGTTCTTCGAGCATGTAATCGAGCGCCAGGAGCAGTTGCGGCACGGCTTGCGGAAAGCGCTGTAGCCGGTCAGCGAACAGCCGGATGGTGCGTTCGCCCGCTTCCTTCAAATCCGTCCGTTCGGTAATGACCCCGAGTTTCAGCAGGGCGAGCGCAGCGACAGAATTCCCTGATGGCTGCGCCCCATCATAATCTTCCTTCACCTGCAAGATCAGATCTGCCGCGGTTCGTTCGCTCTGCCAGAAGCCGCCATGCTCTTTGTCGTAAAATCTGGCCATCATTGCTTCCGCAAGTTGGAGGGAGAATTCCAGGTGCCGTGGGTCAAGGGTTGCTTCGTAAAGATCAAGAACTCCGGCAAGGAGGTTGGTGTAGGCGTCGAGCAATTGCACCGAATCGCGCTGCCCGTCGCGCCAACGGTGATACATCGTCTTCGTGGATGGATCCCAGAGTTTGGCCCGCAGGAAGGCCACGTTTCTTTCGGCTGCGGTCAGATAATTCTCCTCACCGAGCACCGCATAAGCGCGGGCGATTGCGCCGAGCATCATGCCGTTCCACGAAGCCAGAACCTTGTCGTCAAGGTGAGGGCGGATCCGTTTGGACCGAGCTTCAAACATCTTTCGCTTCGCCGCCTCGAGAAGTACCAGATCGTCCGTAGGCACCTTTTCCTGGACGATGCTGAGGATGTTCTGATTGGGAAGAGGATTTGGATCGCTGTGATCCACAAAGTTGCCTTTCTCTGTGATTCCGAAATAACGAACCGCCACGTTGAATTCCTCCGGAGTGAGCAGCGGCGACAGTTCTGCGCGGGTCCAGCAGTAGAATTTGCCTTCCTTGCCTTCGCTATCGGCGTCCTCAGCGGACTAAAACCCACCTCCCGAGTGCGTCATGTCGCGGAGGACGTAACGAAGTATGTCACGAGCCACATCCGCAAATCGCTGGTTGCCGCTCACCAGGAAGGCATCAAGGTAGAGGTTCACCAACTGCGAGTTGTCATAAAGCATCTTCTCGAAGTGCGGCACGAGCCACTGCGCATCGACGGAGTAGCGCGCAAAACCGCCGCCGAGGTGATCGTAGATGCCGCCGTTTGCCATCATCTCACAGGTATGCAACACCATCTTCACGATACTTTGATCGTTCGAACGAACACCATGGCGGAGCAGGAATGAGGGCTGGCTGGGTCTGGGGAATTTTGGCGCCCCGCCGAATCCACCGAAACGCGAATCATACTCATCCTTCAACTGTGCCGCCGCGTTGTTGAGCACAGGCTGTCCAAGATGCAAGTTATCGGAGGGTTCCTGTGCGACATGAGCTTCGAGCTTTTGGTGCAGATCCGCAGCCGATGAGTTCACGTCGCCGCGCCGTTTCTCCCAGAGATCGGCGATGTGCTGGAGCAGTTGCAGGAAGCTGGGGCGTCCATGGCGTGGTTCCGGCGGAAAGTACGTGCCACCATAAAACGGCTTCAACTCCGGAGTCAAAAATGCGTTCAGAGGCCAGCCACCCCCCTGCCCCATCGCCTGCACCGCAGTCATGTAAATCTTGTCCACGTCCGGACGCTCCTCGCGATCCACCTTGATGCTGACGAAGTGCGCGTTGAGATATGATGCCAGCGACTCGCTCTCGAAGGATTCGCGTTCCATCACGTGGCACCAATGGCAGGTCGAGTAACCAATGCTCAATAGAATCGGTTTGTTCTCCGCACGAGCCTTCGCAAACGCTTCCTCGCCCCATGCATACCAATCAACGGGGTTGTGCTGGTGCTGGAGGAGGTAGGGAGATTTCTCTCGGGCGAGCCGGTTTGTATGCGTGTGGGTGGATGAAAGCGATGACATGGCTGTTGTGGAGCTGACAGGAGCTGAAGTGCGGAGGTTTGCCGGGCGGCACGCGCTGAGGATGGCACCCAAAAGCAAGGTCGTCGCCAGCGTACTGATGGTTCTAATCATGCCGATACAGGGATGCTCGGCAGGAGCCAGAACGTGATCAAACTCCACTGAGTCACCGATTGAACGTCGCCGACTCCCAAGCGAATCGAGCGTCATCCTTCCAGCGGAGTCCACACATGGGAAGGCCCGAAAGCCTTCCCCAGTCGATTCTCGGTCTGGACGTCCCACCTGACGGGCAGTGGTTACTCGCCGCCGTCGCCCTTGCCAGAGCCTTCGTTGCCGAGGTTCTCGATCAGTTTAATCAATGGCAGGAACAATGCGATGACGATGCTGCCGACGATGATGGCCAGAAACACGATCATGATCGGTTCCAGCAATGAAGTCATGGCCGCGACGGCGTTGTCCACTTCATCATCGTAGTTGTCGGCGATCTTCATCAACATTTCAGGCAGAGCGCCGGTTTGCTCGCCGACATCCACCATGCTGATGACCATGGGTGGAAACACATTGGAAGCCTCGAGCGGAGCGGTGATGGTCTCGCCTTCCTTGACGCTCTCATGGACGGCACTCACCGCCTCTCCGATGATGACGTTACCAGAAGTTTCTTTGACGATGGTGAGAGCCTGCAGGATGGGAACACCGCTGCTGACCAGTGTACCGAGCGTCCGTGTGAAGCGGGAGATGGCGACCTTGTTGATGATTGGGCCGAGGAGCGGCATGTGAAGTTTGAATTTGTCGAAGAGACGCCGCCCGATCTTGGTTTTGAGTGAGAGCCGGAAAAGGATGAACGCGACGACGATTCCGCCCAAAACATAGAGGAATTGGTTGGCGATCGCATCGCTGATATTCAGCACGAAAACGGTGAAACCAGGCATGGCGGCACCATCCAACATGTCCGCAAAGATGGTCTTGAACTTCGGCACGACAAATACCATCAGGATGCCAAGAATCGCCACCGCGACGAACATGACAGCGGCGGGATAAAACATCGCGGCCACCACCTTGCCTTTGATCTTCTCCGCTTTTTCCATGAACTCGGACAAGCGGTTCAAGACAACTTCCAGCACGCCGCCCAGTTCACCGGCCTTGACCATATTAACGAAGAGCCGGTTGAAAACCTTCGGATGCTGCGCCAACCCCTCGGAGAACGTGCTCCCCCCCTCGATCGAAAGGGATAGATCCGAAAGAATTCGTTTGAGTGTGGGATTGCGTTCCTGTTTCTCGAGCACACGAAGCCCTCGCAACAGAGGCAGACCGGCATCCACGAGGGTGGCAATCTGCCGGGTGAAAGTACAGAGAATCTTGGGCTTGACCTTTCCTCCGAAGCCGGGAATCCGGATGTTGATCTGTTTTCCTTTCTTACCCTTCGCTCCACCCGCCTTCCCTGGAGTCTTTCCATCTTTCGCCTTTGCCTTGTCCGCCTCCACGACCTTCGTCGGAAAGTAGCCCATTTCTTTCAGACGGCCTATAGCCTCGTTCTGGCTTGCCACCTCAAGAGTTCCCTTCGTTTCCTTGCCACGGGAATCCATGGCCACGTAATTGAACTTTGGCATATGCGATGTGCGTTCAGGTGTACTTCAACACTTCCTCAATCGTCGTTTCTCCATCAAAGATCCCGCGCAATCCGTCCTCACGTATGGTGATCATTCCAAGCTCGATAGCCTTCTGACGAATTACGACTGTCGGAGCTCGCTCATTGATCATTGTGCGTACGGGTTCGCTGATTTCCAAAAGTTCGAAGATTCCTTTTCGTCCGCGATACCCGGTATCGTTGCAACTCCCGCAACCACGACCGTAGTAAAACACTTTGTCACCAACGTCGTGCGGAGAAAGATTCAGCAGCGAAAGTTGAGACTCGGTGGGCTCGAACGGTGTGCGGCATTTCTTGCAGGACGTTCTCACAAGACGTTGCGCCAGCACGGCCATGAGCGTGGATGAGATCAAGAATGGCTCCACTCCCATGTCGATAAGCCGGGTTACTGCTCCGGTTGAATCATTCGTATGCAGCGTGCTTAAAACCAGATGCCCTGTGAGGGAAGCCTGAATGGCGATCTGTGAGGTCTCCAAATCGCGCATTTCACCGAGCATGATCACGTCTGGATCCTGGCGGAGAAATGACCTCAATGCCTTGCCGAAAGTCATGCCCTGCCCTTCATTGATCGCAACCTGCATGATGCCCTCAATGTCAAACTCCACGGGATCCTCGGCGGTCAGCAGTTTTGAGTCGATGGTGTTGATGCGTCGAAGCGCCGAATACAAAGTGGTCGTCTTCCCGGATCCGGTTGGTCCAGTGACAATGAAAATCCCGTTGGGCTGCTGAATAGCCTCGTTGGTGTAATCCAGCACCTTTTTTGGCAACCCCAAGGATTCCAGATCCAGACTCAGCGCCGAGCGGTCCAGCACGCGAAGTACCACCGACTCACCGAACTGAGTGGGAAGCGTGGAGACACGCAGATCGATCTGCTTTCCTGCCAGATTGATGGTGATGCGACCGTCCTGGGGAAGGCGCCGCTCGGAGATGTCCAGATTCGACATGACCTTGATGCGCGAGGTCACCGGCACCGCCAACTGCTTGGGCGGAGGAGACATTTCATAAAGCGCACCGTCCACACGATAGCGGATCTTAAATTCGTCCTCGAACGGTTCGAAGTGAATATCCGAAGCGCGGTCCTGCACCGCCTGGTACAAAACCAGGTTCAGAAATTTGATGATGGGCGCCTCGTTCGCCATTTCGGTCAGATCTCCGACCTCATAGGCCACCTTTTTCAAACTCGTGTCGCCTCCGACCTCGTTGTCGAGTCCGAGTTCCTTGAGCACTTCGCTGAAGGTGCCTTTGGAGTCATCCGGGTAGAATTTCTCCAACGCTTTTTGAATCCGCGCAGGATCAGCCACTCCCACCTGGATTTCTTTCCCGATGCTGAAGCCTACTTGATCCACCATCTCCGGGTTGAGAGGATCTGCGAAGGCGACTCTCACACTCGATCCGTAGAGCGCAATCGGAACACATTGATAGGTGCGGGCCGTCCCTGCGGGGATCGTGGCGATCACTTCCGGCGTGAGCTCTTCATCGTTGATATCAACGACGTCCGTCCCCAGATGGTCTGCCTGAATCTGCAGGAGTGAGTAGAGATCCACGATCCCCATGTCCTGTAAAATCTGAACGGCCGGCTTGCCGTTGCGCTTCTGCTCCTGAAGAACCTCTTCGGTCTGCAGATCATCAATAAGCCCGCGCTCCTTGACCAGCGCTAGAAGTGGATTTGCAATATCAGACATAACAGCCGTGAGTGTAAATCTATCTGCGGGCCGTTACCGCAGCCTGCGCCGCTTCCAGTTCCTGCAATTTGGCCATGATGGATGTCGGATCCTGGGCCTTCGTGATAACATCCTCCTGAGAAATCATTCCCATCTGATACTTTTCCACCAGGAAGCTATCGAGCGTCACCATCCCATACTTGGCACCAGTCTGGATGTCCGAGTTGATGCGGAAAGTCTTATTGTCTCGGATCAGCGCCGCCACCGATGGAGTATTCACCATGATTTCAAAAATGGCCACTCGTCCCGGCTTATCCACCCGCGGGATGAGCAACTGGGAGATGACGGCCTGCAACACGGTAGAAAGCTGGATTCGAATTTGTTCCTGCTGTTGGTTCGGGAAAGCATTAACGATACGATCAATTGTTTTGGCCGCGCCCGTCGTGTGCAGGGTGCCGAAGACCAGATGCCCCGTCTCGGCGGCTGTGATTGCCGCGTCCATGGTTTCAAGGTCGCGCAACTCGCCGACGAGAATCACGTCCGGATCCTGACGGAGAGCGCGACGTAACGCTTCGGCAAAATTCGGGACATCGACGTTCACTTCACGCTGCGTCACCACTGCTTTCTTATGCTTGTGGTAATACTCGATTGGATCCTCAACCGTAATGATGTGCGCGTCGTCCCGCTCCTCGTTGATGATGTTGATCATCGAAGCCAAGGTGGTTGTCTTTCCCGAACCGGTTGGTCCGGTCACAAGCACAAGACCACGCGGCTTGTAGAGCAACTCGCGGACTGATGGTGGAAGGCCAATCTGTTCCATCGTCAGCAATTTGCTTGGGATCTGGCGGAGAACGCAACCGAAGTTCCCCTTTTCTTTGAAGATACTGACGCGGAAACGAGCCAGCTCACCAAAGGCAAAACCAAAGTCTGCGCCTCCGCGTTCGCGGACGTGCTGAATGTGGTCCTCGGACGTGATGCTTCGCATCAATTCCTCGGTGTCCTCGGGCTTGAGGTGCGGCCCTTCAACTCGGTGCAACACGCCGTGGACCCGGATTACCGGCGGTACCCCTACGCGAATATGCAGGTCGGCGGCGCCTTCGGACACCATCAACTGCAACAGATCGGTCATCGAATAAGACATACGTACAATTTCAAACCAGGCTACAGTGGCCCATAACTGATTGGGAGAACTGCGTAATCGGCCTTAGCGAACCACGAAATACAGCATAATCCTTACCTCTATTCGGAATCTCCGACTGTCGCGCGCACGACCTCATCCGGTGATGTAAGGCCCGCTAGGACTTTGCGGGCACCGTCTTCACGCAAGGTCCGCATCCCCATCTCTCTGGCACGCGCGCGCAGGACGGAAGTTGTTACCTTCTGGTAAATCAGTTTACGGGTCTCATCATCAATAACGAAAACCTCGAAAATGCCGAACCTGCCGCGGTAGCCGGTGCGGTTGCAATTGTCACATCCTTTACCCTTGCGGAAAGTGGCATTGCCCACGTTGTTCGGGTCGATGGACAAGGATCTGAGTTCTGCCTCGGTCGGCTCGTAGGGCGCAGCGCATTTCTTGCAGATTTTCCGAACCAATCGTTGAGCCATGAGCGCCCGGGTGGAGGAAGCAACAAGGAACGGCTTCACACCGATGTCGATCAAACGAGTCACTGCGCCCGGAGCGTCATTGGTATGGAGCGTTGAAAAGACAAGGTGTCCGGTGAGCGATGCATTGATGGCAATGGTGGCGGTCTCCAAATCGCGGATTTCACCCAGCATCACCACGTTAGGCGATTGACGAAGCATGGACCGCAACGCCCTGGCGAAGGTGAAGCCAATGGTTTCGTTGACTTGCACCTGGTTGATGCCGGCCAACAGGTACTCGACAGGATCCTCAACGGTGATGATCTTGCGATCCGGGCGGTTGATAAAATTGAGGCAGGAATAAAGCGTTGTTGTCTTACCCGATCCAGTAGGTCCGGTCACTAGAAGGATTCCATCGGGCAGACTGATCAATTTCTCGAATGTCTGTTGATCGTCCGTGAAGAAACCCAGCTCCGGCAAACCCAGGCGCAAACCTTCCTTGTCGAGAATACGCATGACGATGCTCTCGCCGTGGTTGGTCGGGAGGCAGGAAACACGAAGGTCGATCGTCTTGCCGCCAACCTGCGCCTGAATACGTCCGTCCTGCGGAATACGCTTCTCCGCGATTGACAAGTTCGCCTGGATCTTGAGACGGCTGATGATCGCAGCCTGGAGACGTTTGGGCGGTGACTTCATCTCGTGAAGCATGCCGTCGATACGGTAGCGCACACGGAACTTCGCGGCCAGCGGCTCCAGGTGAATGTCGGAGGCTCTCAGTTTGAATGCATCAACGATGATGGTGTTCACCAGCTTGATGATGGGAGCGTCAGCTTCGACAACATTGCCATCATCTTTGCCACCAACCGCATCCAGGTTCCCGATATCGACATCGCCCTCGGTGATGTCTTGGATCAGCTTGCTGACAGAATCATCCTTTGGTCCACCGTAGTACCGGCCGATGGCACTTTGAAGATCTTCCTCGCTGGTCACCATGAATTCAACCGCGCCGCTGATTGAATGCTGCAGGCCGTCGATGATATCGAGGTCTGATGGGTCGGCGACGGCGACGCGCATCGTGAACTCATCTTTGAACACCGGAACGGCGTTGTACTTTTTGACGATGTGGCGCGGGAGCGACTTGATGACTTCGTCCGTAAGCCGCATTTCGGAGAGGTTGACGTACTCGTTGCCGTAATAAGAGGCCTTGGCCTGCGCCACATTGGATGATTTGACAGCGCCTTGCTTTACAAGCGTGTCCACCACTCCTTCACCGGTTGATTCCACTTCCACACGGGCCGCGTCCAACTGTTCGTTGGTCACAACACCCGTGTCCACCAGCATGTCTATTAAATAATCGTCTTTCGCGGCCACTCTTTGCCTTTCCCTTCCAGGGAGTTTTGCTTCTTGGAAATCGCGGGCATCCTATAGGTGATCCCCTCCTTGTCAAACAATCACCCAGTTTTCGACCATGAACACACATGGCCCTCGACAAGGAGGGTGGAATGAAGTTTGAGGGCAAGGAGATGGAATGAATTTGGTGGCGCGCCGCTGTGGACTCTGATTGGATTGGCGCATGTCCATCGCGCATGCGGATCAAATGTTGGCAGGATTGCC
>SXMN01000004.1 GCA_005777315.1 Verrucomicrobiales bacterium
CTTGGTGATGGCGTTCAAAAACCTCAAGCCTTGCCCTTCCTGAAGTCGCTGAACCACCGAAATTCACCAGAAATCAGATGCTCGCCATGGCCATTCAACTCTCAACTGTTTTCTCCAATGACTTTGTCACAGCCGTGTCGATTGGACGACCTGGTTGAGAATCTTGATTGCGAAGCAGGGGATGTTACAGTCGCGACGTTCTCAGTTCAGATCAGCCCCGGGAAACCGCATATTGCGTTGAACATGGTGACTGCTTTGAGAGCATTACGCCTTATGAAATCAAGTCATGCCGGATGGAGTAGTTCGCGCATTCAGAAATCAACATTGCTCGTCCTGATCTCGCTGGCTGCGGGATTGGCATCTGTTGAACAAACCGAAGCTGCCTCCAATGTGGTGTTGTGGGATTCCGGAACACGCTTCGCCGACAGCGTAGCTATTGAAAATAGAGCATCCTGGGAGGTTGTGCCGACAGAACTTTTTGTTTTTGAGAAGGATCCACTGAAAGCCGCTTCCGATCCCGGGTATTACGGACGGGAGTATTCATTCAAAGGCGATGCGGTGGTGGAGAATCAGAGTCTGGTCGCTGTTTTCTGGGCAACACAAGGTCGAGTCGTCCTTTATTCCAAGGGAACGAGGGATTTGCCGGATACCGCCTCGACAGCCCAGGCAGGGCTTGCAAGGAAGATTCTTGAATTCATCCCATCTCAAACAAGAGCTCAGGCTGGGAAGATCACCCGTTGCGAGATCCTCAGGAATGCCGGAGACGAAGTGGCACTGGAGGTTTTCTTCTCCTCGAAAGGCGCGGCGGATACATCAGTGGTAATTTCCTTCGGCAAGAACGAGATCGTCGAGATCAAACCCGATGGGGCTATCAAAGGAATCAATCTGCTGAGTTCGATGGATTACGGAGTCTTACCCGGTTTTGTCGGTGACGATCTGATCTACGCTCCCTCGGAGTATCCATCGTCCGACACGCTCGCCATTCCTGTGGAGAGTGCCTTTGTCGGATTGTTGAAAGGTGAGAGTGATCAGTTGGTAATGACCTGGCCGGGTGGGAAACAGCAATTGAAGCTCCGCCTGGTAAACGCCCTGCAAGGCAGGCGTGCGATTGAGGCGGTGGAGTTCGACAATGATGGACAGAGCTTCTACCTCGCGGCATTGAGCGCGTCCGGCATCTGGCATCGGGAAGATTTGAAGCCGACCTTTCTGGAGAAGGACGTGGCTTTGACCTGGAGAAGACCGTTTGCGGCAAAATGGAAAACCCAGTTGCTCGAAGCCGGGATCAGAACCACGTTCGGCTTTCGCGAAGCCAAAGGAACGGTCTGGCGCGGAGTGCCAGGTTCGTACGATTATCCAGTCTGGTTTGACGGAGAAAAGGCTTTCTACCACCTCAGCAAGAAGGTTCCGCCAAAGGGCGAGTCGATCGTTTATTTTCTGGAAGGACAGAACACGCCACTTTCCGTTCTGACGCCGGTCGATATGATGAAGGCAACTCTGGGGAGGCTGGCGTGCGATCCCATCCTCGATATTTCAGGCCGAAAATTACGTACGCACCATAAACGTGATGGTGTTGGGGTTCACCGCGCCTGCACTTGTGGATTTACAGACGCAATTCAGGCGGTCTTCGAAGCCGGGCAGGAGGTGTCGAGAAAGGATTACGTGAAGGAGGCATTGGGGGAAATGAACTATTTCGTCGAGCGCCATGTGGAAAGGATCGAAGAGTACAGGCTCTTTGCCGCTGATATGAGCAAGTTCCTCAAAGCAAGGGCGACAGTTTCTCCCGAGCTGAAACCGTTTCTCGACGGTCTGGATGAGACCGCGCAGCAAATCCCGCAGGAGTACAATGTGCAGAAGGAAAACATGAAATCGCTGGAGCACGCGGCTGAGTTGACTCGTCAAACGATGGCTCTCACTGGCAGCAGGAACACCAACAACCTCGCCGCCTACATGGAATTGCTCAAGGCTTGGAGAGGGATGGGGGGTGCTCAGGATTACGTGGTCGCTCAATGTCACATGATCGCGCGGAAGCTTTTTCAACAAGTCGGCTACGGTTGCGTCAACGACTACAAGGCCGTCGCCGTGGCGAAGGAAGTTCGAGCCCGCTGCCGTCAGGTTCTCAGGAATCCTGACGGGTACGAGATTTGGGCGGAGTATTGAGAGCGGGTGGCGGGGCTTAAAATCTGATCACAAATCATGAAATGTTTTCCATTAACGAGCTTGGTCTCGATGCTTGCCCTGACACTGATTCTGGGTTGTGAACGCAAGTCTTCGGAAAGCGCGGGAGCATCCAGCGTCGCGGCATCGGTTTCGGCTGTTACGCAACCTCAAGCCGACGGAACGACCAATTCACCGGCAAAGGACGCCAGATCTGAGATGGTTCAAATTCCCGGAGGAAAGTTCGTGATGGGTGACAAAGATGAGGCTGATGCGCCACCGCACGAGGTGGTCGTCAGCTCGTTCCTCATGGACAAGAACCTGGTGACTCAAGAACAGTTCCAGAAAATCATGGGTTCAAATCCTTCTCGATGGAAAGGAGACAGGAATCCTGTGGAGCAACTGCGGTGGTCCGACGCGGTGAGGTTCTGCAACAAGCGATCCGAACTGGAGGGCCTTCAGCCTTGTTATGACCTGAAAACGTTGAAGTGCAATTTCGAGGCAAACGGCTACCGGCTGCCCACCGAGGCCGAATGGGAATACGCGTGCCGGGCTGGTACCACGACGGCCTACTTCTTTGGCGACAGTCCCGCAAAACTCGGTGACCATGCGTGGTTCGAGAAGAACTCGGGCGGACATCCCAGGCCTGTTGGTCAAAAGCAACCCAACCCGTGGGGACTTTACGACATGGCTGGCAACGTCTGGCAATGGTGCAACGACTTCTACAAGGTAGATTATTACCAGGAGGCTCCCCGCGAGAATCCTGGAGGTCCCAATGAAGGACAGAACAAGGTTCTTCGAGGTGGTGCGTGGCGGTTCAGTGCCGAGAATTGCAAGTCGGGCTATCGCTACAACGAGAGCCCTGGCTATGCCGATGTCTGTTTCGGCTACGACATTTATGGATTTCGATGTGTCCGGAGGGACGCTGCTCCGATACGGCAGTGACTCCCCAGTGGAGGTCTAACGTCCATTCATCCAGCGTTGAAACAGCGCATCAGTGTGGATTCGATTTGCGAGCAACTGATAACCCTCCGTCAAGGGGTGGCTTGCGTCCGCGTAGAGCTGGCTGGGGAGTGGCTCTGGCACAAGGCAGGTGACTTGATTCTTCATCAACCAGGCACGAATGCCGTCGCGGGTGCGGCGAAACGCAGGATGATTTTCCTCGGCCATGATGTGTTCGTTGAACGGGCCAAGCAGAATCAGTACGTCGTTGCCACGCAATTGAAGGAGTTTAACCAATCGCTGGAAGGCTGCCCATTGCAGTGATCGGTTCAGCTCGACCCACTCAAAACGCGTCGAACCTTCGCCAGTCGTGGACCATGGTTTGTGGCGTGGACTGCTGGAGCCCCGTTCTGGATCATCGGCAGGTTCGGAAGGGACGTTCAGTGTGATTTGCTCAAATGGGTTTTTGTACACATTCGGATGGAGGGGCGGATCGTTGCCGTCTTCTTCGAGGGTCCAGCTCACGAGGCTCTTCTGGCCGAAATAAGTGCTCTGCAAATGTGTCGCCCATTGCGAGAAGATGAAGTGCCTTTCGACAATGGCCCCCAGTCGCTGGTTTAGATCGGCCTTGTAGCAGGGAATGCGCGGAGCGAACTGCGGCACGAGATCAACATGATTGAACCGCTCTTCCTTCGTGGTGCTCAGGTCGGCCTTTGGGCTGGTCATCCAGAGCACATTGCAGTGCAGGATCACCTTGCGATGGTTCAACGGGGTGCCGTAGTAGCGAACGAGCCCCTCAAGTGCCAGTGGGAACAAGCCGTTCACGCCGGCGTTCATGAATTTTCCCGGCTGACCAGCTTGTTCGTTGAGAAAATGTGACAACGTGCCATTGAGGCGAACGTATTCCCCCCACACGACGGAATCTCCAAGCACGATGATGTTCGTCGCGGCGACCTGTTGAAGACGCCGTTCATAGAGCCAGTAGTCTTTGCTCAAGGAGTAGGGGATGCGGTAGTCGGCTCCGGTTTCGAACTGTTCCGCCTTCTTCCAGAGTGGTGGCGTGAGCAACGTGACAGCCACGAGGATTGTGAGCACTGCGGTCCATTGTCGCGCGTTGAGACGGACTTCGTTCACGAAGGGCGTTCCGGAAGTTTGGGCTGGTTTTGAAGTGGCCATTTAGAACTGGAAATAGATGAACGCTCCGCCGCCTGATGAGCAGAGGCACAAATACAGCACCATGAACACAGCAGCGCCGACACGGGCGGCACCTGTTTGCAACAGGCTTCGGAACCGTGACTCGTACAAGAATTGATAAACCCAGACCATGGCCACCAGTCCGAGCATGAGTGCCGGAATCTGTGGATCGCTCCAGCCTGCGGTGAAGATGCGATTGACGATCATGAGCGCGTCACTGAGCGAACCGGCGCGGAAGAAGATCCAGGTGAAGCTCACGAAGGCGAATACGCCGAGCTGTTTCGCCAATTTGGGAACGCGCGTCCGGTAGATTTCGGAACCCTCCAGCTCCCGGGTGATCATTACACCGATGGCGTGCAGGGTCCCCCAGATGACGAAAGTCCAGGCTGCCCCGTGCCAGATGCCAGAGATGAAGAATGTCAGGAATAAATTCCGATACATCTTCAAAGTGCCCTGTTTGTTTCCACCAAGCGGAATATAAACATAATCACGGAACCACGTGGAAAGGCTGATGTGCCAGCGTGACCAGAACTCGCCAAGTCCGGTGGCAAGATAGGGATTATTGAAGTTCAGCATCAGTTCGAATCCCATGACCTTGGCGATGCCGCGTGCCATGTCAGTATAGCCACTGAAGTCGAAGAAAATCTGCCATCCAAAGGCGACCGTGGCGAGGATCAACGCCGGCGCACCGTAAGCCTTTGGATTTTCATACACTCGCTCGACGTAGAACGAAAGGTAGTTGGCCAGCGCCAGTTTCTTGAACAAGCCAACGAGAAACAACGAGGCGCCATCGGTGAAGTTTTGGAGGCGGATGGGCGGGAACTGGCGATACTGCGGGAGGAGATGTTTGGCGCGTTCAATCGGACCCGCCATCAACTGGGGAAAGAAACAAACGAAGGTGCTGAAACGAAGAAGATTCCGCTCGCGCTCGACATTGCCGAAATAGAAATCGATCGTGTAACTCAATGACTGGAAGGTAAAGAACGAGATGCCGACCGGAAGCAGGTACTCGGACCCCAGTGGCATCAAGACCGAGGGATCTGACAGCTTGAGTCCGATGTGAAGCCAATTGAAAAGCTCGTTGAGGTTTTCCACGACGAAACGCGCGTATTTGAAAAACAGCAGCAGGGCGAGGTTGTTCACCAGACTGATCAACAGCCAGATTTTTCGGCTGCTGAAGAGTGCGCCCAGCGCCATCAGCAGCACGAGGGTGCCGAGCGCGGACATCGTGGGCCGCAGTGTTGTTGGCCCCGTTGCGGCAATCACCAGTATCCCGGCAGCGGTCAGAGCAGCGCTGAGGAAGGCAAGCTTCAGCACCCTGTCTCCAAATCTCAGGCGTGTTAGGCGAGCCAGCACATCCACCTTTTGTCCCTCTCGCGGGCAATGATCCATGAGCGCCACCAGTCCGAAATCTAGCAGAGTGGAATAGACAACCAGAATCAGGTAATAGGGATTCCACCAGCCATAGAAAAAGTAAGATGACGCCGTCAACCACGGCAGCCACAACCGGGTCTTCCGCAGCGCGAAGAAGACCGGCAGCACGACCGCCATGAACAACAGAAATGGCCAGGTATGGAAGAGCATGAAGAGTAGAACCGATTACAAGGCCATCGATGAGTAAACTGGTGTCTTCGGCATTCGCAAAGTTGCCGGTAGTCGCATGTTCAGTTTCCGGGCGGTATTCCGAGCACTGCACCCATCAGCGATCGCGCTGTTCCGCTCTTCACTTTGGCAGGCTGAAGCAGTAATAGGCGTCCCCGGTCTTGGTTCCCGGCTTGCCACCGCCACCAGCGGCGATGACGACGTACTGACGTCCATCAATTTCATACGTTGCGGGAGTCGCATAACCGCCGGCGGACATCTGATACTCCCAGAGCAACTGCCCTGTCTCCTTGTCATAGGCGTGGAAGCGTTCGTCCATGGCGGCACCGATGAAAACGAGCCCGCCTTTCGTCACGATGGGGCCGCCGATGTTGAAAGTGCCTGTCGGTGGTTCGCCGCGCGCTTCGAGCTTTGGGTATGTTCCCAGCGGAACCTGCCATTTCACTTTGCCCTCGTTGAGATCGACGGCATTGAGCGTGCCCCACGGACGTTTGTTGAGAGGGAAGCCTTCCGGGTCACGCCAGTCATGATGGCCGGTCATGACGACTGGAGTTTCGTCTGCGAAACTGAGGGTCATGTCCTTCGTCTTGATCTGTTCATCGCGGCCTTCATCAAACAAAAAGGCGATCACAGCGCGCTTCTCAAGTTCGCTGAACGTGGCGAAGGAAGGCATCTGACCGCGGCCAGTCTTCATCAGTTCGAGGATCTGGTCCTTCGTCAGACGGTTCTTCACGTCGATCAAAGACGGCGAGGCGGGATTTACGGGTGAACTGAGTCCGTGGCAGAACGAGCAGACACCGCGGTACAGGTGCCTGCCAAGTTCGTTCAATGTGGTGTTCTCCGTTGGTTTCGCAGGCGCGAGCGAAGACCATTCGACTTCGTTGCTGACGTTTACGATGACCGTGTTGTTGCCGGGATCGAACGCGGCACCGCCCCATTCACAACCGCCATTGAACTGTGGCATTACCGCTTCGGCCTGAAAACCGGGCGGACTAAACATGGGCGCTGGGAAAATTTTCTTGAGTTGATCGAGTGCGTGTTCGCGCGCCTTGGGATTCAAGTCGGTGACGTCGTCCTCGGTGAAGCCTTGCTTCGCCAGACGGAATTCTCTTGGGGGGACTGGCTGAGTCGGAGAACTGACCTCACCCGGAGCGTTGGACTTCCGCACCGGCACTTCATCGACCTGGAAGAGTGGCACACCCGTCACGCGATCCAGCACGAAGAGGTGTCCCATCTTCGTGGGTTGAACTACGCAATCAATGGTTTTGCCCTCACGCTTCAGCCGGGCGAGCACCGGGGGGGTTGGTAGGTCATAATCCCAAAGATCATGATGCACAGCTTGGAAATGCCAGAGCCGCTTACCGGTGTTGGCGTCGAGCGCAAGGGTGCAATTGCCAAAGAGACCATTCCCGATCCGGTTGCCGCCCCAACTGTCATAAGCGGGCGAACCCGTGCCACAGAAGACTATGCCGCGTTCGTAATCCAGCGTGAATCCACTCCAGACATTGGCGCTTCCAACTTTCTTCCAGGAATCCGGCATCCATGTTTCGTATCCAAACTCACCCGGATGCGGGATGGTGTGGAAGATCCATTTCCGCTGCCCGGTGCGAACATCGAAGGCGCGGATGTGGCCGGGGGCGCAGGGCTGCGGTCCTTCGCCAGTCGTGGAACCAAGAATCAACAAATCCTTCCAGACGATGCCCGGAGTGTTGTTGCCTACGCTGAGGAAAAATACGTCGGTATCAAAGCCATCCCGGTGGCTGATGCGCCCTTCTTTGCCGAAGGACGGAACTCGCTTTCCAGTCTTCGCGTCGAGGGCGTATAGAAAATCACCCGCTGAATGGAAAATTCGCCTGTCATCTTTGCCGTCAGTCCAATAAGCGAGTCCGCGATTGACACCTCCCGCTCGCCTGCCTTCCCAAGGATCGAATCGCCAGAGCAGTTCGCCGGTGTCGGCCTTGAGCGCCGCGACGTGAAGCGATGGCGTGGTCAAATACATCACACCAGCGATGATGATGGGATTGCATTCGATGGTGTTGCCCTTGTCCCCGGCGTGCCATGTCCATGCGAGCTCAAGCTGCTTCACGTTCGACCGATTGATCTGATCCAGCTCTGAATAATGCGAGCCGCCGTAGTCGCCATGGTAGATCTGCCACTCGCGATGGCTGGTGCGCGGGTCCGCTCCGAAGGCGCAGGCGATCGAAAGGAGCGAAAGAATAACAGCAAATGACGACGCAACTTTCATCGTGGGATTGGTGTCGGTTGTAGGAGTCGCCCACTGCAATGTCAAACTTGATGGCCGCACAGGCAGAGCTTACAACCATAGCCGCCAGAGTGCTCAATCTTCACATAAGCTTTCGGCTGATTTTTAAGGAGATCTATTCCTCGCTCTGAGTCAAACGCGCCAGGACCCCGAAGTCTTCGAGGGTGGTGGTGTCGCCTTTGATCTCGGTGCCGGACGCGATTTGCTTCAGCAGACGGCGCATGATTTTTCCGGAGCGCGTCTTGGGCAACGCCTCAGCGAACCGGATATCGTCGGGTTTGGCAACGGGACCAATCTCTTTGGCGACGTGTTGACGCAGGAGTTCCCGCATTTCGGAGCTCGATTGAATACCGCTCTTCAGCGTCACGAACGCCACGAGCGCCTGGCCTTTGAGTTCATCGGGGCGTCCGACGACAGCTGCTTCGGCCACGTTCTGGTTGCTGACGAGCGCGCTTTCCACTTCGGCAGTACCGATACGGTGACCAGCGACGTTCAGCACGTCGTCAATGCGGCCGACGATCCAAAAATATCCGTCCTTGTCCTGACGGCAGCCGTCGCCGGTGAAGTAACTACCCTTGACCTCGCTCCAATAGACTTCCTTGAAACGTTGAGGGTCGCCCCAGAGGCCACGCAGCATGCTCGGCCAGGGTTTGCGCACGACGAGTTTGCCACCCGAGCCGAGTGGAACGGCGTTGCCCTTGTCATCCACGACTTCAGGCAGGATTCCGAAGAAGGGCAGGGTGGCGCTGCCAGGTTTCGTGGGTGTGGCGCCGGGGAGTGGAGTAATCATGATCCCGCCAGTCTCGGTCTGCC
>SXMN01000005.1 GCA_005777315.1 Verrucomicrobiales bacterium
TGAAACTGGAGTGAGCGTCTCGGACGATGAACTGGCTCGCGTCCATATCACGCCAGCGAAGTTCCACGGGGAATGGAACTATGTCATCGAACCCCGTTAACTAACATTTGCTCAAGTTATTATTTCGCCCGCCCTAAGGATTGGGGCCCGGTGGTCGCGATGTGGGAGGGCTACGCGACGGATCCAGACATACGTTTCAAAGGCTCATCAGGGGGAGCACTCACTGCGATTTCCGCTTACTGTTTGGAAGTTCTTGGGATGGATGGCGTCCTTCAGGTCGGGCAAGATCCGGAGGATCCTGTTCGCAATCGGACCCAACTCAGCCGGAATCGTGGAGATCTCATTGCAGCTACTGGTTCCAGGTATTCGCCTGCGTCTGTATGCAATGGATTGGGTCTTGTCGAGGGAGCATCCGCTCCGTGTGTCGTAATCGGAAAGCCTTCTGAGATCTCCGCAGTGCGTAACGCTCGTAAACTACGATCAGAACTGAATGGCAAGATTGGAGTAACACTTTCATTCTTCTGCGCGGAAAGCCCATCCACTTCCGGCACTGTTGACCTCTTATCGAAGCTGGGTGTTAGTGCTACGGAAATTAGGGATCTTCGTTATCGTGGCATGGGGTGGCCAGGGCACTTTGCGCCTACACGCAAAGGCGATGGCAATCCTTGTCGCAAGATAACCTATCGCGAGAGCTGGTCCTTCCTGCAGGCTTACCGTCCTTGGTCGGTCCAACTCTGGCCTGATGGCACTGGGGAACTTGCGGATATCAGCTGCGGAGATCCTTGGTATGAAGAACCCGACGGTATGAATCCTGGCTTTTCCTTGGTTGTGGCTCGGACGGAGCGAGGAAGTGAAATCGTTCGTGGGGCGATGGAGGCTGGTTATCTGAAGCTAAAGCCTGCTGAACTGTGGAAACTTGAGAAGTCGCAGTCCGGCTTGTTAAGCAAAAAAGGGGCAGTTTGGGGTCGGCAATTAACATTGCGTCTATTTGGACTTCCCGTTCCTAAGTTTCCGGGAGTCGATCTCCTTCATTGCTGGTTGAAACTTCCAGTTCGCGAGAAACTTAAATCCACCTTGGGAACGGTTCGAAGAATCATCAGCAAGCGGCTTTTGAGGCCCCTCAAATTGGAAATGAGCTCTGCCAAACGCGTGCCGAAGGTATGCGGATTGACTACACCTTCGCAATCTATCCAAAAGTGAAAGGACCGAGTACAGACTTCGTGCCTCCTTCAAGGTGCCAATCCTCTGAACTGCAGACCTATTGGGATCAAGTCAACCGGGCGCGATGGGGGCGATACATTGAGGCTGTGGAGGAGGAAGTCGTACGAGATGCTGTGCGTGGCGCGGTGAAATCAGGGTCCATGGTCGATGTGGGCTGTGGTGGGGGGCGCTGGTCTCGATTGGGGATGGAAGCAGGGCTCCGCACAATTTGTTTAGACACGGATGTCTCGGTTTTGGAAACTTGTCGTCACAGGCTTCCCGAGGCTGAATGTGTGCTTACCAGCCCTGATCAGGTCACTTTGCCGGTTGCGTCGGGAACTGCTTCGATTGTGTTGTGCATGGAGGTGTTTCCGGTGGTTGCGACTGAATGGTTCGCTAACGAAGCGGCACGCGTACTCTTACCGGGAGGAAGGTTGATCGGCGTGTTTGGCAATCGTGCATCACTGCGTGGGTGGCTATGGCATTTTCTCAAACGAGACAATGGCGGTATAGACTTTTACCCGACGGCATATTCGCAGTGGCGAAAAGGCATGATCGCTCGTGGATTCGAGTTTGAATCTCAGGTGGGAATCTGCTGGTTTCCGTTTGGCAGATCGAGTGACTCAGTGCTGATCCCTGCCTGCGTGAGAATCGAGGAGTTATTGAGCCTTCGTCGGATTCCGACAATGAGCCCATGGATTGTGTTTTCTGCGTGCCGGAAATAATTGGATGCATTTTGAAGGCGATGCTTGAGCGCGGGCAATGCAATCGGGTGGTTCGAGGAGAATCTCCAATAGGAACGATCATCAACCTTGAGTTCACTTGTATCATTCCGGAGATGATTTATGGCAAACGCAGTTGAGATTCGGAGTGTCAGTTCACAGATGCGGTTAGCTGGCTTTGTAGTCACGGTTTCCTTGTTAAGCCTGATCTCCATCCGGCCTCTGGCTGCACTCACTAGGCTCTCAGGGAGCAGTGAACTTTACTCGCATGTAATGCTCGTACCGTTGTTGAGTGCATATCTGATCTGGATTAAGCGCAAAGAATTGGTTGCTACTGGACGGCTCTCGCTCGGAATGGAAGCCGGAATCGGATTTATCGCAGGTTGCATTGGGGCGATTTCTTATGGACTCGCTGCAAGGCGATTCACTCTGGCCAACGATGATTACTTGTTTCTTGCCATGTCCTCCTTCGTCAGTTTTGTGGTGGCTGCAGGCCTGTTTTTTGGAGGGAGGGAGAATGCACCTGTGCTGCTGTTTCCTTTATGCACCCTTTTCCTGATGGTGCCATTCCCGTCAATAGTGACGCACTTTATTACCAGTTGCTTGCAGTATGGTTCTGCTGAAGTTGCATATCTCTTAATCAAAATGACGGGGACACCCATTGCCCGCGAGGGTCTGGTTTTTTTGCTACCCGGGCTTTCGGTTACCGTGGCGGAGGAGTGCAGTGGTATCCGGTCAACCATGGTGCTGTTCATCACCAGTCTGGTCGGTGGATACATGTTTCTCAACAAGACGAGTCATAGGGCGGCACTGCTTATCTCAGTGTTGCCGATTGCCATCATGCGCAATGGACTTCGCATTCTCACTATCTCTTGGCTCACGGTGCATGTGGACCGCGAAATTATTAATGGTCCTGTGCATAAACACGGAGGGCCGCCTTTCTTCGTTTTGTCCCTGATACCTTTGTTCTGTCTGTTGCTTTGGTTTCGGAAACGGGAGAATAGGGAACGTGATCTAGCGGGGAAGTCGGATGGTGGTATTAAGGGTCCACAAGCTGTAACGATTCCATAGGAGGTCAGAATCTGTTCCGATTCAATAATCAAATGCCCCGGGGAGTGTGAGCCTGACGAGGTGCCAGGCAATCGTCGATCAACAAGTCACTTGATGGTGACCGACGGGAGAGGCCCCGTGATGCAGGGAAAGGTGGCAGACTGCGTTGTCATGCCACTCACACGCGAAATAGATTTCACGCTCCCGATGCCTGGTTTGAAACAGCAAGAGATTAATCTATGAGTGCGAGAAGACACAATCTGTTCCTGGTCGGAATGGCTGCGGTAATTGCTTTGTCGGGCTGTTCGCGCGAGTCGAAAGAGAAGCGCGCGTTCACCAAGGCGGGGCAGTATTTCGAGGCAAAGGAATTCGATAAGGCGGAGATCGAGTACATCAATGTCGTCCGCCTCAACCCCACCAACGGTCTTGCTTGGACGCGGCTTGGAACGATATTTCTGAACAAGGGCGATGCCGGGAGTGCCGTCAGCAGTCTGACCAAAGCCGTCGAACTGCAAACCCACGATTTGGATGCACGTGTCCAGCTCGGCACCATCTATGTCCTGGCCAATCAGGCTGCCAAGGCTCGGGAACAGGCGATCTTCATTGTGGACAAGCAACCCCTCAAGGACGAGGGGATGCTCTTGCTAGCTGATGCGTCGCGGACTCCCATCGATATCAAGGATGCGCGTCAACGATTGGAAAAGCTGCCAAAGGAAGCTAGCGGTCGAGCTGCATTTCACCTCGCGCAGGCCAGACTCTTCGGCCGTGAACAGAATATTAAAGCGGCCGAGGCAGCATTGAAGCAGGCGCTGGTATTGGATCCAAAATCGACACAGGCTCTTGGCGGATTGGCTGGGATCGCATGGAGCCGTGGCGCGCTCCAGGAGGCGGATGCAAATTTCGCCGCAGCCGCCACCAACTCTCCCGCCAAATCAGGAGAACGTCTCCGCTGGGCTGAATTCAGGTTGCGAACGGGTAATGTGGAAGGAGGACGGCAGGTTCTTCAGGATGCCCTGAAGTTGGCACCCGATTTTCATGGAGCTTCCCTGGCCTTGGCTCAACTGGCCATGCAGCAGAGCAAAAACGACGAGGCAGTGGATCTCATCAAGAAGGTTTTGGGCGCAGATCCCAAGAATTTCGAAGCTCGATTCTTGGAGGCACGGCTGAAACTGGTGCAGAAGAAGGATGTCGAGGCGCTGGCGGATTTCGAGAAACTCGCCACCCAGTATCCCCACGCAGCCAGGTTGCAGTTTGTGCTGGCTTCGATTTACGCGACCAAGAACGATCAGAGCAAGGCCGATGCAGCCCTCAAAGCGGCGTTGGATGTCGAGCCGAACTACACAGATGCGTTGTTGCTCCGAGCGAGAATCGATATGGCGCGGGGAAGTTTTCCTTCAGCCATCAACACGCTGCAACAGGTCCTCCAACGGGAGCCATCCAATCAAAATGCTTCTCTCATGCTCGCCGGGGCCTACCGGGCCCGCGGCACCCCTGTTGATGCCTTGCCGATTTACCAGGCACTCGGCAAAGCAGCGCCAACAAACGCAGGATTACCCTACCTGGCGGGTTTGACTCTTCGGGAGGCCCGCCGTGACGCGGAAGCTCGCAAGGCATTTGAGTCGGCGCTCAAACTAAATCCCGATCACCAACTTTCGGCAAACAATCTGATCGAACTGGATGTGCGTGAGAAGAAGATGGCTGCTGCGATGGATCGTGCTCGTGGTCTTGTGCAAAAGCATCCGAAGGAAGCTCAACCATTGTTCGTGCTCGCGCGACTTCATGTCGCGGCTAATGAAATCGGCAAAGCTGAGACGGTCCTGCAACAGGCGATCGCGCTGGATTCAGAGTTTCAGGCCGCATACTCGGAGCTGATTCGAATCTATGTGCAGACCAAGCGCTATCCCGAGGCGTTGGCGAAGGTCGAAACAGCGTTGCAGAAAAATCCCGGTGACACGGCAGCTCTCCTCCAGGCCGGTCTGCTCTACGAGAGGAAGGAAGACTTCAAGCGGGCGGCGGAAATGTATGAAAACCTTTTGAAGATCCGGCCTCGTGCTCAGGTGGCCTTGAATAATCTTGCGAACCTGTATGCAGACAAGCTTGGAGATCTGGACAAGGGGTATGAACGGGCGAAGCAAGGGAGAGAGAGCGCTCCCACAGATCCGTTTATAGCTGATACGCTGGGCTGGATACTTTATCGTCGTGGGGATTATCCAGCGGCGCTGGCTCTATTTCAGCAAGCAATCACTCCCTTGCAAGGTGGTGCTGATGCGAATCCCACAGGAGCTCTCGATCAGCATCCGGAGGTCAATTACCATCTGGGAGCTGCCAATTACATACTTGGCCACGAGCAGCCAGCCCGTGTTGCGTTGCAGAAAGCAGTTGATCTTTCGAGCGATTTCAATGGCATTGCAGATGCCAAACGCAAGCTCGGAGTGCTTAACTTGGATGACTCCAGGCTCGATTCCGCTCAGGTCGATTTGCTCAAGAAGCAGTTGACCGTCGATCCGAAGGATCCCGTGATGTTTAAGCGGATTGGAGCTTATCATGAACGCTCTGGCGCAGTGGATCAGGCGGTTCAGAGCTACGAGGAAGCTCTGAAAATCAGTCCCTCCTCCGTTCCTCTGATGATCAAACTCAGCCAAGTGTATGCAGCGCAGAATCAGGATGCCAAGGCGATCGAGAAAGCCAAGGCAGCCTATGTCCTGGCACCGAATGATGCACAATTGAATTTAATCCTTGGAAAACTCACATTGCGGGGCAGGGATTTCAAGCGGGCCGCAAATTTGTTGTTGGAAGCGGATCGGCAGGAACCTGGACAAAAGGACACGGCACTAAATCTTGCACAGGCTCACTTCAGCCTCGGCAAGATCACAGACGCAGAGGCGGCTTTGAGGGGCGTGCAGTCGGGCAAGGGGGCCGTGGATACAAACGCATACCAACGCCTTGTTGAGATCGTGGCTTTGTACAAAGCGCCAGCAAGACTCACTACCGGCGAGGCTGCTCTCAACCAGATGATAAAGTCCGAACCCGATTCCCTGGGGCTCAAACTACTTTCTGGGATGCTGCTTGAACAGAAGGGTGCTTTCAAGGAGGCGGGGGCGCTTTATGAAAATCTGCTGACTTCAGCGCCGGGACAGGTTCCTGCCATGAAACGACTGGCAATCGTTTCCGGTGAGAAGCTGGATGATGAAAAGACGGCTTTTGAGTTCGCGATGAAGGCGCGGGAGGCGCTTCCCGAGGATGCGGACATCGCCCGTGTTCTGGGGAAAGTCTTGTTCAAACGCCGCGATTATCAGGGCAGCGCCCGACTGCTTCGTGAGGCCGCGCAGGGCGGAGTCGCGGACGCGGATGCCATGTACTCGCTGGGAATGGCCCATTACAGTTTGAAGGAGAAGCAGCAGAGCAAGGCTGCTCTCCAGCGTGCGATTGAAATGAGTCCGAACGCCGGTTTTGTTGGTCCTGCCCGACAGATTCTCGCTGAATTGAAATAGTTGTTCGCGAGGGGGGAAGCCGGCCGCCAGTCTTCAAATCCTGAGCCTGCGTCTTGTCTGCCACCCGCACTTCGGTCTCCACAAAGTTTGATTTCGGGCGGCGCGGTCATTTCCGTGGCCGCCTTTTTTGTTTCAATCCGGGAGTTCAAAAACCTTGAAGATCAAGTGTAAGAGCCGAACTCAGCTCGATGGCCGCAGACAGGGCGAAATTTTCGAGCTACACCGAGGATGCTTCCGCCATGAGTGAAGTCACATTGCTGGCGGTGATCGGCGCGGTTGGCTGCATAAGCCTGGTGGCTATTGTGTTCCGTCAGCCGCAACAGGTTCTGGTCCGATTGTTCTTTGCCGCAGGGGTGCTGGCTCTGGCTGCAGAAGGCGTCCTCGGAGCACTGGCCTTGGATTCAGTCAATCCCAAGGATGTTTTCTATTGGGCACAGTTGAGAATGTTCGCGTTTGCATGCATTCCTGGGCCATGGTTGGCATTCAGTATCACGTTTGCCCGAGGTGAGGAAGGTCGATCAGGGGGCAAGTGGTGGGGCGCGGTGCTTCTGGCATTCATCGTTCCGATAACTTTGATGACGGTGTTTACCGACCAGGTATTTTCCAGCCTGCCAACCATCAGCCGTGTAGATGGCGTGTTCCTGCCGACGGGTTGGAGCGGCAGTGCCCTTCAGGTCTGTTTCGTTCTCGGCGGGGTGGGAGTCCTGATGAATCTGGAGCGTACGTTTCGCGCGTCAGTCGGGACCATTCGGTGGAAGATCAAGTTCATGGTGCTCGGGATTGGAGCTCTGTTCGTCGTGAGACTGTATACCAGCAGTCAGGCGCTGCTGTACCACGGGATGAATTCCTTCTTGCTGGTGTTGAATTCAGTGGTAGTGCCGGTGGCCTGCTTGTTGATAACACGATCCGTATTTCGCGAGGGAGTATTCGCGGTGACGGTTCATCCATCACGGACGGTTCTGCAACGTTCGGTGACGGTGCTCGCAGTCGGTACATACCTGTTGATAGTGGGGGCGCTGGCGAAGTTGGTGACCATACTGGGAGGGGATGCCGCGTTTCCAGTCAAGGCCTTCATCATTCTTCTGGCCCTTGCCGGACTTTCCGTGCTCTTGCTTTCAGATCGATTGCAGCAGCAGGTGAAATTTTTTGTCAGCCGCCATTTTCACCGCCCAATGCACGACCATCAGGCCGTTTGGCTGGCACTGACAGAGGGAACGAGCTCACTTATGACCACGCCAGACCTTGCGCGCGGAGTCTCGAGGTTGATCTCGGAAACGTTTCAGATTCTATCGGTATCGATCTGGATTCTGGATGAAGATCAGGCAAGGCTCGGCTGCGTCGCATCAACCGTCGCGTCCGAGTCTGGTGCGCCAGAAGCACCCATTTTTCCGAGTGAATTGCGCGAAATGCTGACACAGGGCAAGCGTCCGATCGATATTGATGCGTCCAGCGAATCAGGATGTGAGTTCTTGAATCGCATCCACCCGGTGCTCTTCAAGGAGGGAGGGCATCGCGTCTGCGTGCCGCTGGTTGCCGGCGGACGTCTGCTCGGCCTGATCATGGTGGGAGATCGAGTGCAGGGACAACCATACACGCTGGAGGAGTTCGATTTGTTGAAGTGCATTGCGGACCAGGTCGCAGCGAACCTGCTCAAGCTTCAGTTGGCGCAACGGCTTCTTCTGGCCAAGGAGATGGAGGCATTCCAAACAATGTCCACTTTCTTTGTCCATGATTTGAAAAACACGGCTTCGACCCTGTCATTGATGCTCCGAAATCTGCCGACGCATTTTGAAGATCCCGCCTTTCGCGCGGATGCTGTCAAGGCGGTGGGAAAGTCTGTGGAGCGCATCAACACCCTGATCAGCCGCGCGAGCATGTTGCGCCAAAAGCTGGAGATGAATCTTCAGCCTTGCAACTTGAACGAATTGATCGAATTGACATTGGATCAAATGCCGAAGGATCCCAAAGTAAGAATAGTCCGCGATTTGAAAGAACAACCTGCCATCCTGCTGGATGCGGAGCAGTTTCAGAAGGTGATTACAAATCTAGTCTTGAATGGATGGGAGGCGGTTGATGGTAATGGAGAGGTCCGGGTGACGAGCGCCCGGGAAGGTAACTGGGCTGTGATCACAGTGGCCGACAACGGCTGCGGGATGAGTCGCGAATTCATCTCAAAGAACCTGTTCCGGCCATTTCAAACCACGAAGAAGAAGGGGATCGGAATTGGCATGTTTCACAGCAAGGCGATCATCGAAACGCACGGTGGCAGGATCGAGGTGCTGAGTGAACCCGGCAAAGGGACGACATTTCGCGTGCTGATTCCAACGGAGGAGAAGAAATTGTGAAGCCAACATTATTGATCGTTGAGGATGACGAGGACATTCGTTCCCAAATGCGGTGGGCCTTGTTGAGTGATTACGAAGTTCTGCTGTCAGAGAACCGGCAGGGGGCGCTGGAAGCATTCGAGCACAAACATCCACAGGTGGTGTTGCTTGACCTTGGTTTGCCGCCTGATCCGGCGAAGCCCACCGAAGGGTTCGCAATTCTGGCGGAGATTCTGAATCGTGATCGCCGCGCCAAGGTGATCATCATCAGCGGCCAGGCCGAGAAGGAGAATGCTCTTCGGGCCATTGCTGACGGTGCCTACGATTTCATTCCGAAGCCGGTGGACATTGACGAACTCAAAGTGATCCGCAAGCGCGCGTTTCACATTGGACGACTCGAGCGCGACCACGACGAACTTCAGACTCAGTTTAGCGAGGAGAGTTTTGAAGGGATGCTAGGCACCAGCCAGCAGATGAAGGATGTCTTCAACACCATTCGTAAAGTGGCTGCGAGCGAGGCGCCGATTCTGGTCCTGGGAGAGAGCGGCACTGGAAAGGAGCGCGTGGCATTGGCCATCCATCGTCGGAGCCCGCGCAAAGAAGGCCCCTTTGTTCCCATCAATTGTGGGGCGATTCCCGAAACCCTGTTGGAGAGTGAATTGTTCGGCCATGAAAAGGGCGCTTTCACGGGAGCGCACACGCAGCGATTGGGTCGAATCGAATCCGCGAACGGCGGCACGTTGTTTCTGGATGAAATCGGAGAAATCCCCATGCCGCTTCAGGTTAAGCTGCTTCGCTTTCTCCAGGAGCAAAAGATAGAACGTGTCGGCGGACGGAAGGAGATTCCGATAAATGTGAGGGTTATTTCGGCTACCAATGTTGACCTGAAAAAAGCGATGGCAGACGGGAAGTTCCGGGAGGATCTGTTCTATCGCCTTGCGGTCATCGTCTTGCGGCTTCCACCGTTGCGCGATCGTTCAAGCGACGTCCCATTGCTGGCTCAGAGTTTTCTCAAAACCTTCGCGGCGCAGAACGGCCGGGACACACCTCGATTGACCGTTGCGGCCTTGAAGGCGGTGGAGCAGTACACCTGGCCCGGAAATGTCCGGGAACTCGAGAATCGCATCAAGCGAGCGGTGATCATGGCGGAAGGGACAAGTGTTACGGTGGCGGATCTGGAACTCGATGGCACGGGTGGTTCACCCGCTCCGGGCCGTAGTTTGAAGGAAGCTCGCGAAACCGTCGAACGCGAGATGGTGCAACAGGCGCTCCGTCGCAATCGAGGCAAGATCAGTGGAGCGGCGAGCGATTTGGGGATCAGCCGTCCAACATTTTACGAGTTGATGGAAAAACTCGGTCTGCGCCAAAAAGGAGCCGAGCCTAACGAAGACGAAGGTTGAGCGGGTTCTCCCGGACAACCGGTCGGTCATTTCTCAACCTCTGACCTCAGATGAGATGGGGCGGACTGAAAAAGCAATGGCGAGTTGAAATCCCTGCGAACGGGACGGTATTCAGGCGGGCGAGCGGATGGGCGCCAGGGGCACCGGTTGCGGGGCAGTGTGCGGGAGAGGCTCA
>SXMN01000050.1 GCA_005777315.1 Verrucomicrobiales bacterium
AAATTCGATGGCTGCCGGGATGACGACATTTGTCTTTGCGATCTTCTGGAGCACTTGCAGTCGGTCGTCGGGCACGGTGACGATGCCCACGTTTGGATCGATGGTGCAAAATGGATAATTCGCCGCCTCCGCCTTGCGCGTGCGCGTGACGGCGTTGAACAGTGTGGATTTACCGACGTTTGGAAGTCCGACAATTCCGGCTTTGAGCATAGGGTTTGACTAATGTCAGATGGAAGTTGGCAATCGGATGGAGGCTTGATCTTTGAAATGGTTACGGTTCGGGCTTCTCAGTTTCGGACTGCCGGGCTTCCTCGACCGCATCTCGAATGAGTTGCTTGAACTGCTCGATGCCTTCATCAAACGCGGCGGCAATGGGCAGTAAAGCAGTCTTTCGAATCTTGCGTTTGAATGTTTTAAGGTTCGATTCCGCCACCGGCTCGTCCATTTTATTAGCCACGACATAACGGGGCTTGTCGAGGAGTGCCGGGTCGTAATGCTCAAGTTCACTCAGGAGCTGTTTGTAATCATCCCAAGGCAGTCGTCCATCGGTGCCTGCCATGTCGAGCAGGATGACGAGGATCTTGCAGTGTTCGATGTGACGCAAAAAGGAGTGGCCAAGGCCGACGTTTTCGTGCGCTCCCTCGATCAATCCGGGCACATCACACACCGTGAGGCGATGCCAGTCGGCATATTCAACGATCCCGATCTGAGGTGTGAGAGTGGTGAAAGGGTAAGCGGCGACTTTTGGGCGTGCTTTGGAGATTGCGGCTAGAAGCGTCGATTTGCCAGCGTTTGGGTAACCTACGAGGCCGACTTCCGCGAGGATGCGAAGTTCCAGGAGGTAATCGCCTTCGTGGCCGGGTTCACCAGGCTGGGCAAAGCGTGGTGTTTGGTGGCGTGCCGTGGCGAAGTTTCGATTGCCGAGCCCGCCACGGCCTCCCTTGCACAAGACAAACCGTTGCCCGTGTTGGGTAAGGTCGGCGACCAGTTCAGCGCCTTCATGGCGATCCTTGGAAGGCTCCTTGGTTTCGATCTCGGATTCCAAGTCTATTTCCATCGCTCGCTCTGAACCGTGATGGCGTATCACGTGGCGCCGGCCTGTCGCGAGCTGGAGGGGACTGAGTTTCGCAACGGGTCCATCCTCTTCGTCTGCATCCTGTTCTGATTTGCAAACCGGCGGGTTCGTGCCTGGAAGTTTCCAGACGAGCGTGCCACACGGAACTTTCACGACGAGATCGTTGCCAGCATGACCATCCATTCCCTTGCCCTTCCCACCTTCCCCCTCTTTCGCGATCAGTCTGGGAGTGTAGAACTGATTGATCAGGTTGTTGAGATCATGATCCGCTTCAAGGATGACATCGCCCCCGCGTCCCCCATTACCGCCGCTGGGTCCGCCTTTGGTGATGAACGCTTCACGATGGAACGCGACGCATCCCTTTCCGCCGTGACCGGCGCGTGCATAAATTTTGATCTCGTCGATGAACATTTCAGATGCGTCTGCTCTGCTTCCACTATTGCAAAACTCACCGCTGACCACGGCTGCTAGTCAGGGCTTCAAAAAGTGCCACTGGCCTTGATACATTGTTGGAATGAGTGGTCAGAAAGCAAAAAGGCGAGGCCGGTCCGGCCTCGCCGCGAGATTCATAGTCCTCGGACTAATTATTGGCTGAAGCCGTCTGGGGTACAATGTTGACCCTGCGGCTGCCCTTGTCGAACGCAACCTTCCCATCCACCAAGGCGAACAGCGTCCAATCCCGGCCGGTGCCGACGTTCTGGCCAGCTGTGAATTTGGTTCCACGCTGGCGAACGATGATGCTGCCCGCAGTCACCACTTCTCCGCCAAAGCGTTTCACGCCAAGCCTCTTGCTGACGCTGTCGCGTCCGTTGCGGACGCTTCCCTGACCTTTCTTATGTGCCATAACTGACTGTGCTTAAAGTTTGATTTCCTTGATTTTGACGACCGTCAGTTCCTGACGATGTCCCACTGTGCGGTGATAACCTTTGCGGCGTCTCATCTTGAAGGCGATCTTCTTTTCACCGCGCTTGTGCTCGACGACATCGGCTATCACGCTTGCGCTCGGAACGGTCGGTGCGCCCACGAGAATCTTGCCGTCACCACTGATCAGAAGCACCCGGTCAAACGTCACTGGCTGTCCTGCGGCGACCTCAAGGCGCTCGATTTCAAGGGTGACTCCCGCGGTCACACGGTACTGTTTGCTGCCTGTTTCAACTACTGCGTACATAGGTTCCTTTTTCAAAAGGGTTTGAATAAGACCAAACCGTGATGGTAGTGTCAATGACTCATTTCAGGTGATTTCGGGCGAAGTGTTCATAGCATGGAAAATCCAATTTTAGGATTTTCTCGCTCAAGTTTGCGCCCCGGAGTAGGAGTCTCGGAGATGGTTTTGACTGTTGAGTTATGAGAATTCTGGTTACATGCGGTCCAGGCTACGAGCCGATTGACGAGGTTCGAAGGATTACGAATTTTTCCACCGGAAGGCTTGGCATCCGCCTGGCCAATGCGTTTGCGGTTCATGGTTGGGAGGTGACTTGTTTCAAAGGTGAACAGGCTACTTGCTCCGAACCAATTGTCGGAGCCGAGGTGCGAATGTTCACCACCAATGCAGATCTGTCCCGCCAGATGGAGGAGCATGCCCATGCAATGCGAGTGGATGCGGTTTTCCATGCTGCCGCGCTGTGTGATTTTGCGATCGATTCCGTTTTGGATGAATCTGGCCGTCTCGCGAGTTCCGCGAAGTTTTCCACCAGAGAGGGGCCGATTCATCTCGTTCTGAAGCCGGCACCAAAGATTCTGCCCCTCCTGCGTTCGTGGTTCGGAAGGGCGCGCATTGTCGGCTGGAAGTATGAATTGATCGGGTCAGTCGCAGAAGCCCTGAGCACGGCGCAGGGGCAGATCAATGAGTGCAGGACCGACGCGTGTGTATTGAATGGAAAGGCTTACGGCAAGGGTTTCGGACTTTGCCTGCCCGATGCGGAAGTCAGGAATTACCTGGATGATCGGCATCTGGCGGCGGGACTGATTGAATGGTTGGAAACCGCACCGAGCCGCTGAACACGGGTCAGATCACCAAGCGAGGGTTTTGTTGGAGCTGCCGGGCAACCGCGAGGAATGCTTGCGCCGGCGCTGTAGCTGGGTGGGACACGACGACCGGCACGCCTGCGTCCCCGCCGGCTCGGATTTCGGTGTAGATCGGGATTTCCCCGAGGAATGGAATTTTTAGTTTGTGCGCCATGGCTTTTCCACCGCCATGACCGAAAATTTCAAACCGTTCACCGGATGGCGTGGTGAAATGGCTCATGTTCTCAATGATGCCCAGAATGGGCACGTTCACTTTTTCAAACATGCCGATGCCCTTGCGTACCACCCCAAGTGAAGCCTCTTGGGGTGTCGTCACGATGACGCCGCCATCCAGCGGCACGGTCTGACAAAGAGAGAGTTGCGCGTCGCCCGTGCCGGGGGGCAGATCAACCAGGAGATAATCCAGTGTTCCCCATGCCACGGCAGTGACGAACTGTTGGATGGTTTTCATGATCATCGGTCCTCGCCAAATGACGGGGGAATCGCCGTCGAGCAAGAACCCCATGCTCATGAGCTTCACGCCATGGTTGGAGGGTGGAACCAGCTTCTCCTGCTCATTGACGGTCGGTCGTTGATGAACGCCCATCATGAGCGGAATGCTCGGGCCGTAAATGTCGCAATCAAGAAGTCCCACGCTTGCTCCCAGGTGTTGAAGCGCACATGCCAGATTGACCGAGGTGGTTGACTTGCCCACCCCTCCTTTGCCGCTGGCCACGGCGACGATCCGACTGATGCCAGGCACTTTCGTCTGATTGGACCACGCAGCCTGAGGATTGCTGGATCGGGCTCCATCCGCAGGCAGTCTAACGTCCACGAACACACCCTTGATTCCTGGAATCCCCTGAATTGCGCGACTGGACTCGGCCTTCACCTGGTGTGCAATTTCCGGCGTGCCGGAAGTGAGTTGGATTTCGACACTTGCAGCGCCGTTCGCCACTGCGATCTGTTTTACCAGTCCAAAGGAGACGATGTCCCTGGAATAGCCTGGGTACTTGACCGAGGCGAGGGCTTGCTTGATTTCAGCTTCTGTTGTCATGGATCGGAAAACGAGACTTTACCGCGGGCTGCCAAAAAATGGACTGTGACTAATGAGCGGCCTTCCCCGAAACAGCCGCCGCATGCTCAGAGAAAGACTTTCCTCGACCGGCAGGTTTAATGACCGAATCAATGATCCCTCTTTCAAATTCATCCCACATGGGCGACATGCCGCGAAGTTTTTGAACGATTTTCTGGAAGCTCTCAACAACGTAATCAACATCTTCCTCCGTGTTGTCCTTGCCGAGGGTCATGATGATGTTGCCTTGCGCAAGCGCGTGGTCGAGACCGATGGCCGCGAGAACGTGTGAAATTTTCAGGGATTTGCTGACGCAGCTCGACCCACTTGCCACAGCGATTCCATTCATGTCGCAGAGGAGCAACTGACCTTCGCCTTCGATGAATTCTGTGCTGATATTCAGGTTCGTGCTGATCCGCTGCGGACCGGGCTCAGGACCGTTGAGTTTGATGTAGGGAATGCTGTTTTTCAGCCCGTCCCAAAGGCGTTTTTGCAGTTTGGCGGTGTGAGCGATTCGAATGGGCATCTCGCGCAGGGCAATCTCTGCCGCGAGGCCGCCACCAACGATTGATGGAACATTTTCAGTCCCTGCACGCCGCCCGCCTTCCTGCACGCCGCCATGCTGTACACCCACGAGCCGCGCGCGGCGGTTACGATAAAGGACACCAACACCTTTTGGTCCGTAAAACCGATGTGGTGTAAGGGACAGCAAGCTGATGCCCATCGTCTGCACATCGATCGGCAACCAGCCTGCGCTAGCAACGGCGTCCACGAAGAACGGAATTCCTTTTTCGGTCGCAATCGTTCCGATTTCCGCGATCGACTGGATGGTCCCGATGTCGTGATTCGCGTAATGGACGCAGATCAAGGTTGTCTTGTCGGTAATCGCTGCGCGGATTTCGGCAGGATCGGTCCACCCGATTGGATTCACCTTCACCTTAGAAGTGACGAAACCTTGTTTTTCCAGGAACTCAAGCGAGCTAAGGACTGATGGGTGCTCCGTTTCACTGACGACGATGTGGTTTCCCTTTCGCTGATTCGCGTAGGCCACGCCTTTGACGGCCAGATTGACCGCTTCGGTGCCTCCTGAAACAAAGAGAATGTCGTCCGCTGATTCAGCGTTGATCAGCGCGGCGAACTGGCTTCGTGCGTTGGCTATCGCGTCACGAACGCGCAGACCATGTTGATGCAGCGATGAAGGGTTTCCGAAGATTTCAATGAAATACGGGCGCATCGCCTCGAACACTTCGGGCAATACGGGCGTGGTGGACTGGTGATCCAAAAAAACGTGGCGCATGACTGAAAATCCACGGGGCCACCGGCCCGACGCCTTGGCCACCGTGGATGAAAAAGGAATCGACCCCTCTGATTAGACGGCCATCGGTTGCAATTGAGTCGTGCGGCTGGGTGCTGGCACTGATGGGCGCTTCTTTTGGTAGTCTTCAAGCGCGGCCTTCAGGGCTTCCTCGGCCAGGACCGAACAGTGGATTTTCACCGGTGGCAGCCCTCCAAGGGCGCTGACAACCTCCTGGTTTGAGAAGCTCATGGCTTCCTCGACTGTACGCCCCTTGATCAATTCTGTGGCCATGCTCGAACTTGCGATGGCAGAACCGCAGCCAAAGGTCTTGAACCGGGCATCCTCAATCTTACCGTCTTTGATCTTGAGGCTGATCTTCATGATATCTCCGCACGCGGCTGCGCCGACCTCGCCGATGCCATCTGCATCCTTCAGATCGCCCATGTTTCGGGGATTCATGAAGTGGTCCATCACCGTCGAATTATAGAGTGTGTAGGTGTCGCTCATGGTTCAATTTCAGGTTAATAGTAGATTAGTAGATTCTTATTTGCAGGTTTTCGCAAAAATTCATTTGAAAGCAGCTGGTTGAAGCTTGCGTATGTGCCTCGTTTTGGCCGGAAGAGTGGCTTCGGTAGTGATGAGGTCGGCCAGTGTCGTGCCTGCGAACACCGCTCTCACCCGATCCTGCGCCCGCTCAAACAAGCCGCACAGGGCGCATCCTTCCATGTGTTCGCAGTCCGGAACCTCCAACTGGCATCGCTGAAGAGCGATCTTGCCCTCGATCGCTTCGATGACTTCCAAAACCGTGATATCAGATGGCTTTCGGGTGAGGGCGAAACCGCCGCCAGTTCCCCGATAGGATTGAACGACACCGGCTTTGACCAGGCTCTGAAAAATCTTGGCGAGAAAGCTCTTTGGGATTTCTTCATCGCGGCTGATGTCATCGATCAAAGCCATCCGAGCTGGCCCTCGACGGGCCAGATGAAGCAACCCCAGAACTCCGTATTCGCCTGCTCGTGTGATCTGCATTTTGATTTAGGACTAAGATTGTCCTGTTGATCTTGAACCTATGCGAGCATGGAAGGCTGTCAAAGATTTTTAGGGCAATTCTGAAAGAATTTTCAGTTCGTGACCTTGGGGGCGCGACGACTTTGAACCAACAGCAAGGAAAGGCCACCGAGGAATATCGCCCCGCTGACCACCTGCCCCGCAGTTACTCCTCCCAGAACGGTAGATGAATAATCGCCTCGGAAACTTTCAACAGCGGCACGCAGTATGGAATAGGCCATCAGATAAATTCCAAAAATCTGACCGTCGAATTTCTTTCGTCGATGGAACCACTCCAGAAAGGCCCAGAGGAACAAGTTCAGTAACGATTCGTAGATCTGTGTTGGGTGGACGCCTGCACCGCCAGTCGCGTGGTCTTGCGGAAAGTGGATTGCCCAAGGCAGGGAGCAGGTCCGACCGTAACAACAGCCAGTCATCAGGCAGCCGATCCGGCCAAACGCATGTCCGAGGGCAATGCTTGGAGCAAGAGCATCTCCGAGTTTCCAGATCGGAACCTTGTATCTAAGCGTGTAAAGTATCGTCCCCACCGACGCTCCGATCAATCCGCCGTAAAAGACCAAGCCGCTGCGGACCTTGAAAATTTCAGTAAAAGGCAGGCCTGCGAATTCCTGCTGCCAGTGCGTAACCACGTAGTAGCTACGTGCACCAAGGAGAGCTCCAATTATGAGCCAGGGAGCGACGCCGGTAACAGAATCACCTGGCAAGCCGTCCCTCGGTCCGCGCCTTGCGGCAGTCCAAAAGCCAAGAAGAAAACCGGTGGCTGCGAGAATGCCATACCAATAAATTGTGACAGGTCCAAACTGAAAGGCGATGCCATGCACTGGTGCGCAAAAGGTAGGGACGCTTTGCGTCAGTGACAAGGTCAGACGCGCTCCACGGCTTCGGAAGTGACTATCGAGGTTGAACCAGAGGAGGCGGAGAAGGTTTGTTTTCTCCCTTCGGGGCCGATGTAATTTTCGTCCCGGGTAACGGTGGAAGACCAGCCGGGGGGAGAACCGTTGTGACGTTTTTCCACATTTGACGATCTTTTACAGACAGCCTCTTCCAGCGTTCGAGCGTGTCAATGAACTGATCACGGCTCTGTTCCGGCATTTCGAAAACTTTTGGGACCGATTCCAGGCACGCGGCTCTCTCGGCGGTGGGGAGTTTGTCGAATGCCTTGATAGATTCCTCGGCCTGACGACGTTGCTGTTCTGGAAGGTTCTCCAGAACTTTTGCCCTTTCCTTGGTGGAGAGTTCAAAAAAGCGAACGGCTTGGGATGAGATTCGCTGGCGGCGCTCCGGTGACAGGGCCTTCCACTCGGTTAATTTGTCCTCCCATGATTTTCGAAGACTCTCCGGCAATGTGGGCAGAACCTTTTTGCGCTCGGCACTGGTGAGTCCGTCAAGCTGCAGGACATAACGGACAGTCCGCTCGTTCTGCAGTACCTCCTGCTGGAGTTCTTGTGGGAGTCTGTCCCAACGCTGTAGTTTCTCGACCACAAGCTGACGATCCTTTTCAGGGATCGCATCCACGGCTGATTGCCGGACTTCCGGGCGCAGCTTGACGAGTTCGAGCAAGTAATACCGGCTGCGCATGGAAATCAGCGCCACTTCCCGAACAGCAGGTGTCATGGATTCCAGCCGGCTGAGCTCGGTACGGAGGAACTTCCGCTGTTGATCTGTCTTCGATGCGAGAATCGTGTCCCGATCTTCGCCGGCTCCGGTGAGGAGCCTGTCAAATTGATCCAACTTCTCCTTCACACGCATCACCGGGGCGATCGCGGGCTGGGAGACAGTGGGCCGCTCAGTTCTCGCCTGCGCCGTAGCAGTCGTGAAGACGGGCAGATTGGCGGCTTGACCAGGTCCACTGCCAATGCCAGTCAGGCAGCAAAGGAGCCAGATCGGGCAGCTTTTCCGCATCATTCTGATCTTCAATATGCTCATGACGCTCATTTCATCGCATCCATCAAGTCGGTTTCCTCCACGGCGCTGTGCAGGGCAACCTGCTTGAACCCTTCAATGGCTGGGAGATCCTGCAACACTTCGAGCGTGGGTTGGACCACGCTGGTCAGGCTGGCGATGCTCTGAGCAAGTTCACGCCTCACGAACACCTGGTACTGCTGATACGATAGGACACTCATGGCCAGAAAGCTGGCAGCAACCGCGACTTTTCGCCCCCACACCAGATGTGTGAACGAGTTCCACCACCGGATAGGACGGGACCGGCGGGCAGCGCGCTGCTCCAGTTGGATCCGCTCCATGACGCAGCTGGTGAAATTGGATGGCACAGGCGCGTCCGGCAGTTCATCGAGCAACCGGTTCATGACGATCTCAATGTCAAGTCGTGCCAATTCTTCGGGTTGTGATTCAGAGCCTGGATTCCAGCCGGTCAGTCCATTCGAGCCTTGCTTGCGCTGATGGGAAGGTTTTTGGAGTTTGTTTTTATCGTGGCTGTTCATTTCGCTTTCCATTCAAAACCAACTGTTGCCTAAAGTTGCTTCACCTTCTCAGCGCTCCACGCTCCCGTTCGGAGGTATGGCTTCAATTTCTGCTTGAGCGTTTCCCTTGCGCGATGGATGAGCGACTTCGTGGCTGGCATGGAACATCCCAGAACTTTGGCGATTTCCTCGTAAGACAATTCTTCCTCGCGACACAAAAGGAGGGCGGTGCGCTGTGTCTCCGGCAGCTCGAAGATCGCTTGATCGACCTTCTCAAAAAGTTCACCCCGGAGCAGCGCATCTTCCGGTGCGACGCACTTCGTATCGAGGTACTGCCGTCTGGGCATGTCTTCGTCCTCCGAAAGGGTGGCATCCATCGATTCTGCGGGATGTCGCGAGCGGCGGCGGATTTCGTTCAGGCACAGATTGCGGGCAATCGTGAACAGCCATGTCGAGAACTTGGCGGTTACCCGGTATCGACCGGCCGCTTTGTACGCCTGGACAAATACATTTTGCGCCAGATCCTCGGCTTCCGTCGCGTCAGGCAGGGTTCTGAAAATGATGTTGAAGACAGGCTGCTTGTACTTCTCGACCAGTTGCTCGAAAGCCCCAACGTCGCCCTGAGTGACAAGCAGCATCAGGGCGGCATCCGGGTCCAGTTTTTCGATCGGAGCGGCAGCCATTCGATATCACACTAGCAAACACCGCCGCCGGCACAAGTTGCGTGGAAAGTTCGGAAACTCCTCCGATGCTTGCGCCGCCCCGGGCCACTGCTACTTTCTGCCGCGTCATGCCGACACTGCTCGAACGAATAGAAGACAACGCCTCCAAACGGTTGCCGATCCCCCCTGACCACCACCCCAAGCAGGAGTTGGCGCGCTACAAGAATTTCCTCAAGGTGGAGGCGCACCGGCTCAAGATTTTTCACCGCGGCGGAGGAGGAGGCGTGGAAATCTGCCGGTCGCGAGCCCATGTGCTGGACCTGCTGATCACTCACATCCTCGAGGCGGTGAAGCAAACGGTGAAAGCCGACAAGAGTGTCAATGCGCCACTCGCCATCGTGGCCACGGGAGGCTACGGTCGTGGGTTGCTCAATCCCAACAGCGACATCGACATCATGTTCCTTCACGGGGGGGATCTTGTTTCCCACGGCAAGCCCAAGCCATTTATGACGGCGCTGATGGATGGACTTTTGCTGACACTATGGGATGTGGGACTCAAAGTCGGACATTCCGTGCGAAGTGTCGAAGATTGCGTGTCGGTCGCCAACTCTGACATGCAGTCGAAGACTTCGCTGATCGAGGCGAGGCTGGTGACGGGTGATGCGGGCCTCTTTGACCGTATGCAGCGCGTGGTGATTACCCGGTGTGTGCGGGGATTGGAGGATGCATACGTGGCGTCTCGCATTCAGGATCAAGAAGCCAGGAGGACAAAGTTTGGGAAATCTGCTTACATGCAGGAGCCCAACATCAAGAATGGCAGCGGAGGCTTGCGCGACTACCAGAATCTCCTCTGGATGATGTTTTTCAAGAGCCGGGCGAGGAGCATTCTGGAGCTGGAACAACAGGAGATGGTCAGCCCCACGGAACGAAAGCAACTGGACGCGGCGCACGACTTTCTCCTCCGGGTCCGCAACGACATCCATTACCACTCCAATCGCAGTGGCGATGTGTTGAGTCGGGCCTTGCAACCGGCCATCGCCCACAATCTCGGTTACACGGACAGGTCTCCCAGCAAGCGCATTGAGAAGTTCATGCGAGACGTTTACACTCACATGCGGAACATTTATCTCATCACCCGCACGGTTGAGCAACGCCTCGCGCTCATTCCCCAGCCATCGAAATTGGCCACGCTTCGCGGGCTCATTCGACGAGGCCGGGACCGAAGAGTGAGGCAGACCGTCGATGGTTTTCAAATCGTCGATGATTGCATCTGCGCGACTTCCCTCAGGATCTTCAAAGAGCAACCACGGCGCCTGATGAGGGTGTTTCTGCACGCCCAGCAGCGTGCGTTGAAGATTCATCCGGACCTGACTCAGATGATTCGCAACCAGGTGGGATCGGTTCACCGCGAGTTTCTCAGTGACCCTCACGTCCATGAGACTTTTCTCGAGATCCTGGGTCAGCGGGGCAACGTTGCTCCCACGCTCCGGGTGATGCATGACGTGGGATTGCTTGGCAAATATCTTCCCGAATTTGGGAAACTCACTTGCCTGGTTCAGCACGAGTTCTATCACCAGTACACGGCCGATGAACACACTCTTCTTTGTGTTGAAATGCTGGATCAGATCCCTGAGTCCAAGGAGCCTCCGTTCTACAACTACGCCGAACTGCTTCAAAAAATTGAGCGTCCATTCGTGCTCTACCTGGCTTTGCTTCTTCACGATTCAGGTAAAGGCGTGCCGGGCAAGGATCACCACATGGCCAGCTCGCGCATGGCGCTCACCGTCGCCAAGCGGCTCGGGCTCGACGGTGCCACGGCTCACGCCTTGTGCCTGATAGTGGAGCACCACCAGTTGATGGCCCAGATCTCCCAACGCCGCGATCTGGAAGATCCGTCCGTGATCCGCAACTTCGCCACTCTCATCCAGTCCACCGAGAATCTTGCGCTGCTGACATTGCACACGTTTGCGGATTCCCAGGGCACGGGCTCGGGTTTGTGGAATGGTTTCAAGGATTCACTCCTCTGGATGCTCTATCACAAGACTTACGCGGTCCTGACCGGCACTGGAGACTTCTTCCGTGCCGAAGAAAAACAGCGCGAGCTTCTGGCAGAGGAGGTCAGGAAGATCATGCCCAGGAGCTTCGGTGAGGATGAACTGAACGCTCACTTCGACCATCTGCCTTCCCGCTATTTTCAGATACACGGCGCCAGGCAGGTGTTGTCGCATCTCACAATTGCCCACCAGTTCATGCATCATCAACTTGCCGAGGATGACAAGGCGCTGGAACCTGTCCTTCATTGGCACAATGAGCCCGATCGTGGTTACACTGCGGTAACGATTTGCACATGGGACCGGCCCGGCCTCTTCTCAAAGATCGCCGGCAGTCTCGCTGCCGCGGGCCTTAACATTCTTAGCGCCCAGATATACAGCCGGACTGACGGCATGATTCTCGACACATTTCTCGTCACAGGCGCCAAATCGGGCTCGCTGGCCAACAAAGCCGAGAAGGAAGAATTCGAGCGGCTTTTCAAAGCGGCGCTCACCGGAGTGGTGAATCTCCCGGCATTAATGGCGAGACAACGTTCGGCTCTTGGCGCTCAATCGGTGGTTGATGAAGATCGCATTCCCACCCGGATTCGTTTCGACAACGAGACTTCGGATTACTACACCGTACTCGAAGTGGAAACGGAGGATCGAATCGGTTTGCTTTACGTCATTTCCCAGACTCTCTCCGACCTGCACATGGATATCGCCATTGCCAAAATCGCCACCGAGAAAGGCGCGGCCATCGACAGCTTCTACATCTCGTCGCAGGACAGCTGCAAGGTGATCTCACTCGAGCAGCAAAAGTTCATTGCAGAGCAACTGTCTTCAGCAATCGCCAGCCTGGATATTCTGGAGACACCGCGATAGGTGCCGGTAGCGCGTTGGCGTGTCCGCATGTCTTGAGTTGACTGGTTCGCAAATTCCAGGTGCCCGGCAAAGCATGGTCGATTTGGGATGGAGAATTGAGGTGGAGCACGGTGACTCGCTGGAATTCATTGCCAGCACAACGAGCGTTACGAGGCTCAAGAATTTGCTCGATCAGCAGTAATTGGCTAGCATCGAGACACATGATGGAAATCTGGCGCTTACTTCAATCGGGTGTCTGCGCGTCCTCAGAGAACATGGCTTGGGACGAGGCACTGCTCGAATCTGCGGCGTTCCGAGGCGAGCCGACAATCCGATTCTATGGTTGGAGAGAGGCGGCGGCGACCTTTGGATACTCGCAGCGCTTCGCGGATGTGTCGCGCTGGACGACGTTGAGGCCGCTCATTCGCCGCCCCACCGGTGGAGGATTGGTGCTGCATGATTCAGATTGGACCTACAGCGTCATCATTCCGCCGTCACATTCTTGGTATCAACTTCGGGCAGCCGAGAGCTATCAGCGAATGCATCACTGGATCCGGGATGCTTTCGTAAAACTGAACCTCGCGACGGAGTTGTCACGAGGCTGTCAGAAAGATATTCCGGGACAGTGCTTCGCAGGTGCGGAGAAGTTCGATGTGCTCTGCGCGGGGCGAAAAATTGCAGGTGCCGCTCAACGTCGAAACAAGTTTGGCCTTCTCATTCAAGGCTCGGTCCAGTTTGAACCTCCACAAGCCGATCGCAGCGCCTGGGAAAAGGCCATGTGCGACACCGTGCCTGCCGCGTCTCCTGTGACATGGCAGAACTTCGAACCGGACAAATCACTGCTTGAACATGTCCGCCAGCTTACCGCCGACAAATACGGGTGCCGCGAGTTTAACGAATCCAGATGATTCTGGCGCTTGTGGCGAAGTCTTCACGACCCTCCGGCTGCAGACGCTTTTCACGGAGATCTTCGATACACAGGAGGTTCTCTCACTCGCCATTCAACGATACGGGCATGGAATCGGCGAGGCGGAAGGTGACGAACTGGACGAGGCCGGGGAAATTGCAATGCGGTTGATAACCGCGCTCGTGCCAGCCGAGGAAACCGATGGCACGCTCCTCGTCCGTGAGTGGACATGACCAGCGGTTCTTGTCGGCCCCCAGTTCGCGCAGGTACTCGCGTTTGGTTCGCGGCGTCATGCCCTCGGAGACCGGCGCTCCACGGACTACGTCTTCGCCACCAACTGGCGCAACACATACGGCAGGATGCCGCCGTGCTGGTAGTAGTCGATCTTGATGGGTGGATTCATCCATTCGTTCACCAGACAATCTTGGTGTTGGGATACTGCTTGATGAGTGGGTCGATGGTCACGATGGAAGCTTGGATGATCGCCGCCGTGGCCACGATCAACCGGTCCGACGGATCAGCGTGCAAAGGAGGCAGCGCGGTGCTGGTCAGCGCGATTTCGTCACTGACCGAAACAACCGTCAATCCATGATGTGTCGTCGCGAGCCGCCACCAATCCACCGGGTCCATGCCCAGATCCAGCCGACCTTTCCGGTGCTTGATTCCGATCTCCAATGCACTGATGGCTGACACGAACAGTTCATCCGGATGAGCCGAAACGGCCGCCCGCGCGGTTGCCGAGAGGGTCGCCGGGGATTCCGCCAGCCAAAGCAACGCGCAGGTATCCAGCAGGAGCTTCACTTGAAGGCCGCAGGCCAGTCTTCCGGAAGAAGTGGATTCGCTGGATTCTCGTGAAAGACTGCCTTGCCCAGCGCCGAGTGTTGGACAAGCGGATCTCCACAGGGTTTGTTACCTGACGGAAGAATCGTCAGCAACGCGCGAGCACGCTCCGGAAGCGCTTCGTTACCGCGTGGTGTGACCTTCCCGTGGTCCAACTCCACTTCCAAAGTCGTCAAGCTCATGGCTGAATTGGTAGCATCGTTGGTTTTCAATGTCACGCCTTCGCCACCAACTGCCGCAACACATACGGCAGGATGCCGCCATGCTGGTAGTAATCAATCTCGATGGGCGTATCGATACGGCAGGCGACAACGATGTTCTCCACCGTGCCGTTCTTGCGTGTGATCTTGAGGGTGAGGTCTTGCTGGGGCTTGAGGTTCGCGTCGAGGCCCACGATGTCGTAGGTCTCGCTGCCGTCGAGCTTCAAGGTCTGCGCGGTGGTGCCTTCCTTGAACTGCAACGGCAGCGGAGGACCGTAGGCGAGCAGGCTTTCGCCCTCTACCCGGATGAACGTTTCCCCCGGGGAGATG
>SXMN01000051.1 GCA_005777315.1 Verrucomicrobiales bacterium
CGCTTGGTGATGGCGTTCAAAAACCTCAAGCCTTGCCCTTCCTGAAGTCGCTGAACCACCGAAATTCACCAGAAATCAGATGCTCGCCATGGCCATTCAACTCTCAACTGTTTTCTCCAATGACTTTGTCACAGCCGTGGAAGCAACACATCACGCCAGCGAGGCATGATTGACTTAAGTTCTCGCTCTCTTTTCAATTAGGAGATGCAAATTGAAAGTCTAAAAGTCTTTTGCGATCTCGCGGAAACGGAAAGCTTCACCAAAGCGGCTCAAGTCAACGCCATAACTCAGTCTGCCGTCAGCCAGCAGATCAGCTCCCTCGAGAAACAGTTCAAGACGCTGCTCATCGAGCGGAGCAAGAAAAAATTCCGGCTTACCCGCGAGGGACAGCTCCTCTACCAGCACAGCAAGCAGATCGTTCAGACTTACGATACGCTCCACTCCGAACTTCAGGAAATAAAGGACATCGTTTCGGGCACCATTCGCATCGCCACGATCTACAGCATCGGTCTTCATGACCTGCCGCCGTACATCAAACGATTCCTCAAAAGCTACCCGACGGTCCACGTCAACGTGGAGTACCGGCGCTCCAATCAGGTGTATGAAGACGTTCTGGGAAACGTGGTGGACCTGGGCCTTGTTGCCTTCCCCGGGAAGGATTCCAAACTGGAAGTCGTCCCCCTGCGCCGCGACAAACTTGTGCTGATCTGCCATCCCCAGCATGCGTTGGCGAAATCATCGAGCATTGCGGTAAAAGATCTTGCCGGCCAGAAGTTCATCGGCTTCGGCCCCGATATTCCAACACGCAAGGCGATCGACAAGATTCTCAAGGATCAGAACGTGGCCGTTAAACATGTGATGGATTTTGACAACATCGAAACCGTCAAACGCGCCGTCGAGATCGATGCCGGAATCTCAATCGTTCCCCAGGGCTCCATCGTCCACGAAATTTCCCGGCACAGTCTCGTCGAAGTGGCACTCGCCGGAGGGGAGTTTATTCGTCCGCTCGCAGCAATTCACAAGAAGAACAAAGTCCTCTCCCCTGCCATCAAGCAGTTCCTAGCTATTTTGAAGGATGCTTCCGTTGCTGCTGAGGAATCCCGCTAGTCGATGCTCAAGGCTTTCCTGGAAGCCGATGGCGGTGGCTCAGGCTGCCGTGAGATCACCCGGAATGTTGCTTCCGCAGCAACAGCCTCCTGTCTATTGCCGAACCCTAAAGTACTTTGCGATGCCGACTAAATTATTCACCTGGTAACCACTCGCGGCACCTGTAACCAAGCTCCATGGGCCTGAGACGTTATCAGCGAATTCAAGTTTCCCATCCCCATCCCAGTTGAGTTTCAGTCCGTCGGCGACGATTTCGTACGTGAGCCTGGGCGGAGTGGTGGGGTTTGTATTTTGGTCAGGAGGAGTGTCCCCGAAGGCGACATTGTCGATAAAGAAATAGTAGCTGTCCGAACCAGTCGCCAGAAAGCGGAGCCGAACATCAGCTTTGTTTGCGGCGGCAGGCAGGCGAAAGATTTCAATTCGTTTCCCCTCGGAGCTGTTGTCATCCACGCGGGGAACGATGTAATCACCGATCGATTCATCGATCGGAGCGGCAATGGCGTCGCCAAACGATCCGCCTCTTACCACTCCATTTACTGTCCAAAGGGACGAATCGCTCTGCGTGGCATTGAGCGTCTTTACACCATCCACGGCCCCGTCGCTTTTCAGGATTATGTCCGCGCTATCAAGAAAATAGACCACCGGAAGCCAGGCATTCCCTCCATCGACCGAATACTCGACGCCTCCGAAACTGTCCTGGTTCTGCACATAGCCACATCCAAAGGAGAGCATGGGATCCTTCACGGTCGAAAGTTTGAACGCAGGGCTTACGATGAACTGAGTCTGTCCAAAGCTGTCAGCGATTCCGGCAAGAACCTCCTGTCGTGATTCACCGCTGCACCTTCCGTCCGATTCCGCGTAAAGAACTCTACCCGATCTGAGCATGTCAATCGTGAGCGGCCTGTCGTTGAGCTTCTCCGCCGGATTGACGCTCACAATGCCTTCCTGATCGACGAATGGAATCGTGCCGGTCCCGATCACGACCCAGTTCTTGTACGTGTCCGATTTTTGATTCGTAATGTCCTCACCGGGTTGGCATCCCACCGTAAAATTGGCTGCCACCCAGCCCTCAGGTCGCGCGCCTTCCGCAACCGCATCAAAAGTCTCCATCACCACAGGGGCTGGCAGAACCACATTCTTCCAGTTGCGAAAACTCCATTTCTCCACACGGCTGAATCCTCCCGTGCCCTTGAACACCAGCTCGGCGGTGTGTGATTCAGATGAGAATTGGATTCTCTCGGGCGCGTAGGTCAACGTCACCCTCCTGCCATCACGCTTCATTCCCGACGCAGCCCTGCCATCAATCTTCAAATCAATCGACGCGTCGTCGATGGCAACATCATCGCCGTCATGGATTACAACTTCCACGGCGGATGCCGCTTGATTGAGCTGCCTGAGTGCGCGCCCGGGCTTCACTGACTGCACGTAAGGTTCCCTCGGTCCGGCTGTGGCTGCGCGATATGCCTTGATCCCGCCATGCTCCAGATCATTGATCAAAGTTCTGGCTCCGTCAGCCTTCACTGTAAACCATTCGATGCTGGCTCCGCCTTCGCCTTCCTCCCAGAGAAGGCGGAAGGGATAGACTCCCGCTTCCTGAACCGTGAAAGAAAAAATCGTGTCCGCATTCGCACGCCCACCATCAAACTCGCCCAGGACCAATCCTTGAAACGCGTCGTGGAGGTTGCCGGCGCTGGCTCGAAAGCCTTCATCAGAATTCACCCCCATCGTGATGACTCCGGCGGGCAGCTCAAGAAACGTGATGATCTCCGCGGCGATGCCGTCGTTGCCTTGGTCCAGTGTTGGAATGCCCGGCATCTGGAGGTCGGGAGTGAAAGCGCCATTACCGTCACCTTGCGTTTGACTCAGATTGATCGCCGATTCAATGGCGAACTCGATCGGTGCGTTCGTGGGAATGGGAGCGAGGGAAGGCGCGATCGCCGCCCCTCGAGCCGCCGGGTCTGCGCGATTGGGAAGCGGATTGCCGACAGCATCCTTGAGCGCCCCAGCCAGGGCTGCTTCCGCCCTTGCGAGACTGTTGTCCGTGTTGTTCGAATTCGCGAACACGCGCCAGGCGAACCCGGGCTTGCTCAAGTCTGGAGTGACTCGCGAACTGAGTGGCAGCGTGGGCTGCGCTTCCACGTTGAGCAGTCCAACTCCGGCCAAAAGAACCGTCCGCAATGCGCGGATGATGCCGCCTTCCCTAACCCAAGGTAACCCGGCAACCGCTCCCATGATGATTTGGGGAACTGTCCTGTCTAAAGTCATCGAGTGTGGCGCACAACTATTTCAACTTGTTTGGATTCAGCGGCAGAAGATCGCCTGGCACAAACCGCCCGTCCTTGCGTATCAGTTCGTCGTCAAACCAGACCTCTCCCCCACCCCACTCGGGCCTTTGAATCAACACCATGTCCCAATGAACTGCCGATCGGTTTCCATTGTCGCAATCCTCGTACGCCTGACCGGGGGTCAAGTGCAACGAGCCGGCGATCTTTTCGTCAAACAGGATGTCGCACATGGGATTCAAAATGTAGGGATTAAACCCAAGGGAAAATTCTCCAGTGTAACGAGCGCCGGGATCCGTATCGAGAATCTCGTTGAGCCGTTTCGTGTTGCTGCCTGTGGCATTTACTATTTTGCCCGCCTTGAACTCAAGTCGCACATTCTCGAATTTCGTGCCCGAGTAAAGCGTGGGTGTGTTGAATTGAATCGCGCCGTTGATCGAGTCCTTCACCGGGCAACTGAAAACCTCCCCATCAGGAATGTTGCGATCGCCCTTGCACATCTTTGCCCCGATTCCCTTGATGCTGAATGATAGATCGGTGCCAGGCGCGGTGATCCGCACACGGTCGGCCTGCTTCATCCGCCGCTCCAGCGGCACCATCGCTTTCGCCATTTTTAGGTAATCCATCGTGCAGACATCGAAGTAGAGATTCTCAAACGCTTCCGTACTCATTCCGGCGCTTTGAGCCATGCTCGGGGTCGGCCATCTCAAAACACACCATTTCGTCTTGTTGACCCGGTAATTGAGAACGGGGCGAAGAGTCTTCGAGTACAGCGCCAGTTTCGCACCTGGCACGTCCGAAGACTCGCTGGCATTGGCGGCACCGCGGATGGCGATGTAAGCATCCACCTTTTTCATCCGGAACATTTCGATCTCACGCACGGTTTTGGCGTGTGCTTCATCCGTTCCGAGGAGCACCTCGCGAGTGACCCGTGAATGTCGCACTTCCACCAGTGGAATAGCATGCACCACACGAACCGCGCGCATTAGTTCCACCGTGAATTCGTCTGGCACATCGATCATGTCCAGCAGTATCCGCTCGTTCCTTTTGAGCGCAGTCGAGTACTCTATCAAAAGCCGGGCCAACTTGGAATATCGCGGGTCTGTCATATTAGAAATGTCGCGAAACTACCCGTGGAGTCGATATTGTCGAGAGGGTTCTCCACAACGTCGCGTCGCCGATGCGGACCGGAATCTTAGAGCTTCTTCGGCTCACAGAGGAGTGATGCCACACGTGCCAGCAACCGCCCGGCCGCGCCGCCGTCGAGAACGCGATGGTCGAAACTCAGAGTCAGATTGGCCTCTGTTACTGGCAGGAACTGGCCTCTTGCTTCATTCCAATCCGGAACTTTCCGACCTGCCCCCATTCCAAGAACGAGCGTCTGTTCAGGCAGCGGAATTGGCGTCGCCCACGTCAGGCCGAACGTGCCGAAGTTCGTCACGGTGGCGATTGATCCGCCGGTCGCATCGGGTGGCAGCCGACGCTGCCGGGCCAGTGAGACAAGTTCGTTGTAGCGGACGAGCAATTCCGAGAGCGGGCGCTTGTCTGCTTTGCGCAATACCGGTACGAGCACGCCATCCTCCGCTTCGACAGCGAAACCCACGTCGATGGAGGAAGGATGCACGATGCGGCTTCCCACCAGACGTCCAGCCGGAGCGCTGTTCTCACCCAAAGCCAGTGCCAGGGCGCGAAGCGCGTAGAGTGCGGGACCAGGTTTCAGGTCGGAATTCTTGCGATGAACCAGCATCGGATCGAGACACACCGGCAGCGCAACGGTAGCTAATGGCCGCGTCCAGCTCCGGCGCATCGCGTCCGCTACAGCCACACGCATGGTCGAGGCCGGACTCATTCGGCTCCGCTCCAGGTTGGCTATGAATTTCTCAAAATCTTCGATCGTCACGCGCCCCGCCGCACCGCTGCCGGCGATGCCTGCCAGATCCGCCGCGTGCAAACCGAGTTCAGCCATCCGCGCTTTCATCCTCGGCGACATATAACTCGCCCCCGCCACGTGCGCCGGCACCGGCAGTCCTCGAACCGTTGGCTCCACGGATCGCTGGCGTGCTTCTCCTTCATTACTCAGAGTTGCATCCAAATCCGATTCGTTCGATGCATGTCCGACTTGCGCGTCACCCATCGAAGGGGTTGTAGCGTCCAATCCCAGCCGCGCCGCATCTTCCGTACTGGCGTCGAGGTGACCGAGGATCGATCCGACAGTGTAACTCTCATTTAACTTCACCAGCCATTTGCTTACCCGGCCACGGCAGGGGGCGGCCACGTTCATCGTCGCTTTGTTTGTCTCCACCTCGAGCACGTCCTGATCAGCCTCCACACCCTCGCCCTCCTGCGTCAAAATCGAGATGACGGTGGCTTCCGCGATGGATTCGCCAAGTTGCGGCATGATGATGGGAATCTTTGGCATGGGATTATTTCACTTTCCATTCATTCGCTTCATGTCCTCAAAAGATTTCTCGCCGCCAGCGCAATTGTCCTGGCAGTCGGACGATGCGCCGCCCAAAGGCTCGGGTGATAGGGAATCGGCGTGTCTTTCGCATTCAACCGCTGCGGCGGCGCATCCAGCAATGCAAAACCTTCGCTGGCCACACGCGCAACAACCTCCGCAGTCACCCCACCCCATGGAAACGCTTCACCCACCGCGAGCAATCGTCCCGTGCGCGCCACTGACGCCATTACCGTGTCGGTGTCCAGCGGCTTCACCGTGCGCAGATCGACAACTTCAACTTCCGTGCCTTCCGTCGCCAGTTCCTCCGCGACCGCGAGTGCTTCATGCACCATGGCGCTGTACGCGACGATTGTAAGATCCCGGCCCTCACGGGCGATTCGTGCTTTACCCACAGGCATCGCTTCAGTGGGCAGCTTCTCAGCCTTGAGATGGTAATAGAGAAACTTGTGCTCGCAAAAAATCACCGGGTCATCGATGGCCACGGCTTCGATCAACATGCTGTAGGCATCCTCGACCGTGGCGGGTGTCATGACGATCAACCCCGGGTAATGCGCGTAGAGCGCTTCCATGCTCTGACTGTGAAATGGACCGCCCCCAGAAGTGCCGCCCGAGGGCAGGCGCACGACGATGGGACAAGGCACTTTCGTTCGCCAGAAAAGCGTGGCCGCCTGATTAATGATCTGGTTGAAACCGACCGTCGAGAAGTCCGCGAATTGCATCTCTATGATGGGCCGCATCCCCTCGATTGCCGCGCCAACCGCCGAGCCGATCATCGCGTCCTCACTGATTGGCGAATCGATCACGCGACCGGCGAACTCCTGCGCGAGATTCTTCGTGGCTTTGAAAGCCCCGCCAAACGCCCCCACATCCTGGCCGTAGATATAGACGCGCGGATCTTCCCGCAACGCCCTTGCCTGGGCTTCGCGAATCGCTTCGAGATAGGTGATGCTCATTCAGTTCGTCACGAGCCGGGTCTGGCACGGACTCGATGAAGCAGACGGAGGGATGCTAACGGTCGAAAACGGATGACGGCAAATGCGAAATTATTCGGATACTTCCTCATTCAAAGCCTGGGCACCCCTCCCGCGCCGTCCAAATCGAATCTCTGGCAACAGCAGCAGGCTCGCGCTGAAGATCATTGCCGCGGCGATCCATCCCAGAGTCGTCACCTGATAAGTCTGCACCAGATGAAACGCGGCGAGCGGCGCCACGATTCCGCGCAAACCAGTGAAAAACGTATGGACCGACATATAATCCGCCACGTGTTCCGGCGGTGAAAACTTCGTCACCCACAAACTCCACGCCACATCGCCCCCTGCGTTCGAGATGCCGAAAACCAAGGCCCCGATGATCAGCCCTTTCACGTCGGAGCTCGTGAAGAACGCGAGGATGCCAATGGCGAAACCCGCGTTCAGCGTGACGCGGAGCATGAAGAAGTTCATGCGGTCAAAGAGCCAGCCCCAGATCGGACTCATCACAAGGCGCGCCGCATTCGGCACCACTCCCGTGAGAAAGGCGATCTCACCCACGGTCAACGCCAGGTTGTATTTGGGATTTGCCAGATACTCGACGCGCATCGGCAGCATCATCAGGTTGGCGAACCCCATGAGCATCCAACTGATCAGCGTCCGGCGAAACAGCTTGTCCTCGCGCACGAAACGAAGCGCCCGGAGAGGATGAGTGCCGCCAGTCGCAGTCAACGGGCGGGATGGACAATTCGCCAGACAGTGCGCCGAAAGCGCGAAGCAACCAGCGAATATCAGGAGCAGCAGTCGAAAGTACTCGATGTGCCGCGACATGAGCTGGCCTGCGAACTCACTGAAGAGCGCCGCCGTTCCTATTCGAATGACGAACGCGCGAGAGAAGAGGTGTCCACGTTCTGACGCAGGATAGTTCTCCTGGTAGATTTGGGTGAGAAGCGGGATGGCAGCCGCAGAACAGGTCAGCGCCAGGATGCTGCCCACGACAAACACAGGTAGCACCGGGATGATCGCCATGGTCAGAAAACATGCCGCGCCACACATCGCGAGGCGCGAGGCGGCAATGGAAGTTTTCCAACCCAGCCGCGCGACCGCCGACACCACGAGAGGAGAAATGAAGAGACCGACGCTGCCGCCGCCCGCAACCAGAGCCTTGGCGGTCGGGCCCGCATCGATGAACCAACGGACCACGACGAGCAGGAGAAATGTATTGCCGGCCGTTTCAAGAATGCCGCTCGCCACCGCCCGCCGCCTTTCATAGCGGTAGGTGATGTCAGCGATGCTCGGCGTTCCCACACCGCGAGGTTACGCGGCGGGAAACGCAGCGGGCAAAGGGAATCTTGGAGAACGCGTGTGCCAACTCGCATTTTTCATAGTCGCGGGTGGCACGGGCAACTTGCCCGTGCCGTCGGGCTACCAGCCCGATGAAAAGTGAGATGACTCCACGTGGAAAAGGATTCCCCTTGTTGTAATTTCCGCCCCCTTTCTCGCTCCGGTCAATGCTATGCCTGCTTCGTTAGGCATTTTTGGCCTTTCGCCTGAGGCTAAGGAAAAGCGCGACTAGCGCGAGCGGCAGCGGCGAAAGCATGATGACTGAGAAGAAGTCGAAATACGGCGGCTCCGCACCATGGAGAAAGCACAAGAAACCGCCGACCATAATTCCAAGCGACGAGCAAACTAGACCTGAGACGGATCTCTTGTCATTCTTCTTTCGAAAGCCTGCGACAAGCGCCGCCAGGCTGATCGCAATTGCGCCAACGCCCACCGCCAGGATGAAGGCGAGAACTTGCTGCCCGTGTGCAAGAATGACCGGGGATTTCAATGTACTTTGCCTGCGAGTTAAGTGACCAGGGCATTTGCGGTTGGATTGATCACTATTTGCTTGTAGGTATTGCCGTCATGGTTGTCGAGGAGGGACTTGGATTGACGCGTATGAAATCTGCGCCAACCGACATCCAGCATACATTCGTCCTCAAACGTGAACCAGCCGCTATCTCCATGACTTGAATTCATTTGGCTCCATCCCTGGTCGGGCTGGACGAATCGAGAGCGGCGGTTCCCGCCACAGTCACAGAGCCTGAGGCAATCCCTGATCGGTACCGAGGGTGGATGCCGGAGGCTCTGTGACTGCTGTGAGAATCACAGCTCTTCGGTCCAGACAGGAGGGGCGCGGACGGCCACGTCCGCGCAAACAAAATCCCCACGGCCATATCCGCGCGCGGGGGGCGGCAGGGCGCTGTGTCCTCACTGCGCCGTGGCGTTGGCGGGGTGCGGCAGTCCATTCGACCTTCGCGGCGGTGTGAGGACACACCAGCCCTACCCGGTCGGTTTGGTGGCAGGTTGTGGGTTTCAGGATCGCGACTGCCCCGATCGAGTGAAGGCGCGGGATGGAGGGCTGTTTGTGCTTTATCCCGCTTCGGCCGCCCGTTGCGTCTGCGTTTTTAGCGGATACAGACCGGGACAGCAGCCGAAGGTCTGGTGGAACGCCGCGCTGAAGTGGCTCAAACTGTTATAGCCAACTTCCAACGCCACTTCTGTCACGTTGCCTCGCCCGGTGCGCAGGAGTTCCGCCGCGCGTTCCATGCGAATCTGCCGGAGATACTGCTGGATCGTCATGCCGGTCTCTTGTGAAAAAGTCCGGCTCAGATAATACGGGCTGCATCCCACTTCGCGTCCCAGCTCCTCCAACGATGGCGGACTGTTGAACTTCTCACGAAGGACCGCGCGAGCCCGTTCCACACGCTCAAGGGCGGCGCGTTGTTGCCGCGTGCAAAACAGTTCCCCGGCGGCAGGTCGAAAAAACAACTGCGCCGCCAGCTCCAGCGCCTTGCACTGAAACCAGACGGCCTGAGCCGGCGCGAAGACAGGCGGATGCCGCAAGCTCTCGATCAATTGTGCGAGCGTCGTGTGCAAAGGCTCCGGCACACCGATTTGCGACCGGGGCGAATCGTTCCGCACCACGGCGCTCACCAGCGGGAGCAGATCGTTCACTGTCTTCTCAAAATGCCTTTCCAGAAACTCGCATGAAAATTCGACCGTGATGAACTGATGCCGCTCACCGGCATTGCGCACGGCCAGGAGCGGCGGTTCACCCTGGTAATAGAAAGCGAAGGTGCGCGGGGCCACAGTGACGCGCCTCGTGCCGTCCCGAAGCACGGCATTGCCCTGCAAGTTCAGACACAATTCGACGCTGCCGGGATGAAAACTGCGCGCCCAGTCCAGTTCCTGTAAACAATCAAAGTCGTGCCACTCGAAGCTGAATCCCGCCGTCCGAAACCCTCCAAACAGTGGATGCCATCCCCCACCGACCGAGCGCCAGGCGTCAACTTCGCTGAACGGCCGCGCTTCGCGAGGCGGTGTGTTGTCTGTGACTGGTTGACGGGCTTTGGCCATCCGCATGGACTTTTGGGCACGATCCAGGCGAATGCAAGACTGGCTGCGTCCTGTCAGAAAAACTCACCTTGATGCACGAGCGAAGCGGATCACTCCGCTCGCATTGGGTGGACTTGTCGCGTCGAAAAACGCCCCGATGGTTTCCGTTGTCCGAAGAGCGCCGATGACCGACACAGAACAACAACGCCTTGAGTCAACGAACCGTCGGGTCGAAATGTCCATTCCACCAGGCGTTGTTCACGCGAGTTGAGCCCGCTTTTCCGCCATCCAACTGCGCCGCAGTCATTGCTTCGGCGTGGCCATCGACCAACATAACATTGACTCGTCCGTCATTTCGGGCGGAGGGCGTGGCGCGGTGGGCATCTGAGCCGTCATCGCCACCTTCGTAATAAGCGTTGCCAGAACCGGGCGTCACGCTGGTTTTCCGGCTGCCCATCGAGCCGAGCGCTTGCGAGCCGAGCGGAGGGTCGAGCACATAGACCCCGGAACCGTCCGCGCCGAAGGGCAGGCTGGGAGATCCTTTGCGCGCGCCTTTTGTATCGCCGAGCACCACCGTGTTCGCCGGAGCCGCGATGGAAGCGTCTGAAGCGTGGAACGGCGGCACTCCACCGGGAGTCCGCGTGTTGCCAAGATACTGATAATTGAACCCGTAGCCTCCGTAGTATCGGGTAACTCCCGGAGTTTCGACGCCGCCAGGAGCCGTGTGCGCGAATGGTTTGCTCATAAAGGATCGTTCCTCCGGGCGAAGCTGCGGGCTGAGATACACCTCCATGTTTTGCATGTAAGTGAAGATAAGGTCCGCCCAACGGACCCGTGCCTCGCCCGGCACGGAGGGCAACGAGTGGCCGGGGAAACGTGTGTTGAAGTCGTCGCGGTAAAGCGTCAAACCCAGCCCAAGCTGTCGCAGATTGTTAAGGCTCGCGATGGATCTGGCCTTTACCTTGGCGCGCGCCAGCGCCGGCATGAGCATGCCCGCCAGGATCGCGATGATGGCAATAACCACCAGCAGTTCAATCAAAGTGAACCCGGTGGCGGAGTTCGACGACCGGCCCATCCTTCTGGCTGATTTCGTTTTCATGGCGCTGACGATACACAAAAGCTTCTAAGGCTGCTGCCGGTAGGTTGCGAATCTTTAGCGGTGGAATGCGCCCGTGAGAAGACCGTCGCGCCCTGCAATCGTTGACATCAGCGTGTCCGGCGATAACTGTCTGCGCCGTTAATCGAGTTGTCCTTCGAGATTATGCCTAAAGTAACCGTGTTGCCTGCCAATGTGTCCGCCGAGGTCGAGCCGGGAGTGCTGCTGCTTGACGCTGGCGAGAAGGCGGGTGTCGAAATGGAGGCCGGTTGCTTCAACTGCTCCTGCGGCACGTGCGTCGCCGAAGTGGTGAGCGGCCTGGAGAACCTTGAAGATCCCACTCCCGAGGAACTCGAGGTGCTGGATTCCTGGAACCGGGATCCGGAGAAATTTCGTCTGACGTGTTGCGTGAAGGTCAAGGATGGCGACGTCGTGATCCGACAGTGCCATTGATCCAACCGTCCCCCTGCTCCGCTCCATTCGATCCCGGTTCAAAGAAAGTTTGCACCGGGAGACGGTCGGGACGTAGGTTTTCCACATGGTTCCAAGTTTGGTGTCACCGAAACCTGAGTCTGTCCCGCGCTCGGCTTCCGGAATTCCCACCGATTCCAGGCAGGAAGAACGGGTTCGCGCATTTCGCTGGATGCTTCTGGCACGGGCACTGGATGATAAGTTTGCCAGCCTGTATCGCGCGGGAAAGATTCATGGCGGCGTTTTCATGGGGCGCGGCCAGGAGGCACTGAGCGTTTCCGTCGGACAAAACCTTCACAAAGGCGATGTCTTCGCGCCTTTGATTCGAGACCTGGCCGGCAGGCTGGCGTTCGGCGAACCGATCCTGGACAGCGTCCGCAATTATCTTGGCTCACCGATGGGGCCGATGCGCGCACGGGATGGCAATGTCCATCGTGGCCGTCCGTTGGAAGGATTGCTGCCAATGATCAGCCATCTCGGAGCGACGATCAGCCTGGTCAATGGTTGTTTGATGGCGCGAAAGTTCAAGCAGCACGCCGGGCACGTGGGCGCGGCGTGCGTGGGAGACGGCGCCACTTCCACCGGCGCATTTCATGAAGCGCTGAACCAGGCTGCGGTCGAAAAGCTTCCTCTCGTCCTGATCGTGGCGGACAACCAGTATGCCTACTCCACCCCGACACGGCTCCAATTCGCGTGCCGGGATCTCGTGGACAAAGCGCCGGGTTACGGAGTCACCGGCCATTCCGTCGATGGCACCAACCTCGATCAATGCCTCCGCATCGTGGGCGGGGCGATCCAGAACGCACGCGGCGGGAATGGACCGCAACTGGTCGTCGCCAGCCTGCTTCGCCTATGCGGCCACGGCGAGCACGACGACGCTCAGTATATCGAGCCGAATCTCAAACAATCCCCGATCGGTCGCGAGTGCGTGGAGGAAGCTGAGAAGTTTCTGATCCAGGAAGAATTGGCGGATGGCGCCGCGATCAAGGTCTGGAGAAGCCAGATCGCACAAAGCATCGATGAAGCGGTGGCAATCGTGCAACGCGAGACCGGTCCCGATCCCTACAAGGAAGATTGGTGTGCCTTGGCGACAAGGCATCTGATCTGAAGCATAACCGAGGAGACCGTGGGATAGCCGACAGTCTCCTCGGTGAACCTGGTTGCTTTTGCGTGGACGCTCAGTGAGTAGCCACGAACTTTACGCACACCGGTTTGCCGACAGTGATGGTCTGGCCTGCGGAGGCGAGCTTTCCGGTGACCGAATCGATTGCGAAGACTGCCACCGAATCGGATTCTTGATTTGCCGCGAGCAGCCACCGGCCTGAAGGATCAATGCCAAAGCTCCTTGGAATCTTGCCGAGAGTGGATTGGTGCTGGACGAGGGAAACTTTGCCACTTGCCTCATCAATGCCGAAGACAGCAATGGTGTTATGGCCTCGATTCGAGCCATAAACAAACTTTCCACCCGGATGCACCTCGATCTCAGCGGTGCTGTACTCGGGTCGCATCGACTCTCCAGCCGGCAATGTGGAAACCGTCTGAATCGGTTGCAGGGCTCCTTTGGAAGCGTCGTATTTGAATGCCGTCAAGGTGCAGGTGATCTCGTTGATCACGTAGCCGTGGTTGTTCTTTGGATCGAACGCGAAATGTCGCGGGCCTGAGCCTGCCGGCACCACGCCTCCCGGAGGGTTGTTCGCCACGATTGTTCCCTTGGCGGAGTCATATTTGAAAACGAGCACCTGATCGAGGCCAAGATCGGCTATGAACGCGAAGCGATTGGCGTTGTCGAGCGTCGCGCAATGCGCGTGGGGTTTTTCCTGCCGGCTCTTGTTCACGCTCGAACCGGTGTGCTGCACGAAAGCGGATGCCGCCCCCAATCGCCGGTCTTTCCCGACCGGGAGGACCGTGGTGCTGCCGCCTCCGTAATTGGCCACAATCACATGAGCGCCCGCCTTATCGACGATGATATGGCACGGGCCGTCACCGATGGATGGCTGCTGGTTGAGCTGGGACAGTCTGCCGGTCGAGGAATCGATCGAATACCCCGTGACCGCTCCGCTCCTTTTTCCCTGGAAGTCCGCCACTTCATTCACCGCGTAGAGATGCTTACCGTCGGGATGAATCGCTAGAAAGGAGGGGCTGGAGGTTTCAGCCGCAAGCGCGGGTTCGCCGAGCTTACCCGTTCGCCCATCAAACCGTGAGACATAGATCCCCTTGCTTTTACCGCCCGTATAAGTGCCGAAGTAAACGAGCATTTCGCTGCTGTCAGCGGCGGACACTGTTGAGGGTGGAAAGGAAATGAGCATGGCAGCGGTGAGGATGAGTGAGCGCAGAAGCGCGGTGACCTTCAGGAGGTTGCTGGAATCGGAGTTCGAGGGGCGCGAGTTCATGTTGGTGGTGAAGTGTTGGAGTGTGGTTGCGTTTCAGGGATTGGAGTATCAAACGCAAACAAGTCCTACAAGCTGGGAGTATTCAAGAGGGGCGGCAAACCTGAAGGTTCGTCATCGCGAATCAAGTTCAGTCCATAAAATGACAACGTTCGTGTGGTTGATTATTGAGTGTTGTCCGAAGCTGCAGATGGTGAGTCAGTTCACCTGATTATTATGATGAACAAACCCGACTTTGCGATCCATTCTCCCGCGCTTCCGAAGAGTTCACCTGTCGCTCTGTGGGATGTTTCAGCGGAGGATTTCCCGCACGAGGGCACGACGCTGGAGAAATGGAAGTTCCTGCTGAAGTACGCGGTCCTCGCGCCATCGAGCCACAACTCACAACCCTGGCTTTTCCATATCCGGGGCAATGAAGTCGAGCTATATGCGGACCGCACGCGTTCCTGTCACGTCGTCGATCCGGATGATCGGGAGATGATCATCAGTTGTGGTTGCGCGCTTTTCCATTTGAGGGCCGCGATGGCACATTTCGCATACGCGGGCGAGATTGCCATCCTGCCGGACTCGAATGATCCAGATCTGCTGGCCCGGGTGCGGTTGGGAACTGACGAGGAGAAGTCCGCGGAGGAAAGCATCCTGTTCTACGCGATCCCAAAACGGCGCACGAACCGCCAGCCTTTCATGCAGGATCCCGTGCCGCCTTCGTTGCTCCATGCGTTGAGCGACGCGGCCAGGTCGGAGAACTCCTGGTTGGAGGTGATTCGGACTGAAGAGATGCGGCACTCACTGGCGGAGTTGATTGCCGAAGGCGACCGGAGACAGTGGGCGAACAAGAGCTTCCGTCTGGAACTCGCCGCGTGGATTCACCCAAACCGCGGTTGGGCTCGCGACGGCATCCCTGGTTACGCACAGGGCATTGAAGACCTGATCTCCTACGCGGGTCCGCTCGTGGTGCGGACGTTCAACATGGGAGAGGGGCAGGCCGCGATGGACCACGAACTCGCCACCGGCTCGCCCGCGCTGGTGGTTCTCGGAACCAATAATGACACCGTCCTGGATTGGATTCACGCGGGTCAGGCGCTGGCGAGAGTGTTGCTCAGAGCCCGGGTCGAAGATGTGTGGGCTTCCTTCCTGGACCAGGCAATCGAAGTTCCCGACTTGCGCACGCGCTTCGCCACGGCCATGGGCTCGACGTCCTACCCACAGGCGTGCCTTCGCCTGGGATTCAGCGCCGATGTCAAACCGACGCCCCGACGGGACGTTGAAGAAATGTTGATCTAACCCCATCAACCCTTGAGAACGCTCAGCGAAAGAAGTGAGATCGTGAACACCAGAAGTGTGGCGGATTCCATCTTCGAGGTGTGCGCAACGGCGCGATCCGTCTTCGACGATGAAACTTCCAGACTTTCCATCGAGCTTCGAAGTTTCATTCGCCGGGTGAACATGCGCGGACGTGATGATTATCTTCACCCAGCGTGGTTGCCAAAGGACGATCAGGTTGTTGACACAGTTCCTTTGGAAGAAGCCTCCACCGAGTCCAAGGAGGTTTTTCGGCGGTGGGCTCGCAAAGTTCGTGAATCCATTCCCGCAGGAAGCGAATTCGATTCAAGCCTTACTGAGTGCCAGCCACGTGACACCGCCGAAGCGTAACAGCCGCAACAATTCGCAGGAGCGCCGAATGAATTCCCAAGGCGCAGAAGGCGAATCAGTTTCTCGAATCTCGAGGATGTTCAGCCGCCGATCCAGGCTGACCGGTCCTCCTCGAGACTTTCCATTGTGACAGGCTTGCCATCGACGGCATCCGCATCCGTGTCACTGACTATGTGAAAAAAACTGTGCCCCCAGCGGTCACGATTCCCGCGCTTGAGGCAGGTAAAAGCTGCAATATCCCGCAAGTGGGAACAAGCCGCGTGAACAAGCACCGCCCAATGCCCCGTCGGTTCATTGAACTTCACTTCCCAGCCGTTCAACTGCGTGACGAAATCAACGCCGAGCCCGAGATCCTGGATGTACCTGACAAGTTCACTGTGGTTGAGGATGTCGTCCCGCACATTTTCGGAGATCGGGTTCGCCACCAGTTGCATCAGTTCGGCGACACTCTGAAGGCGCATGCTTCGCAGCGTTGTCGCACGGGCAATGGCCTCGGCAAGCCAGTTCAGTTCAGCCGGAAGTTGCTCGGTAATGAGGGTCGTTCCGGTTTCGAGAATGAGTCGATGCCGCTCATCCTCGGCCAGCGTCTCCCAATCGGGAACCTCATGAGTCAGGAGCGCTTTGACCAGATACCAGATCTCGGAGAAAAGAATGCTGCGTTGTCGCAACTGGGTTTCCACGCGCGGAAGGAGCTCCTTCAAATGTGGATATGCGTGCCACACATCCTTGATCTGTGTGTCACGGAAGCGATAGAGCTCCGGAAGCGCCAGCAACTGGTCGCCCGTGGCATCCGCAATCGCCAGGCGGGAGCGTCCCGTCGTCATCTCGAACAACGCCACGCCCGCCGCGAAAATATCCGAGGACTGGCTCAAAGGGATTCCTGTCTGCACATTTGAGGTGTCGATCACCAGCTCCGCATAATCGGGCGTGGCAGAATACACATACTTGTCCGCCTCCCGGCTGTGGCGCGGCGTGAAGAACGCCCCAAGATCCACAAACTTGATGCGCCCGTCCGGCAGCCGGATCACATTGTCCGGCTTGAAATCGATCAGCACGATTCCATGCTCGTGGAACTTCGTGACAATCGTCAGGGTTTCATAAATCGCGGCGCGAAGCTGATCGGTCCAGCCCTCAAATGGCGCGTTCGTGGACGCCTGGCACCAATCCATGAGATTCTCGCCATTGAGAAACTCCATCGCGATGTATGCCTGCTTCTTTTCGTAATCGATGTTGGCGCCGTAAAAGCGCGGCACGCATTTCTGCAATTGCCCGATCGCGTCGATGTCCTGGAAATTCTCCTTCTCGAGATTGAACGCAACGTAAGGCCCATAGCTCACCTCGTCTGCCTTGCCGCACTGGAGATCGAACATCTTCACGACGACTCCGGGATGATCGACCCTGTAAACGGACGTTTCCCCGTGCTCACTCATCAGCGTGCTCAGTCGCATCCGCCCAAGCCCGCGCAATTCCACGGGCACGCCCGTAAACTTCCCGTCGTTCGATTTGTTGCTCTCAATTTCGGCCATAGACGACATCCCGGCGGCGGTGCGGACCAAATGATGAATCTGTGCACGTGCCGGGATTGGCGTTGTTTGTAGGCGGTCGATCACCTTTCGTCGAGGGGGAAACAGAAATCTCAATCAGACGCTGGTGCCATGTCTCAGATATGAGCGTCAGTTGCGGATACAGAAGTGTGATCAATCGAAGCGATGGGATTGCACCGTTCGATGAATTCCGCACCTCAGCTGCATGGCCACGGATCAAACCATCGTCACTGGCTCCGGACGGCTTGGGCGAGAACCCGGCTGGGCGCCGCGTTTCAGGCAATTGATGAAGTAGGGAAGCAACTGTTTCTTTCGGGAAACAACACCCGCCATTTCATAGATGCCCGATTCGCTCGATGGATAATCGATTGACTTCATGAAAGCCGGATCGCCTGACACAAGCAGCATCGAGCTTTTTCTGACTACATCCGTGATGAACAGCGCGGCGAAAAAATAGTTGGATGCCCGCCTGTGGCTCTCAAGCGCTTTCAGGAGATCCGCCTTGCGTTTCCAAAACTGGTCAAAACCGAGTTCCTCGATTTGAGCGACGGAGAATTTGCGTCCCGACTCTTCAAACTCCTTGCAGTCAATTTTGATGGCTTGCTCGGGCGGCACCGATGTCAAAACCGAACCCGATGCGAATAATTTCTCAGTAAACTCAGCCGCGCTGACCCCGGTGATCTGCTCCAGTGTCTTCAACATCTGAACATCCCGTTCGGTCGTCGTGGGCGAAGTCAGATTGAGCGTGTCCGAAACCATACCCGCCAGAAGGAGGCCGGCGATCGGCACCGGGAGTTCCACGTGATTGCGCAAGAAACATTCCGCGACAATCGTACTCGTGGACCCGACGGGCTCGTTTCGAAACAAGATCGGCTGGGAAGTTGTGAGCGCGCCGAGGCGATGGTGGTCAATGATCTCCACGATCTCAATCTGGTCGGCGCCTTCGACCGCCTGCGAGAGTTCGTTGTGGTCCACGAGAATCAGCTTGCGATCGACCTTCTTCAGAAAATCCTACTTGGCGAGGATTCCCACCATCCGTCCGCCGGCATCCATCACAGGAAACACATGAAAGTTGGAATTTGCCGCATCAGGCTGGATCTCCCTCAGAACTTCGTCCTCGCGGAACGAAAGAAAGTTTTCGTGAACCATGTGCCGCATCGTGACGGAGGCCCGGCAGAGCATGGTGGTGGTCGTGGTGTCGTGAGGAGAATGCAGGATCGTCACACGCTTGTTTCGGGCGCGCTCGATCAGACCGGCGTCCACCGCCGATACACCAGTAGTGATCATCACGCGGACTCCTGCCTCGACGGCTGCTTCCTGGATGTCCGCCCGATCCCCCACGACAGCGACAATTTGAGTGCGGGCAAATTTCCGGACTCGCTCCGCAAACGACTCCCTGCTCATCACCGTCACGATCATGGTCAGGTCTTCCTCAATCTCCAGATCCTCCCCCGTGATGATTTCCGCCTGGAGCGTCCGGGCCATGCTGTTGATCGAGGCGAGAATCCGGCGGGATTCGACAAGGCGGGACCGATCGGGACAAAAGACCTTGTTCATCTTGAACACCTAGGCCAGCCCCTTGCAGACGCCGCCTTCTCCAACCACCGGCAGGACGCGGATCCCTCGCTGATCCATGAGTGACAACGCTTCGAAAAGCGTCGCTTCCAGCGTCACAACCGCCGGATCAGGCGTCATCACGTCGCTCACTTTCGGTGAAACGTCGGCGATGAGCCTCGGGGCAGCCACCCCAAATGTCTGGAGCACGAAAGCAATGCGGTCGTTGATGTCGCCACACCTCGCAGCCTCGGCATTCGCAAATCCCGTCCTTCGCTTGAATTCGGCATATCCGATCGCGGAACAAATCGCATCCGTATCAGGATTGCGATGTCCGATGACAATAAGTTCTGAGCAGTTCATGAGCTGATTGTTGTTGATGATACAGGCAGGCTCTTCACCTCGCACGACATTTCAGGCGGGAAACAGGGATGAGCCGGGCATTTACAGGTTGGCGGTAAGGGAATGGAGTCTCTCACTTCCGGCTGCGTTGGCAGGGCGCCGGTGGTGACGGCGCTTTCCCGCAGGAGAGAATGTAGAGCGAAATGCGAAATGGGTGCAGGCGCTATCAACCACATCAGTCCAAAGAACGACTTCAACCACCACCAGCTTTTGATTGCACCAGGCGAGAGGTGGCTCCGCAAAGCATTGTGCCATCAAGAACCCGGGACAATTGATCACCATACAGAGCTTGTAGGACGAAGCCTGACTCGGTTGTCGGTTGTCCTCTGGCAAGGTGGGATTTCGAGCATGTTCACCGGACAATTTGGAGGTTGGATAAGAGACGAATTAACAGTGAAAACCGGGAAAGAACTGCATGGTGGTGACGAGAATCGCCGGGCAAAAGATTCCGAGCGAAGACTCCGTCGAGTTCTACGCGGGCAATCGTCAGAGTCTGAACTACGGAAATGTGGGGCATTCGGATGATTCTGCTTGTGGGAGCAAATCTGGCAGTCCGTTTGCTGATGTCGTGTCGAACTTAGCTGGCAGATGAAATGGATTTCATCGCGAGCCGATTTAACCGGAAGCCGCCGCCATGGATGGATGCGCAAGCTTCGGACGATCTGCATCACGACTGGGTGGGATCCTTCTTCAGGCTGCGAAGACAGCAAGCGCTATTAACATACGAACACTGAAAGCCTATGACCCCCACACTGCTACAAATAGACACCCGCACTCCCGCGACTGGTCTGGAGATGGAAGCCAGCTTTGACTGCAAGCAAACATCCGAGAGCGACCTTCCGAATCTCTGGAAGCGTTATGCGCGTGCCGGACAAGGCAGCGCCGCGGAAGACACTCTGGTGCAATATTTCCTGCCATTGGTGCGTGCCGTTGTGGGACGCATCGCCTCAACCCTGCCTCCGCATGTCAGCTCGGAAGATCTCCATAGCGCAGGGTTGGTCGGCTTGCTGGATGCCGTCAGAAGGTATGACTCAAAATGCGGAACTGCTTTCCCGACATACGCCCGTGTTCGCATCCGGGGTGCCGCGTTTGATGAGCTGCGCCGGCTCGATTGGGTTCCTCGCTCCGTCCATGAGAAGAGCAGAAAAGTTGAGAAGGCGATGCGGGATTTCGAACAGCGCAACGGCAAGGCGCCCAATGAGGTCGAAATGGCAAAGGCGTTGAGCATGAAGCTGGACGATTATCAGGATCTGCTGGAAGAGATCAAACCTGCGACGTTCGTGTGTCTGGATTCACTGCGGAACGCGGAAGCAGAAGACGGCTCCTCCCAGTATGAGACCATTGCTGACGAGTCACAGGCCGATCCGAGCGAGGGCGTGATGGCCAATGAGATGTCTCACATGATCGCCGATCGCCTGGACCAACTACCGGAAATGCAGCGTCGCGTGCTTGCCCTCTACTATTTCGAGGATCTGCGGCTTCGCGAGATCGCGGAGATCTTTGGGGTGACCGAATCCCGTATCTGCCAGATTCACTCGCAGGCGATTCAAAATCTGAAGTCCTTCCTGCGACAAGATGATCTTATGGCAGCTTGAGGAGCGGGGTGGCCTGACTCGCTGGGGAATTGATCCAGTAGAGGGGCCGGGGAGATCGGCATGATTTGAATGATTTGGTGTTGAGGTTGTGTGTTGTGTTGCCGTAGCCGGCGAGTGGAAACGCTCGCCGGCTGCGTGTGTTTTGTGGCAAGCAGATTGGCCTCAAGGTCGGCGGCAACTTCCTCCAATGAGCCGACCGTCGGAGAGGGATCTGTCACCCGCAACCGCGAACTCATCAACCGCAGGGACTTTGCCACCCGCAGCCAGGCCCGCACCGAGATCTTCGATTACATCGAATGCTTCTACAATTCCCAGCGCTCTCACAGCGCCCTCAACTACTCTTCTCCCGTTGACTTCGAACTCCTAAACAACTAACCAAATGCTCCAACTTTTCTCTCCGTTTTTTCGAAGCAAGCCCACATGAGACTGCGGTGTCCGCGCCGACGAAAGTTTCCGACCATTGCAACAGCCGCAAATCGTACACGCTTGCCGCGCGCTCACGCTCGGATGCGCAGGCGGTTGGGAACGGTGGTTCCATGGATTTCTGAGATCGCTTTGTATTTATTGAGTTTAGCGGAAGAATGTATGGGCGATTGATCTCTGGGGTGTTGTCGCGCGCATTCGCGCACTCATCGAGAGCATGAATTCGATGCGGATGGAGAATGGATGACTTCGTCGCCCCCACCCAAACTGAACGGACAGTTTTCCAACACCCATCTTTCAACTTCGTGGCTGTCGATGAACAGCCACAGGCCCTAAAGCCGCGGGGTTGGTGGACGGATGGGATCGCGCGCTGACAAGACTCCTCTTACCTTGGTCTTGCGCTTGAAAACTTTGTCGGAGCACGTGACGAACAGCGTGTCCAAATTCTCCCCACCAAACACTGTATGCGACAGCCAACGGTTTTGCGGTTTGGGGATGATGCCGTTGACCCGGCCGGCCTGATCACAGAATTGCACGCCAAGCGTCGTCGCCACATAGAGGCGTCCCTGCGTATCGTAAGTCATCCCGTCCGCCCCGCTCTCACCCGAGCCAGCCGGCGTGTGCAGATGAAAGTAAGGTTGTTTGTGCGCCAACGTTCCATCTTCCTGAATCTGGTACGAATAGACAAACTCTCCCCTCGTGTCGGCCACGATGAGGAGCGATTGATCCGGCGATAATCGCACGCCGTTGGGAAATGCGATTCCCGTGTCCACTTCCTTCTTTTCGCTCCCCGCCTTGATCAACCAGAGCCTTTTGTTGCCTGGATCGGTGACGTAAACGTTCCCGTTCCGCGCCACGCAGAGATCGTTGCTTTCCAATCCCTCGGCCACCACGCGCTCCGTGCCATCGGCTTTGAAGGCGCTGATCCGTTTGCGCCCGTTCTGACAAACGTAGAGATCTCCATCGGGGCCAAACATCAGCCCGTTCGCCCCACCGGTATCATCCTTGAACACCGACACTTTCCCATTGAGCCCGATCTTGTGAATCCTGTTGTTGGGGATGTCCGTGAAGAATACTTCACGACGCTCGTTGACGGCCGGGCCTTCCGTGAACTTGAATCCCTCCGCAACAAGCTGCCAGCCTTCGCCGGGAACCAGCACGTCCATCAAAGGCTGTTTTGAATCCTGCCCGGCCTTGATCGGTTCTGGATATCCCCGCCAGAGCCAGCGCATCGCATCAGGAAAGATGGAGCCGCCATGTTTTCCGTTATGCCCGCCGTCGCCCCACTCCGTTTTGAAATCGTAACCGGCGAACTGCAGGGCGGACGCCATGTCCTGATTCGCCTGCCACCAGTTTCCGCCATAGATGTTCAAGTCGCCGGTGCCATCTTGAAGGAATACACGAAGGGGCTTCGGTTCCGTTTTGCGGACCAGGGTCGGATACTCGTTGCCACCGCGCAGGCCGACATACGTTCCAATCGTGCTGAACACCCGGCTGAATTCCCCCGGACGCTCCCAGGCCGCCGTGAACGCGCAGATCGCTCCTGAACTGGCACCTGCTATTGCCCGGCTGTTGCCGTCCGCCTTCAACTGATACTTCGCAGCCACCGCAGGCAGAATTTCATCGAGGAGGAAGCGCGCGTAACGATCCCCTCGTTCGTCGTATTCCCAGCTTCGATTAAACCGTGCCAGTGCGTTCGTTGTCCGGGCAGGAACCACTCCAGGGTTGATGAAAACACCAATGGTGACGGGCATCTCCTTGCGATGAATCAGGTTGTCGAAAACCACAGGGACGCGGTACTGGCCGTTCGTGCTGACATATCCGCCACCGTCCTGGAAGATCATCACGCAGGCCGACTCGGATGCAGTGTATTGGAAAGGAACGTAAATCCAGTAATCCCGCTCTGTTCCTGGAAAAATCTTGCTGCTGGTCCAATGTTCCTTCGTCACCGTACCCTTTGGCACGCCATCTTGAGGCATCGAATCCGGACCAAGCTTGTAGTCGTCAACGGCCCGTGCGGATTGCACCAGTAGAGCCAAGACCGCGGGAAAAACTACCAATGACAGCAAGCGCCACGGGTGCAGGTTCGAGGCGCGAACTCGGGAAGATGCCCACAGCGACCTCTGATCAAGTGCGCAACGGAACAAATGAGCCCGCGCCGCTGCCGGGATTTGTAGCATATCCCGCAGTCTTGTGAGTAGTTGAAGCGCCACGAAGGCGATGGCTGATAGGGGTATCAATGGTGATTTCATGGGTGATCAAGGCGCAGCGTAGGCGTTCAAGAAACCCGTGGTCAAGGACTCGAAGGGATCGGCCACTTCCTGGGGCGCATCTCCATAGTAGAGTTAAGGCTGGTCGGGGAGAGAACGTGTCCGCAATCTGTATCAAACCACGAAGCGTATGAAAGTCATGCAAGGAGGTTACCGTCCAAAAAGCAGGCTCAGATGGTTGCGCCGTCTTGTCAAAGTAGCAGTGTTCAGCAGCCTCCTTATTTTGGTGGCGGGCGCTTTCTGGCTTCGGGACGCTCTCTACAACCATTTTGTGCGCTATCCAAAGGAGGCGGCTGCGTGGCAGGCAATCCGGGCCTCGCGTGAACCGGTGGCGGACCACGCCGGATGGAACGAGTATCGGGGAATCCTGCACAGCCATTCCCATTTCTCGCATGATTCCGAAATGTCCTTCGAAAACATCCAACTGGCGATGACTGCGGCAAACCTGGACTTTATCTGCCTGAGCGATCATTGCGTCGAAGGGCGCGCTGATTTCTCGTGGCAATGGCGCGGGTTGCGTGACGGCAGGCTGTTCATCCCCGGCTTTGAAATGAACCAGGGTTTCATGCCGTTTGGCGTCGCAGCCGGCGTGGTATTGAGCAATGCCACGAATCGGGCCGTTCTCGCGCGGCAGATCGTTGAAAATGGCGGCGTGCTGTTCTACGCGCACCCGGAGGAACCGCGCGATTGGGAAAGGCCGGAACTCACCGGCATGGAAATCTACAATCTGCACGCTGATTTCAAACAGATGCTCGGCGGCCTCAGTTCGCTGCTTCCGGACCTATTGCTCAACCTCAACCGCTACCCCGACCAGATTTATCGGAGGATGTTTCGACGTCCGGTGGATTTCCTGCGTCGTTGGGACGAGCTAAATGCCACACGACACATCACCGGCATCGCGGGGAACGATTGTCACCAGAACGTGGGCTTCCGCGCCTACTACCAAACCAACGATACAATCCGCATCGAAGATACCAGTCCGAAAACGCTCCGTGAGATCCATCTGAACTCGTTCACCCGGTTGCTGGCCCGTGCGCTGTTGGGTCCGCTCGAACCGGACCGGACGTTGTTTCACATTCAGCTCGATCCATACGAACGCTCGGCCCGGTTCGTAAACACTCATGTGCTGACCCACGAACTCAGCGAAACAGCCGTGCTCGACGCGTTGCGTGCCGGCCGTGTGTTCATTGGCTTTGACATGGTCGCCGACAGTTCGGGCTTTCGCTGGTTTGCCCGCGATGTTTCCAGGACGATTGTCATGGGTGAAGCCGGCCTTTTGACCGACAGCACCCGGTTGCACGCCCTGTCGCCGCTGCCCTGTCGATTCACAATTCTCCGCGACGGGAAGGAAGTTCACCAAGCCGAAGGACGGTCTCTGGAGTGGAGAGCGCCAGTGAAGGGCAAGTACCGCGTCGAAGTGGAGTTGAAAATTCGCGAAGAGTGGACGCCCTGGGTTTACGCCAATCCGATCGAGTTGCGGTGACGCGGGCCCGCGCATTTCATTTGTCGGCGAGAACGGGAATCATCGCCCGGATTATATCTTCGAAATAGTCCGGCACATACTGACCGTAAAAGGACATCGTGCGCGGCTCATATCCATCGAGATGATAGTAACGCGGCAGGATCACGTAGCCCACGTAATCGCCGTTGAAACTCGTGATCGTGACATTTATTCCACGGGCGCGAAATGAATCCTTGATCCCCAACGCCAGTTCACCGCTGAAGTCGCAGGGTGTCGAAACCCAGCAGACATCTCCCAGACGGAATGTTTGTAGAAAAGTGTTTCCGTCAGTTCGCAGAAGTTGTTTTGCCACCCACGGGCGCAACCTGATGCTGTCCGTCAAGCGGACATTGAACGGTGGGAGGGTCACTTCCAGACCAAGCATTCCAAAGCTGATTGAATTGGTCAGCGGTGTTTGAGGCAGTTGCTCCAGCAAGCGGGACGCAAGGTTCCGCCCCATGTGCTCGGTACCCGCGAATCCCTTGCCCTCCGGCACGGGAGAGTGGCTGCCCACTCCGCCGGCGAGGAAAACCGCCATGCCTCCGGTCTGCTCCTCGATGGCGCGCTGCCAGCAGCCCGGATAGTCACCACTGAACTCCATTTGGTTGCCCGACAGGATCGTGGCGTGAGCGCCGAAAGCACCCAGCACGCCGATCCTTCCCTGATTCTGCTTCACAATGATGTAGCTGAATTCCGGATCCACCCGACCCCGTTCGCCCACCACACGATTACGGACAAATTGCGGTGCGGCAAAGCGCCCGTGCCCAAACTGCGCCGCCTTGATGTCTTCAATCGCATCCAGCACGGCCGCCACGATGCAATCTGAAAACCAGATTCGCGTGCCGGGCTGGAAACCGCCGGCAAATGCCTCTCCAACCATTCCCTCGCCCCATCCGCCGAAACTCGAATGCGTATGCGTCGCGCTCAGGTAAAGTTGCTCGCGCGACAAACCAGCCTCCTTTTGAAGCCGCTGCGTTGCCATTGCAGTCACTTCCGGTGGAATGATGAGTGCATCGGCTCCCACCATCACGCCAATCCGGTCGCCAAGTTTCAGAGCCACGGCTTTCACGAACAGATCGTCGTGGGTTCCCCCGGCGGGTTTGCCTTTGCGATTGCCGTAACCGGCCAATGGCAACGAGCGGAACGTTCCCTTCTCCGGGATGTCTGCCGGAGCATTTACGGTGGGAGTCAATCTCGCCTTGCCGAACCCGGCCGAGAATTCACCCCTCACCAACACCTTTGTGCCATCACTTGCTCGAAGGCGGGCCATCGTCTCCGCATAATATGACTCCCGCAGGTAGGGACGATGATCGACAAGATCCAGCGACACGAGCATCAGGATCCCGAGCAACACCGCAAGCACTCCACCAATGCGCAGAAGGACGCGAAGTGTATTCTTCACGACAGGATGGTATGGACGCGACATGACTTTGGCGATCAGAGAACGCGTCACACACAGCGTTGGCCGGTAGAGTTCGCGCAAGAGCAGCTTCGCAGCGAATTCTCACCCCACCCCTCTCCCATCCGCTGGTGGCAAAGTCATATTCATCATCAAGCGGTGGCTTGACGTCATCACCGTTTCCCAGTGAATTGACGCGAATGAAATCTGCAAGCCATCCCGCGCGTTCGCTTTTTATTTCAATCGCTCTCGGCTGCACACTGGCTATGGGAGCCGACTGGCCACAATGGCGCGGACCACTCCGCTCGGGCCACGTGCCGTCTGGCGACAAGATTCCATTGGTTCTTCCGGCTACACCCGTCGATGTGTGGCGTCTGAAGGTTGGAGAAGGACTGGCATCGCCGGTAGTCGCGGCAGGAACCGTGTTCTACTTCGACGCGATCGCAGGAAAGGAAACGCTTCATGCCATCGAAGCCGCCAGTGCCCGCGAACTGTGGCAGGCCACGGTCGATGACACATTTCGAGATTCGCAGGGACCGGCCGGACCGCGCTGCACGCCGGTGGTGGATGGGGATCGGGTCTATGCGCTCTCCTGCAAAGGCGAACTTCAATGCCGGAAGACAATCGACGGCAGCCTGCTCTGGCATGTCAATTTTACCAACGAGCTGGGAGCGATGTTCATTGGTGAAAAGGGCAATGCCGCTGGTGCCGCCCGGCACGGAAACAACGGTTCACCCTTGGTGGCAGGTGATCGTTTGTATGCTCAGGTGGGTGGAACGAATGGCGCAGGCATCGTGTGCTTCGACAAGAAAGCCGGCACGGTGATCTGGAAGTCTCAGAATGACCTGGCGGGCTACGCTCCTCCAATCATGGCAAAGATTGGCGGAGTGGAGCAGGTGATTTGTTTCACGGCGGACGGCCTCATCGGCTTGCGCGAGTCCGATGGAAGCTTGCTGTGGTGCGTGCCGATGAAGACGGGCTACGGGCGGCACGTAACGACGCCAGTGGTTTTGGATGACATTGTGGTTGTAGCCTCACACCAGGTCGGACTCATCGGCACGAGGATCGTGAAGACCGACGGCGGCTTTCGCTCGGAGCAGGCATGGTCAAGCAAGGAGTTGGCGATCAATTTCTCGAGTCCAGTCCTGTTCGGGAAACACCTTTTCGGGCTTGGTCCGGCAAAGAATTTGATATGCGTGGAAGCACTCACCGGAAAACTCGCATGGTCGCAAGATGGCTACTTCAACGCATCGGCGGACAAAGCCCACGCAAGCTTCATCGTGCTGGGGGAAAACATTCTCACACTCACCGACGGCGGGGAGCTCGTGCTGTTCCGCGCGACTGCCGCGGAGTTCAAGGAAGTGTCACGCGTCCAGATTTGTGCCGTGAATTGGTGCAATCCGGCTTATGCCAACGGGAAGCTGTTTGTGCGCGACGGCATCAAGACAACGGGTGAACTGCTCTGCCTGGATCTGATGCCACGCTGAAACACCTCAGCCTGCCCCAGAAGGAACCGGGGACCACACCGGGCAGACCGCCAGCTCTACCTGGAAGCAACCGCAACCCGCCAGGCTTCCGCGAATGCGCGGCACTGTGATTCCACCCAGTGCCAATCGTCCGCCTCGATACGCTTCCGATCGAAGAGCGGATTGCCGATGCCTGCTCCGTCTGCTCCGGCGCGCATGAATTCCGGGAGCGTCTTCAAATCGACGCCGCCAGTGGGCAGGAGTTTGATGCGTGGCAAGGGCGCCTTGATCGCCCGGATGTACGCCGGACCGTAAAGTTCTGCCGGGAAGATCTTCACCATCGTGGCCCCGTGATCCCAAGCGCAGGCAATTTCGGTTGGAGAAAGCGCTCCGGGAAACACTGGCGTTCGCAAACGCACGCATTGATCCAGGACATCGACCGTCAATGTCGGTGTGACAATGAACGATGCCCCGGCACCCAATGCTTCATCCAGCAGACAGCGTGATGTCACCGTACCCGCGCCGATGTTCAGGGCTCCTTTGGCGCACTCGACCGCAAGCCGGATCAGCCCGGCAGCATCCGGACTGTTCATTGTGATCTCCAGGTTCTGCAATCCCCCATGCACCGCCGCCGAGATGAGCGGTTCGATCTGGTGCATCGCAAAACCCCGGAGGATTCCGATCAAGGGCACTTCCTGAAATCGATGATGGTTGAAACCCATACTCATGGTTTTCGCGAATCAATCCATGTCTTCAAGAACATTCCCTGTCCCCGGATCGTCGCACGGGCCATCGTCCCGGGTTGGACGCATTGCCAGCCTGTGTCCGCGCCTAGAAGTTCCCCAAGTGCGATGCTGTAGAGATTCGCCAGCGCTCCAGTCGCGGCGATAAAAATGGGACATGTCACGGACTGAAGTGGGATCAACTCGGAACCGATAACAAGTCCGCTGAAGAACCGTGTATTCTCACCCACCGCGCTCCGATCGAGAACAGACCGGGTGCGTACACGAAAAAGTCCGCCTGCCAATCCACACTGCCGGGCGTGGCGGACTCCCTCCTCGAATGCTGTCCGATCCCCGCCAGGCAATTCGACAGAAGGACTCGCACCGCCCGTTGAATCCACTTGAACGGATGCCCGCAACAGACTGTGCCGCCCGAGGACGTCAAACAACTCTCCGGTCATGTAGGTTTGAAAATCCACAACAGCGCCGCCACGAACGTGAATGTGTTTGGAATGTGTTCCGGGAAGGACAAGCAGCGACGCTTCGCGAGCCGCGGACATCTCCTCGGAAGCCATGATGCCAACCACTTCAATTTCCTCACCGCGCATGATGTCGGCGGAATGTGCCGCGCCCGAAATCAGATGCGTGTTTGAAATCCAATCCGGTCCCGCCCATTTGATTTCCGCATGGCTCAGGCCGCTTCCATTGAGTTGGAAGGGCAATGCTGCGTAGGGCAATTCACGCCAGCCCACGGTCGATGAGGCCATGCCGGAAACCACGAGGGGCACGGGTTCCGCGAACCTCCCCTGCCCTTCCACAAGTTTTTCCAACTGCTGCCGCAAGTACGCTTCAAAGATCGCCCCCCGCTCCGCCTGGGCCAACGCACCCGTCGATTGCGCTTGCTCATACAATGCGCGGACACCACTGCTCTCGCGGATTTCCCTGACCACGACGCGGCCCGCGTCAAACACCCAGCGAAGTCGAAACGTGGAAGTTCCCCAATCGCAAGATATGAATTCCAGATGGTCGCTCATGGTGAATTGCCGGAAAGTCTATTTCATCGCGCCTGGAAACGCGAGCTGTCGCAGCGCTTCATAGAGGACGATCGCGACGCAATTCGAGAGGTTCAATGAACGCGCATCTGTGTTGAACATTGGCAGGCGAATCCAGCTCTCATGACGGCTCCTGAGAAGCACTTCCGGCAGTCCGGCGGTCTCGCGCCCAAACACGAGGTAATCCTCCGCGGAGTATTTCACCGCAGAGTAGAGCTGGGGGCCGTTGGATTCCACCAGCCAAAGTCGCGCGCACTGTGGCAGGCCCGCCTCAAACTCCTTCCAGTTCGTCCAGCGTTTCCAATTGACGTGTTCCCAATAATCCATTCCCGCGCGCTTGAGCTGCTTGTCATCGAGCTTGAATCCGAACGGTTCGATGAGGTGGAGCGTGGAGCGCGTCGCGGCGCAGAGGCGCGCGACGTTGCCGGTATTGGGCGGAATTTCAGGCTCAACCAGGACGATGTGCATCTGACACTTTGAGTTTCGGTTTCCGGACCTTGGGGTGGTAGAAGACCTTCCAAAGCACCAGCCCATGTGCGGGCGCTGTCATCCCGGCAGCGCTGCGGTCCTTCTTCTCCAGCATAGACGAGACTGCGGTAGCGTCGAACTTGCCGAGCCCGATCTGGATCAATGTGCCCACGATTCCCCGGCACATCTTGTAGAGGAATCCATCGCCCTCGATGATGAACGTCAACAACGGTCCGCTTCGGCGAATATCGCATCGGGTCAGCCGGCGCACCGTGCTTTCGGGCTTGTAGTTTCGGTTCGCTGCGAACGATTCGAAGTCATGGCCGCCGATGAACAACGCGCTCGCGGCGCGCATCGCGGCCAGGTTTAGTTCCTTGGGAACATGCCATGTCTCCCGCCGCAGAAGCGGCTGATGCGAGTGATGATTCCAGACAAAGTAACGATACTGTTTGCCAGACGCGTCGAACCTTGCGTGAAACTCCGCCGGACACCGGGAGGCGGCGACGATCCTGACATCTTCAGGAAGGTTCGCATTGATCGCGAGCGCGAGCCTCGCCAATGGCATCTTGAATTGTTCCTGGGGGATTTCCACGTGCGCAACCATTCCAATCGCATGAACACCCGTGTCCGTGCGGCTCGAACTGTGAATCCGTTTCACGCCTGGAAAAAGCCGTTGCAAAGCACTTTCAATCTTCTCCTGAACGCCGGTGCCGATCTTCTGAACCTGCCACCCGGCGTAATTGGTCCCATCATAGGCGATGGTGAGTTTGAATTTGAGCGTATCCATTCGGTTTCCACCGCCCTCAGGCCGACAAACTCTCGAGATAACTCTGGAGCAGAATCGCAGCAGCGGCGCCATCGACGCGTTCCTTGCGCTCCGCCCGGCGGACGTTTGACTGGATCAACAGGCGGTTTGCTTGAGTGGAAGTCAACCGCTCGTCCCATGTTCGGATTGGCACAGCCACCTCCTCCTGCAATGCGGCGATAAACTCGCGCACTTTCTCCGCCGCCGGGCCGTAGCTGCCGTCCATGTTGCGGGGCATCCCCACCACGATGAGTTCGACCTCCTTCGCGAGCAGCAAAGCCTTCAGCTTCACAAGGGCGTCAGCGAACGGCTGCGCCGGGATGAAATCCAACGGCTGCGCCAGCATTTTCAACTCGTCGCTGACGGCGACGCCGATGCGTTTGGTTCCGTGGTCAAGAGCGAGAATTCTCATGGTTTCTTCCGATGTTGATCCTGCACCAGCGCAGCGGCCAACACTTCCGGCGAGATGAAAAAGTTCGTGGTTTGCAATCTGCCGAAGGCGACAGGAAGTTCAACCAGGCCAATTTCCGCAGCACGCTCAAGCAGCCCCACCGTCCCGATGACAGTGATGCCAAGCCGCCGCGCTTGCTGACGTCCCTCCATGTCGTCCATCAGAACGCCACCAGCCTTGGTTTGCAAAGCCAGTTGCAGTGCTTCAGCTTCACCCGGGTGCAAGCCCGCCATCGGACAAAACTGCGACACACGTTCAACCCGCAACCAGTTCTTCGAGGCGGACAGCCATTCCTTTACCTTTTGCGGCGTATTGCTCTGCATCAATTCGTCACGCACTCCGGTGGGAATGAGAACAAAGTCGAACAGCGCGCCAAGCACTTCAGCACTGTCGATCAGGATCAGATAATGCAGGGGGCCGGCATCGGCTACAACGATGCTGCTCATCTAATTGCCTATTCGCCGAAGGGCGACAGAATCCGACTCGAACTCGCCAGCTTCTGCCGGTCGAAACGCCTGGGAGGTCTTGAGAAACGCATCCGTACGCCAGCGATCCATTCCGAGAATTTCGCCCGCCTGAGCGTGACTGATGGTGCCAGCGCGGTAGGCCTGCGCCACCAACGCTTCGATTGTCCGGCGCGGAAACTCGGCAGGTTCTTCTCCCAACATTTTCAGCAGGGCGTCGGGAATGGATATTTCTATCGTCGCGGACATATCACTGACAGGTTGAATCTGCCACCGGGGAAAGTTTGGAACAAGCACGCAATTTGTCTCTGACGGCACTTTCGCTGCGACGGATTCCTCGGGCAGGGCGAGGATGCGGATGTATCACAAGTTCTTCATCACCTTCGCCGCCGCCTGGATCGTCGTCTCCATATCGGACTCGGAATGCGCCACAGATAGGAAGCCCGCTTCAAACTGTGAAGGGGCCAGATAGACGCCTGCATCCAGCATTCCGTGGAAGAATTTCTTGAATCGCTCACGGTCGCTCTTCATCGCGTCACCGAGATTCAAGACTGGTTCGCTCGTGAAGTAGCCACAGAACATCGAGCCGCACCGGTTGAAGGTGACCGACACACCGGCGGACTTCGCCGCGTCACGCATTCCGGCTTCGAGTTGAGAGCCGAGTTGTTCGAGGCGCTCGTAAACCGTCCCCCTCTCGCAGCCTTCTGACATTGCCTTATCTTTGGACGTAGAGATGGTCGGGGTAAGAGTTGCTCCGAGTCCTTCCAGAGTTGCAAGGCCCGCGGCCATTGCCAGCGGATTGCCGCTCAACGTGCCGGCCTGATACACGGGACCGAGCGGCGCGAGACAATCCATGATCTCAGCACGACCACCGAACGCTCCAACAGGCAGACCGCCTCCGATGATCTTCCCGAAGCAGGACAAATCGGGCGTGATCCCAAATCGTTGCTGCGCGCCACCGAGCGCCAGTCGAAAACCCGTCATCACTTCGTCGAAGATGAGCAGAGCGCCATTCTCGGAAGTAACTGTGCGGAGAAATTCGAGGTAGCCGGGTCTCGGCAGGTAAAGACCGGCGTTGCCTGGCACTGGCTCGATGATGATGCCAGCAATCTGGTTCTGGTTGGCGGCGAAGGCGGCTTTCACCGCCTCTTCATCATTGAACGGCAGAACGATCGTATGCTGCGTGAACGAGGCAGGCACACCAGCACTGTCCGGATGCCCGAACGTCAACGCTCCAGAGCCAGCTTTCACCAGCAACGAATCAGCATGCCCGTGGTAACAGCCGTCAAACTTCACGATCTTGTCGCGCCTGGTGAAGCCACGCGCGAGGCGGATGGCGCTCATGCAAGCTTCAGTCCCGGAGTTGCACATGCGAACCTTCTTCACACTCGGCACAATCGACGTGATCAGCTTCGCCATCGTGACCTCGTACGGATTGGGAATTCCAAAGCTGGTGCCGTTCACGGCCGCCTGTTGAACCGCCGCAATGACCTTTGGATGCGCGTGCCCTAGAATCGCCGGCCCCCATGTCCCGACGTAATCGATCAGTTCATTACCATCCACATCGAAGACGTGCGCCCCACTCGCGCGATTGACGAAGAACGGTTGGCCACCCACCGCTCGGAAGGCGCGGACTGGGGAATTCACACCGCCGGGGATGTGTTTCAAGGCTTCGGCGAAGAGTTGTTCCGATCTGGCGCGGCTGATCATGTGGAGTTTGTGGCACCTTGGCTTGACCGCTTGCAAGCCAAGACTCGAACTACAGCCTGCAATTGGAAGGAAGCTCGAAACAAAGGCCGCTTTGGCAAACCTGTCGGAAATCAGGCAGTGCCCTAATCTTACTCATCCTCTTAACCTTTGGCGCTGATGGAGTATGATTAGGATTACGAGCAAGATTATGACAATGCCGGAAATCGTTTCGGATGAACTTTGAGCGAACTGAATCCGGCCCATGCCCGTCACACAAAAAGGATTCGTCAACGCGACCTGGGCTTGTCACATTCCATTTCAACGATCCATTGATGACTGCAAATCAACAGAAACAATCCCGCGTCACCGCCGCGTTGCTTGGTGCGATTGTCGTGCTTCTCCTCGGGGCGTGCGAGCGCAACAATGCCCCCGATTCCACGTCGAAGAAGCCGGACGCACCCGGCAAGACCGTCCATGCCACACGGGTCCACCTTGCGCCGGTCGAGCGAATCGTCAAATCGTTCGGCTCCCTCTCGGCGCACGAGCAAGCCACACTCAGCACAAAGGTTCCGGGCCGATTGGAGAATCTGCTGGTGGACCTGGGCGCGGTGCTCCGCAAGGACGACGTCATCGCCCAGTTGGATCAAAAAGATTACAAGCTGCGCCTGCAACAGGCCGAAGCTTTGCTGGCGCAGGCAAGAGTCCGGCTTGGATTGCCTCTCCAGGGCGAGGACGACAGCATCGCCCCTGAAGACACCAGCCAGGCGCGCCAGGCCAAAGCCGTGCTGGATGAAGCCCGCACCACGCGGGAACGCATCAGAAACCTCTCCGAGCAGAAGATCATCTCAAAGTCCGAAGTCGAAACCGCCGAGGCAGCGTACATCGTCGCCCTGGGCAAGCATCAAGCGACTGTTGAAGAAGCCCGCACTCAACAGGCGCTCGTCGCCCAAAGGAGGGCGGAAGTCAGGATCGCCCGTCAGGCACTGGAGGATACGACGATCACCGCACCGTTTGACGGCGCAGTCCAGGAACGACGTGCCAACATAGGTGAGTATCTTTCAGCCAGCTCGCCGATCATTACACTGGTGCGGATGGACCCGTTGCGCCTCCGGCTTGAGGTGGCGGAAGCCGAAGCTCCAAGAATTGCCGTCGGCCAGAAAGTGCGGCTGACTCTTCAAGGCACCACGAACATTTACTCGGGAGAAATCAAACGCCTGAGTCCCGCCCTCGACGAGCGCTCGCGCATGTTGCGCATCGAAGCGGACGTTCCAAACCCTGGCCCGCTTCGTCCCGGATCATTTGTCACTGCCGAGATTGTCATCAACCCGAAGGACATGGCGGTGACTGTGCCGTCGCGCGCGCTGGTGACCTTCGCCGGGATCGAAAAGATTTTCGTCTTTGAAAGCGGCAAAGCCATCGAACGGAGCGTGACCACCGGGCAACGTTTCGGCCAGACCATCGAGATCATTTCCGGGATCTCCGCGGGCGATGTGGTCATCCTGGAACCGGGCGCTGTGCAAAACGGAGCGTCCGTCACCGCGTCCGTAGGTGAATCGAGCGGCGCACCCGCGTCATCGTTGAACAAGATCACCAGCAAACCGAACGGCTAGGCGCGCCTCCACATGCAGAAACTTGCCGAGATTTGCATCAAGCGTCCCGTGTTCGCCACGATGCTCATCCTCACGCTCGTCGTCGTTGGCGTGGCCGGTTACATGCATCTGGGAGTGGATCGCTATCCATCGGTCGATCTGCCAACCGTGCGCATCGGCACGCGGCTTCCGGGCGCTTCTCCACAAGAAGTGGAATCGCTCGTCGCGCAGCGAATCGAGGAAGCCGTCAACACCGTGCAGGGTGTCACGGAACTCCGATCCATTTCCTTCGCAGGCAATTCATTCATCATCGCGACGTTCAACCTGAACCGCGACATAGACAACGCGGCGCAGGATGTCCGTGATCGCGTGGCGCAAATCGCACGGGATCTGCCGCGGGATGCCGACCCACCCTCCGTCTCCAAATTCGACAACGACCAGATGCCCATCATGACGATTGCAATCTCTGGCAATCGCAGCCCAAGGGAACTCACGGAGCTCGCGGACAAGGTGGTCAAAATGCAGCTCGAACGCATCTCTGGGGTTGGAGAAGTCGAGATCATGGGCGGCGCGGAACGCTCGATCAATGTCTGGATCAATGCCGAAAGACTGGCCGCGTACCAGATTCCGATCACAGCCGTCCGGGAGGCAATCATCCGGCAAAACGCCAATGTGCCCGGCGGGAATGTCACCGGCACGCTCCGGGAGCACGCCCTCCGAACGGTGGGCCGCATCACCGACTCGCGCGCTTTTAATGATCTCGTGGTGGCGACGGTCAACGGTTCTCCAATACGGATTCGTGATCTCGGCTCGGCTGAGGACGGGGAGAAGGAACGTCGCAGTGTCTCGCGGCTCGATGGTGTTCCCACTGTTTCGCTGATGATCCGGCGTCAGTCCGGCGCCAACACGGTTGCGGTAATTGAAGCCACGACGGCGCGAATGGCGTTGTTGAAATCTCAACTGCCGCCAGACGTGAAACTCGAGGTGATTCGCGACCAGTCAAGATACATCTACGAGGCGTTGCACGAAATCAGCGTCCACCTGATCCTCGGCAGCATCCTGGCCAGCCTCGTCGTGCTTGCGTTCATGCGGAGCTGGCGCTCCACACTGATCGCGGCAATCGCCATTCCCACCTCTGTCATCTCGACCTTCGGTGTAATGTGGGCTCTGGGTTTCACTTTGAACTCCGTCACCATGCTGGCGCTGGTGCTCATGGTCGGCATTGTCATCGATGATGCCATCGTCGTGCTTGAAAACATCTTCCGGTTTATTGAGGAAAAGAAAATGCCGCCGTTCGAGGCGGCAAAGGCGGCGACGGCTGAAATCGGCTTTGCGGTGCTTGCAACCACCTTGAGCCTTGTCGTGATTTTCGTCCCGGTGTCGTTCATGTCCAGCATCTCAGGACGATTTCTGTTTCAGTTCGGGATCACGGCGGCTGTTGCCGTCCTGGTAAGCATGCTCGTGTCTTTCACTCTCACGCCAATGATGAGCGCCCGGTTGTTGCGGAAGGAACACATCGGCGGAAGCACGCCCCACGGGTCTGCTCGATCCCGGCAAGGATTTTATGGATGGATCGAACGGTTCTACATGACGCTGCTCGGATGGTCCATGCGCCACCGGCTCGCGGTCTGGTCTCTGGCGACAGCCATCGTCCTGTCCTCGATTCCCCTCTACAAAGTCGTTCGCCAGGAGTTCACCCCGGGCAATACCGATGAAGGAGAATTTGACGTTGAAATCCTGGCGCGTGAGGGGACGAGCGTCACTTCGATGAATGAAGCCCTCAGCGCCGTCGAGTCGGAGCTTCGCTCGATGCCTGCGATTCGTCTCGTGCTTGCATCGATTGGCGGCGGTCCGGGGATGATCAACTCCGGCGGATTCTACGTGCGCCTGGCGCCTCACTCAGAAAGAACTTTTACCTGGAAGAGGCTTCTGAGTCTGCATCCATGGGATGCGTTCAAAGGCAATTACACTCAACGCGACGTCACACAGGAGATTCGGAATCGTCTGAAGAAGTTCTCTGATCTGAGAATCTCCGTCCGCAGCTCATCGTCATCCATAAATCTCGGTGGCGGACGCAATCACGACATTGATTTCTCCATCCTCGGTCCGGAACTGGAATCTCTCGCCCGCTACGCGGAGATCCTACGCAAGAAAGCTCCTGACATTGGAGTGCTGGATGCCGACACCACCTTACGCCTGGACAAGCCTGAGCTTCGTGTCGAAATCGACCGCGCCCGCGCCGCGGCGCTTGATGTGGACACGGAGGACATCGCAACCGCGCTTCGAATCATGGTGGGCGGAGATCAACGGGTGTCGCGTTACCGTGATCCACTGATGAACGAGGATTACGACGTGCAATTGCGCCTGGCTGAGGGCGGACGCAACGACCCGACGACGATCTCACGCCTCTTTGTCCCATCCGCCAACGGAGGTCTCGTGCGCCTCGACAACCTCGTTCAGATTGTCCCCGGCGTTACGGCTTCGCGAATCGACCGCCTGGACCGCCAGCGTCAGGTCGGCCTGCGAGGTTCGGTGGCACCCGGCTTCGCTCTCGCAGACCGCCTTGAAGCCATCCAGGATACCGTCAAGAAGATGAATCTTCCACCCACCTACTCAACCAAAGTGAGTGGCCGCGGTCGTGAACTCGAGAAAACCTTCAAGGAGTTTTTATGGGCGTTCTCGCTGTCAGTTGTTTTCATGTACCTGATCCTGGCGTCGCAATTCGAGAGCGTCATCCACCCTTTCACAATCCTGCTGTCGTTGCCTCTTTCGGTGCCATTCGCATTGCTGTCACTGTTGGCGACGGGAAACACCATCAATCTCTATTCAGCGCTGGGGGTTCTCGTCCTCTTCGGCGTCGTCAAGAAAAACGCCATCCTCCAGATCGATCACATGAACAAGCTTCGCGAAGCCGGCATGGACAGGCTCGCAGCCATCATGCAGGGAAATCGCGACCGCCTGCGGCCGATCCTGATGACAACCCTGGCTCTTGTCGCGGGGATGCTGCCGCTTGCCCTGGGAGCCGGACCAGGCGCCGAGGAACGCCGCGCTGTGGCGGTCGTGGTCATCGGAGGCCAGACGCTCTCGCTCCTGCTCACACTGCTCGTGACACCCGTGGCTTACTCCATTCTCGACGATGTGAAAGAGAAGTTTCGCCGACGCACCGCTTCCGCCTTTGCGAACACTTCCCCTGCCCCGGTTGTCGGCAAATGAAATCGATCCATTTTGTGAATCTGGAGTCTGACTTTACGCCAGGCAGAAGCGCCCCTCCGGGAATCCACCAGGAACGCTACATCTGATCATCGAATCCACTTCAATTACGATAGATTCTTTGTCCCTATGGCTACCTCTCTGAACCAATCCACCCTCCGCCTCCATGAGTCTGACAATGTTGCCGTCCTCAAACGGGCGCTCAAGCTGGGCGCTGAACTCACCGACGGCGATACCCGCATCGTCCTCACGCGCGACGTGCCAGCAGGACACAAGATAGCGGTTGCCCCAATCGCCGACAGCGAGCCAGTAAGGAAATACGGCCAGATCATCGGATTTGCGAAAGGCAACATCTCGCCTGGCGATCAGGTCCACACTCACAACGTCGTCGTACGAGACTTCGGACGCGATTATGGATTTTGCGCGGATGCCCGTCAGTTCCCCCTTTACCCGAAAGAACGAGCCAGGACATTCCAAGGCTTTGCCCGTCCAGGAGACCGGGTGGGCACGAGGAATTATCTAGCCGTGATTTCGAGCGTCAATTGTTCCGCCTCGGTCTCGCAGTATGTCGCGGATCGGTTCCGCACGGCGGACTTCAAACGCGATTTTCCAAACGTCGATGGAGTGATTGCCTTCAAGCACAAGGGTGGATGCGCCATGTCGGCGGATGAACCCACGCGTTTGCTTCAGCGAATCCTGGCCGGCATCGCCCGGCATCCGAACATATCCGGTTACGTCCTGATCGGACTTGGATGCGAAACGAATCAGATCCAGGCCCTCGCCCGCGCTGAAAAACTGGATCAACTCAAGCCAGGAGAAATCGCTCCCGCCTTGATGACCATCCAAGGCACGGGCGGCATCGCCAAGACAGTTGAAGCTGGCGTGTCTGCCATCACGAAGATGCTGCCCTTCGCCGGCGCTCTCACTCGCTCGCCTCATCCATTGAGCAAGCTGATTCTCGCAATGAATTGTGGCGGATCGGATGGCAACAGCGGCATCACCGCCAACCCGGCTTTGGGTGTCGCTTCCGATGAACTTGTCCGTCATGGCGGCGCATCCGTCCTGGCAGAGACCCCCGAGATTTACGGTGCCGAACACCTGCTCACGCGTCGTGCGGTCACACGGGAAGTCGGGGAGAAGCTCGTGTCGCTCATCCGCTGGTGGGAGAATTATGTTCGCCTCTTCAACGACTCAATCGACAACAATCCGTCCGTCGGAAACAAGGAAGGCGGACTGACCACCATCTATGAGAAGAGCCTCGGAGCCGTGGCCAAAGGCGGCCAGGCGCCTCTGGCTGCCGTTTACAATTACGCGGAGCAAATCTCGACGCCTGGTTTCAGTTTCATGGACACGCCAGGGTACGATCCCGTGAGCATGACGGGGTTGGTCGCGGGCGGTTGCAATGTCGGTGTCTTCACCACAGGCCGTGGCAGTGTTTATGGCTGCAAACCCGCGCCCTGCATCAAAGTCGCCACCAACACGCCGCTCTACAACTGGATGCAGGACGACATGGACATCAACGCCGGCACAATCTTGGATGGGACGGAAACAGTCTCTGAAGTGGGCATGAGGATCTTCGAGAAAATCATCGCCGTCGCAAACGGAGAAAGAACCAAGAGCGAACTCGCGGGGATAGGCGATGAAGAGTTTGCTCCGTGGCAGATCGGGCCGGTGCTGTAGATCAGCAAGGAATTCGCGCTCAGAATTTCCAGGTCACCTTCCCGTAAACACCGCGCGCCACCTCTGTCCGCGCCGGAAACCCGGGGCTGCGATTGAATTCCAGCCGCTGGTTGTCGAGGAGATTCTGGCCGACTATCGCTAACTCCAGATTGGGCCGTGGATGAAAGGCGAGCCGGAGATCCAGGCTCATGTATTGATCGATGCCAAATGCTGGAAGGCTGTCCACGAATCGCAGAATTGAATCGAACTCCCATTTATTGCCCAGGTTCATCGAGGACCAGAGCATGAACTGCTGCTGCGGGCTTTGTCCCTCCTGGCGCACTGAAGCGGTATCCGTTGTGCCGGGTTCAAGATGGAGCCGCAGGAATAACACGCTGTAATTGGCCCGCCACCGCCACCACTCGGCCGCCTGCCACAGCACCGAACCTTCGACACCATAGGATTCGCCGTTCATCCGGTTTGACGGAGTAACAACCACCGTGGGTGGCAACGCAAGCCGAACGGACTCGGCGGTGGAAAGTTTGTCATACTCATTGTAGAAGGCCGCCAGATCCAAAGTGAGCGACTCAGCCAGACGGGAACGATATCCTGCCTCGTACGCGATCAATTCGGTCAGAGGACGGTCCCGGGTTGGGATGCTTCGGAACGCCACCGCACCAGGAGCGTCGATGGTCAGATCCCGATCGGCAATTCCCGGCAATTGCAACCCGCGCGAAACCGCCGCCCAAAGTGTCTGCCGGGCCGTGGGCGTGAACGTGAGTCTTGCGTTCGGCAAAAGATCCCATTCGGAAAACGTGTTGTACTCCAGCTTGGTTCCGGCGGAGAAGCGAAGACGCTCCGGCACCAGCGTGACCTGGTCCTCGACAAACAATGACGCCTGTTGAATTCCACGGCGAATCGGGTCGTAATTATGCCCGATACGGCCCCTGGCTTCGTTGACGAGATACCGGTAATGCAGGCCCCAGTTGATCTGCTGTCGTGAGCCGAGCGCGAACCGGTGGCTGGCCTCAATATCACCGGTGTCCGTATTCGCGGTAGCAGGTTTGGAATCGCGCCTCACCGCGTCATAGTAAACCTGAACGTTGACATCCGACTCCTCGGAGAACGCATGACCCCATCGCCCCATCAGGTTTCCTCCCAGCGTGGTGAACAGATCTCGTGCGCCACCAGTGTACTGGAGCAGTTCACCACCAAAGAAATCCCCCTGCACTGTCAGATGGTCCGCATCATTGGGATGGGAGTCCACCCGGAATCCAGCGCGTGCCTGGGACCAGTCGTCGCCCGCGTCAGAACCATTGGCCAGGAGAGTATCCCCTCGGTAAAACGCCTTGGCATAAACCCGGTAAAAGGTGTGCTCATTCAGTTTTCCACCTTGACGCACGGCACCGAAGCCGCGCTCGCTGGTGCCGCCACCGCCGGTAACAAGGCTGCCCTGGGTATCGCGGGCATCCTTGGTCAGGATGTTGATGACGCCATTCACCGCATTCACACCCCATGCGGTGCCACCGGGGCCGCGCACGACTTCGATGCGTTCCACGTCTTCAAACAGCACATCCTGCGCGTCCCAGAACGTCCCACCAAACTGCGGCGTGTAAAGCGAACGTCCGTCCTGCAGCACCAGAAACTTGTTCGCGAACTCACCGTTGAACCCTCGAACGCTGACGGCATGGCGTTGCGAGTTGATGCGGGCCACATCCACGCCGGGGGCCAGCCTCAACGCTTCTGGAAGACTCGTAACCCCTGAACGCCGCAGATCTTCGCCCGTGATCACGTGAACCGCCGCGGCAGCCTCCGAGAGTTTCTCCCCGCGCCGGGAGACAGAGATGATCTCGATCTTGGAAAGTTCATCGAAGGAGAGGTTTGCCAGGATGGGGGAATCGGTCGCGCCCGCCGACAGACACCTCAAGCCAGCCAGCAGGCCAATCAGGCATTTCCTGACGGGTTGCGAACAGAAAATGGATTTCGCCTCCCTGATGTCCATGCACGGATCGTATGCTCTGAACTGCATCGGCGTCAATTCCTGGAAATGGGAGACGGCCTCGAAACCGGTGCCTTCGAAGTTGTCCGTGCCGAGAAGACCTCAAGACCAGGCGTGGCCGGGCATGGTGCCGGGGCGCGGAATTCATGCTGCCGGAACGTTCGCCTTGTGAGACGCATTGGCTGAGGACAGAGCACTCTTCCACTCCGATGCTTCCTGCGGACTAAAGTCCGCGCTCCTTGCGCCGTGGTTCGTGTAGAGTCCAGACATCCTTGTCCGCGCTCCTGACCGTCTTGAGCGGACCGACACCTTTATCGCGCCCACCCTGAAGCGGTGTCTCACCGAAGCGACTCTCCGCCATCTCACGGACGAATGCGGTAGAACTTCTGAGATCCATCGCCGGTGTTGACGTTCAGGGTCGGTGCGCCAGCCGGCACATCTGTCCACGGCCCCAATAGGCTGTCGGAGACCTGTAGTTTTTGCGACGGCGGCCAGGAAATGGTGAGCGTGTTTCCGACCGGGGTCAGCGAGATTTTAGCGCAGTTTACCGTCACGCTGAACGAGCAGATCAGCGGCGTGGATGAGCCTTTGTAAACACAGGTCACCTGGGTCTTGCCCACCGGGAACAATCCCGGTGGTGGGTTGCATTCCATCGGCAACTCCTCGCAGCCGATGCTGACGAATGCCTTGAAATCCACAAATGCTCCATTGTCATCAATGCACGGGACAACGATGTCCTGCGGACAATGAACCACCGGTTTTGCATTGGGATCGGGCGGCGGGCCGATGACGATGAATTTCGTCACACACGAACCTGTATTGCCACGGCCATCGGTGACGCTGAGAACGATGTCATGCTGGCCCGGTCCGACGAGCGTTCCCGGTGGCGGCTCCTGGTTCACCGATGCGATGCCTGCAGTCCCGGCGGCCGAAGACTGCGGGCAGTTGTCGGTGTAGGTCACCTTCTGCCGCAGATCGGGCACCGGGGTTTTGCAAGGCACCCCTCCAACACTCAAAGGTGTCTTGTTCAAATCCACCGTAATTGAGTCGGGGCACTTCACAACAGGCGGAGTGGTGTCGCCAAAGGAGAAGCAGACGGGCCAGCCGTAGGATTCGTAATCGGACCAGCCGTACTGGGTGAGCCCGACCGGCTGGGGCGAGAGAACACTGTGAACGCCGGGCGTGACAGGAACGCTTGCGCCAGAAAAGCCGCTCAAGCCGATCGCGGAGAAGAATCCAGGCGGAATTGGCGCGCCGTCCATTTGCACCAGTCCGGCGCTGGCGGTCGCGCTCGGGGCGATCACGTTGATGAAGTGCGAAGCAAATCCGCTTTCCGGCGCACAGAACCGATACTGCGTGTTGAAGAGTGCCCGATGCGGCAGTTGCATCATGAAGGGATCGGACTGCTTGACGAGATCGAAGTCAGAGCTGTTCGCGTACTGCGTGACGTGAATCGGACCGTTCGCCGTGATACGCACGCCAAACCCGAGAACGATTTGGAACATCCTGCCACGGTCAAGAGTCGCCACATTGAAGCCATTGATGAAGACCTGGGTGTCGTCTGCCGCCGCAAGAACTCGAATCGTGTCGCCCTTCGAGCGTGTCTTGAGAGGAAAGGTGAAGTACTCGGTGCCCCAGCGTTTGGTTGGGATCAGTTGTTCAACAAGGTAATCACAGAAGGAGCGTGAAGTGGACTGGATGTTCGCGCAGGCATGACCGCCAAAGGCGGCGACCGGCTTGTCCGCCGAGATCAGCGTGCCGGAAAGATCCTGCGGTGGGCCGTTCAGGTTCCGCAGTTGGTAGGTTTCGCCCTGCTGCAACTTGATGACGTAAGGAAATCCTGAATCGTATCCTTGAGTCACCACGGACGGAATGATCGTGACCGTGGTGTCATTCTCGGTGGCGACAAGGGCGAATTGTGTGCCATTCAATTCTGGCTGTGGCGAATTGGAATTGGAAAAACTCTGGATGATATAATCCAAACCGAGCGCCTCTGTCTGGATGGCAAGGAACCCGTCGGACGTGTACTTCACCTTGCTCAAGCCATGAACACTGACTGGCTGGCTCGCGATGAGGTGAATGCCCTTCTTCTCGATCAAATCATTGGCATCACCGAGATCCGCGTCCTCCGGCAAGAGGATCGTCACGCAACCCACTGCGGGAATCGTGACGGCCTTTTGGAATTTCAAACCGGCTATCTGCACCGTCACCGATGTCCCTGGATTCCCCACCACGGACAACTCTGGCCTCACCGGATTCGCCGGATCGGGAGCGTAATTCCCGGGAAACGTCAGCCAGAAATCGGTGCCCGCGCAGGTCAGGTCGCAATTCTCCCCACGCTCGATCTCGACGCGGTAATCCTCCACCTCGCCGATGGGCGAAAAGCCGGTGAAATCGAGACCGCCCTCGCGGCTGAAGCGGAATCGCGCGAAGGTGACGCCCGGTTTCACCCGAAGAGGAACCATGAACTTGAGGACGTTCACCCCGGGCACGAGTGCCTGGTTTGTGAAAATGCGATCTTCAGGATCGGCCCAAGAAAAATTCGCGTTGAAATCGATCCACGCGTCCAGACGACCGGTGGTGCTGGCAATGACTTCAATGCTTGCCTCGCCTCCGGGCATGAGGGGAGTCAGAAACCGGACCCCATCCTCGTCATCCAAAGCCGGATCAACGCCATCGTCACCAAGCGCGGCAGGATCAGGCTGCCCATCCAATTCACCGTCAATCAACTTGCCGAGGAAAAAATTCGGGTTGATGCCGTGACGGGCGCCGTTCCGCGAGAGGGTCGTCGGATAACCGCCCGAGAGCAGATCGGATAGAAGCTGAGGCGCATCGCCGAAGTCCAGCAACTGGCCGCTGATCGCGACCTTGTAGTCCTCGACTTCGCCAATGGGTGCCAAACCGTCAAAATTCAGACCTCCTTCACGACTGAACCGGAATCGTGCATACGTCTCACCTGCTTTTGCCGAAGCGGGAACCGGGAATGTCAGGGTGTTTGCGCCTGCCACCAACGCCTGGCTGGTGAAAATCTTTTCACCTGCGTCCGCCCACGAAAAGTTCGCGTTGAAATCCACCCACGCGTCCAGGCGTCCGCTTTGGGATGCTGTAACAACCACGGTCGCAATCGCGCCAGAGTTCAGCGGCCCTGGGAAGACCACTCCGTCTTCGTCGTCTGAAATAGAAGAGGATGCGCCATCGTCACCCAGGGCGTCAGAGCCAGGCTTTCCGTCTGGCTCGCCGTCGATCAGTTTGCCGAGAACAAATTTCGGGTCGATGGCATGCCGCGCGCCATTCCTCGACAGCGTTGTCGGATAACCTCCCGCGAGCATGTCGGATTGCAGCTGCGGCGCGTCGCCAAAATCCAGCAACGAGCCACTGATCGTCACCTTGTAATCCTCGACCTCGCCAACAGGAGCCAAGCCGTCGAAGCTCAATCCTCCTTCCCTGCTGAAACGGAACCGCGCGTAAGTCTCAACCGCCTTTGCAGAGGCGGGAACCGGGAACGTCAGGGTGTTTGCGCCTGCCACAAGTGCCTGACTGGTGAAAATCTTCTCACCCGCATCCGCCCATGAAAAGTTCGCGTTGAAATCCATCCACGCGTCCAGACGACCGCTTTGGGAGGCGGTGACAATCACGGTCGCTGTCGTGCCAGTGTTCAGCGCCCCGGAGAAGATCACCCCATCCTCATCGTCCGGGACAGCGGTGGATGCGGCGGCGGCGCCGAGTGCGTCCAGGCTGGGCTGGCCGTCAGGCTCGCCGTCGATCAATTTGCCGAGAACAAATTTCGGGTCGATGACATGTCGCGCGCCATTTCGCGAGAGTGTTGTCGGATAACCGCTCACCGCAAGTCCGGCCGGGAATTCCGGAGCGTCGCCGAAGTCGAACAACTGCGCACTGATGGCAACCCTGTAATCCTCGACCTCGCCGTCCGGCGCGGAGCCATCGAAACTCTTTACCCCCTCACGGCTGAAACGAAACCGGGCAAATGTGTCCCCTCCTTTCGCACCCGCCGGAACGTTGAAAGAAATCGTGTTCACACCGGGCACGAGAGATTGTCCGGCAAAAACCCGCTCGTTTGTTTCAACCCACGATCCATTGCCATTGAAATCAAGCCAGGCGTCCAATCTCCCGGATACGGATGCCACGACTTCGATCTTCACAGTTTCACCGGCATTCAGCGGCGTCAGGAAGCGGACTCCATCTTCGTCGTCGAGAACGGTGGGCGACGCTCCATCATCGCCGAGCGCATCAGCGCTTGGTTTCCCGTCCGGTTCGGCGTCTATGAGCTTTCCAAGGAAAACATCCTTCACAATCCGATGCCGGGCACCGTTGTTTTTGAGCGTGGTCGGGAAGGTCGGGTCAGGCACATCGCCAAAATCGAATTGGATCAACTGAACCGTGAGCCTCGCCGGATTACTGATGACAGCGCCGTTTTGATTGCTCACAACCACGTCATAGTTCCCTGCCCGGCTGGCTTGGACCGCAGGCAGAAGCAACGCTGCACCCGTTTCACCCGGCAGCGCCCTCTGATTGAATCTCCATTGGAAAGCCAACGGAGGATCGCCCGCCGCGTCCACCTTCAGAACTACGTCGGCTCCCTCATCCACGGTCTGGCTCGCGGGATGATTGACGATCGTCGGCGGTGAGCCCTTCCTGTTCACGGTGAAAACAAACGTGTCTGTTGCCGAAGCGGAACCGTCGCTCACGGAGACGGAAATCGTCGCAACTCCGCTTTGCCCGGAGGCCGGCTGGATGGCGATGGTTCTGTTCACGCCTGAACCACCAAGAGAAATGGCGCCGTCGGGAACCAAGTTCTGGTCTGACGATTTCGCACTCACAGTCAACGATGCGGCCTGATTGTCGATGTCATTCACTGCGAACGCCACCGGGCTGAGACTTGATCCCTGATCGACCGCCTGGTTCGGAATGTCAGATATCGTCGCAGGATCATTCACGGGAGCAACCGTTACAGTGAAGGTCGTGCTTGCCGTGCTGTTAGGGGAGGCGCCGTCATTCACCGTCACCGTGATCGTCGCCGCTCCGTTGGCGTTCGACACAGGCGCGAAACCCAATGAACCCGTCGTATTCGGACTCGTGTAGCTCACGCTGGGATTGGGAATTAACCCCGTGTTGTCCGATGTCGCCGTGACGACGAGTGTCTGGCTCTCGTTGCTCGCTCCTGAACTGATCCCGGACAGCCCCACCGTTTGAGTTCCGGCATCCTCGTTGATTGTAAGGTTCGAGAGCGAGTTGACCGTGGGAGGATCGTTCACCGGAGTGACTGTCACCGTGAAGCTCCGAGTGGCTGTCGTGTTCGAGCCATCGCTGACGCTTACACTGATGTTGGCCGAGCCGTTCGCGTTTGGTGCTGGCGCGAAACTCAGGCTGCCGGCCGCACCAGGACTGCTGTAGTTCACGCCAGGATTGGGAATCAACCCGGTGTTGTCCGATGTGGCGGTCACAACCAGCGTCTGACTCTCATTGCTCGCGCCGGAGGTGATCCCCGTCAGATTCACCGTCTGCGTCCCGGCATCTTCGTTGATCGTCAGGCTGGAGATCGCGTCGAGCGTCGGCGGGTCATCCACTGGAGTAACCACCACAGTGAACGACACGCTCGCCGTGTTGTTCGCCGCGCCGCCATCATTGACTGTCACCGTGATCACCGCGCTCCCATTCGCGTTCGCCACGGGTGCGAAACTCAGGCTGCCCGTTGCACTCGGACTGCTGTAGTTCACGCTGGGATTGGGAATGAGCGACATGTTGCCCGATGCAGCCGTGACGGTGAGCGTCTGGCTCTCGTTGCCCGCTCCCTAACTGATTCCAGACAGCGCCACCGCCTGCGTCCCGGCATCTTCGCTGATTGTGAGCGTCGGCAGCCGGTTGATCGTGGGCGGGTTGTTCACTGAACTCACCGTCACCGTAAATGTCCGGCTTGCCGGTGGATTGCTTCCACCATCGCTCACCGACACCGTGATGTTGGCCGAGCCGTTCGCGTTTGATGCTGGCGCAAAACTCAGGCTCCCGGTCGCGTTCTGGCTCGTGTAACTCACGCTCGGATTGGGAATCAACCCGGTGTTGTCCGATGTTGCTGTGACAGTGAGCGTCTGGCTCTCGTTGCTCGCACCAGAGTTGATCCCCGTCAGGTTCACCGTCTGGGTTCCGGCATTCTCACTGATCGTCAAATTTCCAATCGCGTCGAGTGTCGGCGGGTCATCCACTGGAGTAACCACCACAGTGAACGACACGCTCGCCGTGTTGTTCGCCGCGCCGCCGTCATCGACTGTCACCGTGATCACCGCGCTCCCATTCGCGTTCGCCACAGGTGCGAAGCTCAGGCTGCCCGTTGCACTCGGACTGCTGTAGTTCACGCTCGGATTGGGAATCAAGCTCGTGTTGCTCGAAGTGGCGTTAATGGAGAGCGTCTGACTCTCGTTGCTGGGGCCGGCGGAAATGCCGGACAAGGGCACAGACTGTGCGCCCGCGTCCTCGTTGATCGTGAGTGTGGTCAATCGGTTGATCGTGGGGCGGTCGTTCACAGAGTTGACGATCAACGTGAAGGAGCTCGTGGCGCTGGCTTGTCCGTCCGAAACGGTAATGGTGATCGTGGTCTGGCCATTTTGATTTCCTGCCGGAGTCACCGTGATGGTTCTGGATGCTGGAGACGTCGCTCCCACACCCAGAGCGATGCCGGTATCGGGAACGAGTGTCTTGTCTGCGGCGCTTGCACTCACTGAGAGCGATGTGAGCGAAGAATCGATATCCCCGATGATGAATGAAATGGCTCCTGTTGATGAATCCTCATCGATCACCTGAGTGGCAATGCTCGAGGCCGTTGGGGGATCGTTCACTGCATTGACTCTCAGAGTGAAGCGCGTGATGGCGCTCAACGAGCCATCACTGACCGTCAACACGATCAGCGCGGAGCCAGACTGATTCGCGGCGGGAGTCACGGTAACGGTCCGCGCTCTTCCTCTGCCGCCGAGAGAGATCGCCCCGGAAGGAACCAGTGTCGTGTTGTCAGAGGAAGCGGTCACGGTGAGCAGATCAGGAGAAGTCTCAAGATCGTTGACAGTGAAATCAACCGGCCCGGCCACTTTGTCCTCGTCAACGTTCTGGCTGGCGATTGTCGAGATGGTCGGCGCAGTGTTGCGAATCTGAGCCTGGACATTCCACGCCTGCAAGAGCACGGCAACCGCGGCAACGCCGCACAGATCTGTCGCCGCCATTCTGGCCGCCGCGGCAATCCTGATCCAGAGCGTTGACTTGAGCTTGTTCACGACTCGGCTGAATTCTCCTATTTGATCCGGTAAAATCGTTGCTTCGACTCCGATGTACGGATTGTGACCGCCTTGCCGCCCACCGGGACATCCACCCACGGACCGCCGGGGCTGTCCGCGGCCTGGAGAGCGCCGCCGCCCGACCACGACATGGTGAATTGCGAATTATTGGGGACAGGCGTCAGGCTGATCTGACCGCAGGTCACGGTGACTTTGAATGCGCACATCAAAGGCGGCGTTGAGCCCGGCAACGTGCCGATCACCGTCGTGGTTCCGACGGGGAAAAGGCTGTTCGGCGGCGGCACACAATCGAGCGGCACTTCCTCGCAATCAATTGTCGCAAATGCTTTGAAATCGACGATGGCACCGTCGTCGTCAGCGCACTTCACCAGGATGTCCTGTGGGCAATGCAGGACCGGCACGGCATCCGGATCGGAGATCGGATCGATCACTGTAAAAGTAGTCGCGCACATCCCGACGTTCCCGCGAGAGTCGGCGACACTGCACACGACCTCATGCACGCCAGGACCAACGAGCGTGCCGGGTGGCGGATCCTGAGTCACCACACCGCCCACTCCTCCAACTGCACTTAGGGGCCCGGGGCAGTTATCAGTAAATGTCACTTTGGATCGAAAATCCGGAACCGGAGCCTTGCAAACCTGCAAGCCTGTCAGGTTCGCGCTCAAGGTCACAACCGCAGGCGGTGGGCAATTCACCGTTGGAGGCGTCGTGTCGCCAAAAAAGAGACAAGTGGGCCAGCCATACGATTCGTATTTGTTCCATCCGTAAAGGGTGACGCCGACGGGTTGGGCCGCAGTGAGATTGTGAACGCCGGTGGCCACAACCTTCGTCGCCTCTGAATAGGCGGTCCCGGCAATCGGGGTGAACCCGCCCATCGCCACACCATCGAGCAGGACGCTGCCCACAAAGGCGGTCGGCGCAATCACGTTGATATGGTGCGTGAGAAACCCGAGGGTCGGCACAAGGATCTTCTGCTGCGGAACAAACAGCGGCCTTCCTGGTACGAGCGACATGAAGGGATCGCTGTTTGCCACAGCGTCGAAGTCCGAGCTGTTCGAGTACTGCGCCACAAGGGCCGGGCGGCTGGTTGTGATCTGTGTGCCGTTCAGCGCCGCCGCCGCCGGACGGACGCTTTCGTAAAAATGTCCCGCATTCAGGTTCGCAACAGGCACGCCGTTGACCGAAACAACCGTGTTGTCTTGACCCGCCAGAACCCGAAGCGTGTCCCCCTTCGACCGAGTCGCCAGCCGCCGCATGTAGAACTCGGATGCCCAGCGGTTCACCGGCGGAAGTTGTTCGACGACGTAATCGCAAAATGCCGAACTAGCAGATCGGATGTTCGCACAAGCATGGCCACCGAAAACAGCGATTGGTTTGTCCGAGAGCAAATGGGTTCCCGTGAGGTCCGCTCCGACACCCGCGGCACGGAGCTGATACGTCTCGCCCGCGCCCAGCAGCACAGGGAAAGGAACTCCCGCGGCATGCGTGCCAGTCACCGCACTCGGAACGACGATCACCGTCGTATCAGGCTCCGTGGCGACGATGGCGAATTGCGTCCCGTCCAGTTCCGGCACACCTGCCTGCTCATTGCCATAGGCCATCACAAAATACTCCGTGCCCAACACCTCCGTCGGCAACGCCAGGTAGCCATCGCTCGAAAACTGAACCTTGCTCATCCCGTGAATCCCCACCGGCTCGGTCGATGTGACGTGGATCCCCTTGTCATCGATGAAGTCGCTCTTGTCGCCCAGGTCGGCTTCCTTGGGCAGATTGATATTGGCAAAACCGGCGGCTGGAATGACCACGTTCACATTGAAGCCGGTCCCCGGAATCTCAACCGTCACTTTCGTGCCCGGATTGCCGAGCACCCAGAAGCTCGGTTTCACCGGGTTCGCCGGATCCGGCGCATAATTCCCAGGGAACGTCAGCCAGAAATCCCTCCCTTCGCAGCCAAGGTCGCATCTGCCCGCTTTCTCGATCCGGGCAATGTGGTCTTCAACCTCCCCAACTCCACCGGCGCCATCAAAATTCAATTTACCTTCGCGGCTGAAACGGAACCGGGCGAACGCCGAGCCCGGTTGAGCGGTCGCAGGAACTGGAAAACTCAGCACGTTCACGCCGGCCGCCACGGCCTGCCCATTGAAGATCCGCTCTGGAGCCTCGGCCCAACTGAGGTTCCGGTTGAAATCAACCCACGCATCGATCCTCCCGCTCGCCGTTGTGCGGATCTCCACCTGCGCCATGGTTCCTGGCGTCAGCGCGGAGAGGAATCGCACACCGTCCTCGTCGTCGGAACTGCCGCCCGCGTCGTCGCCGCTCGCCGCTGCGTTTGGCTGGCCGTTCGGCTCTCCATCTTCAATTCGCCCAAGGTGAAAACCTTTCAGGATATGATGCCGCGCTCCATTCCGCGCGATTGTCGTCGGAAAGCCGCCATTCTCTGTCTCAGGTGCGTCCCCGAAATCGAGCAAATCGGATTCGATGTTCACGCTGTAATCCTCGACCTCGCCATCCTTTGCCGCGCCAGCGAACGAAAGCTTCGGTTCGTGGCTCCACCGAAATCGAGCGAAAGCGCGTCCCTGTTTGGCGGAAGCAGGCACTTGAAAACTCAGCGTGTGTGCTCCTGTCGCAAGCGAAAGGTCGTTGAATACACGCTCCCCCTCGTCGGCCCAACTGCCATTGCCATTGAAGTCCACCCACGCGTTGAGCAATCCTTGCCCCAGAACCGTCACAACAAGCGTCGCGGCCTGTCCCGGCACGAGCGACGAAGAAAATACGACACCATCTTCGTCGTCCGCCGCGCCTGTCGGCAATGTGTCATCGCCCAGCGCGTCCGCTTGCGGCTGACCATCGGTCTCCGGATCGATACGGCGACCGAGGACAAATCCCTGAACTACTCCGTGGCGCGCTCCGTTGTTCTTCAACGTTGTGGGATACGGGGAATCAGGAGCATCGCCGAAATCAACACTCCCCGCGGTCGTCGGAGGCGGCACGGTGGAACTGGGGCGCGCTGCAGGAGCGTCAGCCGCCCGCAGGGCCAGAATTGACAAGTTCACCACAAGCAGATGGCGAAGGAGTCTATGTAGAAAGTTATTCCTCATAGATCGACATGGCGCTGGGATCGGCAGATACGGAGCGCAACAGCCATCTGGTTGCAGACCTATCAGCAGCAACACTCCACGGATGACTGGTGGCTTGGCTGGCTTTCCCAAGCCCGCCAAGAAGGTTCAATTGACTCACCAGGCTTCCTAACGTCAGCCCGCTCGAGTTCAGAACGTTGATCGTTTCAAAACCGCCGAAGAACACTGTCTTGTGGCCCAATGTTGACAATTTTGTTTGGGTTTGTGTGGTAGCCAGCCCGAGAGCGTCGTAATTCAGCACGTCCTCGGTCCCGCCGCCGCCATCAAGCTCCAGCGTGAGCGCCACGGAAGGAGTGATGTTGAAACTATCGCTGCCCGCGCTTCCGACAATCTTCTCGATGTTTTCCCCAACGTGCGTTGCCTGGTTGTTACCATCGGTGACCGCCAGTCCAGCGTTGATCGTCACGGCCACTCCCGCCTCGCTGTCTGCGAAGCTGATTTGATCGCTCCCTTCGGCGACGGCTTCGGCAATCAGATCGATCCCCCAATCAGCGCCGAACAAATAGCTGTCATCACCTTTGCCGCCCGCAAGTGTATCATCACCCGAACCGCCGTTCAGAATGTCACCGCGAATCCCCCCCTTCAAAGTATCGTTGCCACCAGCTCCATTGAGCGTCACGCCACCGATGGTGAAGGCTGAAGCGTCCAGCAAATCGTCATTCTCGCCACCCGTGAGTTCGGCGGATTCAATTGAAAGAAGCGTGTCAGTCTCGGCGCCAACGTGGAGCGCACCATCGTTCAGCACGATATCGGCGTCACGAGTTTCAACCACGCGGTCCACCCCGGCCGGACCGCCGTTCAACACGTCGTTCCCCTGCCCTCCTGTGAGTGCATCATTGCCGGATCCGCCGCGGAGAGTGTCGCCGCCGTCGCCACCGACCAGCCTGACAGGTCCGAGCGTGAACGCCGCCGCGTCAAGAATGTTTGGACCAGCGCCACCCGCAAGTGTTGCGGTTTCGATGCCGCTGATGGTGTCGGTTTCCAGGCCGATCTTGAGCGTTCCGTTGCTCAAAACCATGTTGGAGTCCTTCAAGGCGACGACACGGTCGAGCGCCGAAGTCCCTCCGCGAAGCGTGTCGTTTCCGTCGCCGCCGGACAGAGTCACGGGACCGAGCGTGAATGCACTCGTGTCGATGACGTTCGCCGACGCACCACCCGAAAAGAATGCTGCCTCGATGCTGGTGATCGAATCGGTTTCAACACCAATCTTCAGCGTCGTGTTGGTCAGGAGGAAATCCTCGTCGCGAACTTCGGCAACTGTGTCGTTCCCCTCGCCGCCTTTGAGCTTGTCAACTCCCGGCCCGCCGATGAACAGGTTGTCGAGATCATTACCGACGATCAGGTCATTCAACGCTCCACCGATCGCATTCTCAATCGAGTTGGCATTGCGGAGTTCGAGCGCGAGGAAGATCACGTCCGGATCGGGTGCGGTGTTCAGAACGACCGTCTGCCGCGCCGTGGCGGAAAGATCGACTTCAATCGGGAACCCGGTTGTGGCACTGAAGTCGAGCGTGTCGATCCCGCCGGAAGCGTCACCCGCTTCAAGAATCACATCGCTCCCAAGATCGGTGTCGGCGTCGAAGATGTAACGATCGTTGCCCGGACCGCCCGCCAGGTGATTCTCGAGCGCGTTGCCTTGAAGGACGTCGTCGCCCGAACCGCCGATGACGTTCTCGATGCGGTCGGCGGCGATCAAATTAATGAAGAGGCCGGGTTTCACCTGCTGCGCGGCAGGATTGGCGAGACTGATCGTGACACCCGTCGTCGTGGTCGGGGAGAAATCGAGCGTGTCAATGCCACCATTGACCGGCAGTTCAACAATCGTGGTGGTGCCTGTTTCCACACCTGCATTGAACCTGTAGGTGTCATCGCCCGGGCCGCCATTGAGCAGATCGTTTCCGCCGCGGCCTTCGAGAATGTCATCGCCCGCTACCCCGCCGATGACGTCCGCTCCCGGACCTCCCACCAGGTGATTGTCGAGCAGGTTGCCGGTGATCGTGTTGCCTGCCCTGCCACCCATGACGTTTTCCACGGAAACGCCCGATGAAAGTTGAAGTTCCAGGTTTCCGTTCACGACCTGTGAAGGCGGAGTGCCATCCGCAAGATTCACAATGATCGGACCGCCGGTGGTTGATGAGAAATCGAGCGTGTCAATCCCGCCCTCGACGTCGGGCGCTTCGTTGACCGCGTCTGAGCCAAGCGGCAGGTCTGCATCAAAACTGTAGGTGTCATCGCCACCCTCCCCTGTGAAGGTGTCATTTCCAGCCCCGCCGGCAAACTGGTTGGCGAGTGAGTTGCCGGTCAGAATGTCCTTGCCAGTGCCGCCGGTGACGTTCTCGATGCCGTGACAGGCAATCAAACGGAGTTGGAGATTTCCATTGACCACCTGCACATCGCCCTCGCCAAGATCAACGCTGACAGGCGAGCTGGTGAGCAGGAAATTCAGCGTGTCGTTGCCGCCATTCCCGACATCCTCCCAGATATGATCGAGCCCCAGCGGTCCGTCGGCGTCGAAGAAATAAACATCGTCACCCATTCCTCCTTGCAGCCAGTCGTCACCAGCCGCACCGGCAAGCGCGTCATTACCTGCGTTACCCTCGATGCGGTTGGCCAGGCTGTTCCCAGCCAGAGCGTCGTTCAAAGCCCCGCCTTTTAGATTCTCGATCGCGCTCCCACTGGCAAGCGTCAGAGTGTGGCGAAGCAGAAAAGCGGGCGCGGGCGTTCGCGCGGCAGGCTGGGCAACAGTGAGCGCAAGACTCGTGGTGACAACGGCGGTTTCCGTGCTGGAGTAATCCAGGGTATCGATTCCGCCACCGGGTGCTTCCAACACATTGTCAGAGCCGATACCGCTATCGGCATCAAAGACGTAGGTGTCGTCACCGTTGCCGCCGTTAAGGATGTCATTATTCGCTCCACCGATCAGGGTGTCCGCACCGGCACCGCCAAGGAGGAAGTCATCCCCGCCCCGGCCATCGAGCGTGGCCTGCCCGGTGAACCCGCTCGCGTTGATTGAATTGTCGCTGACACCACCGATCAGGGTTGCGGTCTCGATTCCCACGAGTCCATCAACCTCTCCGCCACCGAACGCAAGCGAAACGTCGCTCAACACCAAGCTAAGGTTGCGCTCTTCCAGCACCCGATCCACGCCAGGACCACCATCGAGGATGTCGTTGCCTGTCCGACCTGTGAGAACATCAGAGCCCTGCATGCCTTCGATCTTGTTCACAAGCGCGTTTCCAATGAGCGTGTCGTTGCCGCGACCGCCTCTGACATTCTCGATCACGCCGACACCGCTCAACGTCAGATCGAGATTCGAGTTCACCGTCTGGAGAGCCGTTGTGCCAAGATCGACGGCAACACCGACAACCAGCGTGCTGGAGAAATCAAGCGTATCCAAGCCGCCTGCAAGTGATTCGGTGATATCATCGCCGAAATCAGTGAAGAGAGAGCTGTCCGCGCTGAACAAGTAGGCGTCATCGCCAGCTCCGCCGCGAAGCGTGTCATCGCCAGCGCCGCCGATGAGCGTATCGGCGCCTGTTGTGCCGATGAGCAAATCGTCGCCCGCGCCTCCGTCGAGCTTCACAGTTCCGGTGGTGAATGCGGAGGCATCAAGTGTGTTGTTACCATCGCCGCCAGCGAGTTCGACACGTTCGATGGCACCAATGTAGGTGTCGGTGTCGCGGTAGGGACGCCGGTTGCCCGGCGCCCCCCGCACAGATCCCGGCGGGCGGTTTTCCCGCACCGGGCTCTTCAGATCAACTCGCTCTCGCATGGGCCAGAGGGGACTTCGGGGGGGAACAGGAATCCCATGATTC
>SXMN01000052.1 GCA_005777315.1 Verrucomicrobiales bacterium
AAAACACGGCGCGAACGGCGGAGCGCGGACGGCTCCCGTGAAAATCGGGGAGACAGTCGCCCAAGCGGCGTTTTTCTTGTCTCCAGCCGCTCCGACAAGCCTTGGCCTCGTCGTAACGTGGGAGTTTTGAAAGAGCGTCCCTCGAAAACAGTGCGGGTTTGATTTGCGATGATGACCGGACGCCACGCACCGGCGAGGCGGGGCGGGAAGATGACGCTGCGGGTGAAGCGCCGGGTTTCGTTCGCCGCAAAACCGCCCGACGTCGGAAACAGTCCGATCAATTCGTCCCCGCCGGCGGTTGCATCCGACGAAAGAAAGAGCGCGTCCGACCACGCACCATCCACAAGCTCGACGCCGCGATTGGTGATGTCCCAACTAATTTCGACGGGCTGATTTGCCACCGCCGTGGCCGGCGCCTGGATGCTCGTGACAAGAAGATCGACGGGCGTCTGGAACACGGCGGTGCCGCCGTTGATGTAGTTGAAGGTTGTTCCAGCGGTGTCCGCGAGGCCGGCGAAGATGACCTTCGCGTTGTCGATGGTGACCTCGCTGCGTGTCAGGCGGGTGAGTTGCGCGGTGGGAACCGTCGGCGTGCCGCGGATGGTGACCGTGAATTGATCAAGCCCTGTCACACCAGGAATCTGCACCGTCCCACCAGCCCGGCCCTCGAGATAGGAACGCCCGATGACGCCTTGGCCCAGTGGTCCCTGGAGCGCCGGGAGTTCCACCAGGCTGCCCGAGCCCTCGGCGAAGAGGTCCACCGCACCGTTGATCCGCGTAAACTTCGGCAGGCTGACGCGGGCACTCGAATACGCGAAGAGCTGGAGTTGATAATAATCCTGAACGGTCGCCTCGACGACGTTCGGCAATACGAGTGCCGTGTCCGCGTCCCGGACTGTGAAGGTGACGTTGCCCGTGGTGGCGCGGCTGAAGCGCGTGACCTGATCCAAAGTCAGCCGCGTGTCGGAACTGAGGAAGATGTTCGCTCCGTCAATGTTCGCCAGCGCGGGAAAACTTGCAGCGCTGTTCTCAAGCGTCAGATCGGCCAGCGTAAGAGTGCGCAGCGGCGCGGAGTTGAACTGGCTCGATCCTCGAAGCGTGAGGTCGATGCGCTCCAGTTCGTTCACTCCGGCCATCGCGATGACGCCGCCGTTGCGAGCCTCGATGCTCGCGCGCCCGGGCGAAGAGTTGCGGAGCCGTCCTTGAAAACCGGAGAGGTTGACGCTGCTGCCCGCGCCATAGGCGTAGAGGTCGAGCGCGCCCGCGGCGGTGACGAACTTTGGCAGATCGATGCGCGCGCCGTCGTAGGCGAACAGTTCGATCTGATAATAATCCTTCACCACCACCCGCGTGACATTGGGCAGGCTCAGAACACTTCCCGCAGTACGCGCGGTGAAGGTGATGCTTCCGTTTTCCACCCGCGTGACTTGAATGATGCCAGGCAGTGCGAGGCGCGCGGCATTTTCGAGGGAGACGTTGCTGCCGTCAATGTTGACCAGCGTGGGAAGCTCGAACGTGTTGCCGTCAAAAGTCAGATCGGCATGGTTGATCGCGGTGAGCTGGTGTATGGGGATCCGCCCGGTGCCGCGCAGGATGAGACGGATGTTGTCCAGCGCCGTGATATTCGGGATGAGCACCGCGCCGGCTTTGCGCGCTTCGAGCGCCGCCAAGCCGGGATGGGGATTGGTGAGTTTGCCCGAGAGCGCGGGCAGGTCCACGACGCTGCCATCGCCTTCCGCGTAGGCGTCGATGGCCCCTGTCACCGTGGCAAGTCGCGGCAGGGCGATGCGCGCGCCGTCGGTGGCGTGAAGCTCGAATTGATAATACGGCTCGACGACGGCGACCGTGACGTTGGGGAATTCGAGCGCCGTGCCCGCGCCGGCGGCGCTGAAGGTGGCTTGGCCGTTGGCGACACGTGTGAGCCGCGTCACGCCGGCGAGCGTGGCCCGTGCGTTGCTTTCCAGGCGCACGTTGGTGCCTGTCAAATCCGCCAGGGCCGGGAAATTGTTCGAGGCGTTGTCCAGCGTCAGTTCAGCGCCGGTTATCGATTTCAGTTGAGCCGTGGAGATCTGGCTGGTTCCCCGGATGATCAAGTCGATTCCGTCGAGCGCGGTGATATTCGGCATCTGAATGCTCCCGCCGGCGCGGGCTTCGATGCGGGAGGAACCCGCCTTGGTGTGGGCCAGTAATCCGGTGAACCCGCTGAGATCGATCACACTGCCGGTGCCATCGGCGTAAATGTCCAGGCCGCCTGAGATGCTGGCGAGCTTCGGCGCGTTGATGCGGGATCCAGTGTGCGCGAACAGTTCCAACTGGTAATACGCCTCCACACTCGCGCTGGTGAGACCCGGCAAATCGATCACGCTGTCCGCATTCTCCGCCTGGAATGTGACGTGACCGGTCCTTATGCGCTCGATGCTCTTGAGAGTTGGCAGATTCAACACGGCGCCCGCGGCAGCGCGCAACAGTGCTCCTTCCACCGACGTGGAACCGCTCGCGGTGAAGGTCGCGCCCGCGCCGGCGACAGTCAGCGTGCCGTCCGTCATCGTCAAGGCACCCCGCACGAAGGACGCGCCGCGCGTGAGGTTCAACGTGCCGCCGGTGAGGGTGAGACTCTTCTGACATTGCACGCTGCGGACAGCGATGCTGCCCGTGCTGATCGTCACCACCACGTCCCCGGCGGGATTGATGACCACGTCATCGCCCGAGGCAGGAAGCGCGTCGCCACTCCAATTGGCGGGCTTGTGCCAGGAATTGTCGCCGCCACCGCCGTCCCAGGTGACAGTGGCGGCATGGATGCGCGCCGACAGGAAACAGACAATAATCAAACCACCGTAGAACCACGCGAATGCACGCTTCATAAGATGTCTCTTCGTAAATCCAATGGCAACTCGTGCGCGGCGGGAAAGGGCGGGCTCCTCATCAAGAATTACGCTTCTCACGCCTGTCACGGGATTGAAACGGATTCGCTTCCTGCCGGGGAAGGCTGTGGTGGCAGCAATGGCGCACGCAAATCACATTTTGTTTTTCGCTCCCCAAACAACATGCCTTGCTCCTTCAATGGAATCATGCCGGGTGGATAGCCTGCTGATGAGACCGTGGGATAGGCTACAAATCTTGACGGCGGCACAGACGCATCTGCTTCGTTGCTCGCTTGGTCAGAGGCCGCTGCGGGCATCCTCCCGCGTTCGCGCCTCGCATCTGCATCTGTGGCGCTCGCCATCATTCGTAGCCTGTCCCACGGTCTCCTCAGTAACTCTGGCTCTTCGGACCTGTTCAAGGGCCATAAACCTGCGAGCCGGAGGGCCGGCGAAGGAAGCGAAGGCAATGTTGGGAATTTCCCTGCTTGGAGCCTTCTTCCTTTCCGCGGGACATTTCTCAAAACGCCCCGGTGGCGAAAGGAAACCTCGCTGCAAGATCAGCGAGCCACCGCCACGGAGCGGGAGTTCTGCACTGGACTCGCGGACAATGCCTTCACCTGAGCCACGGCGTTCTCGACCGTCAATCCGTGTTTGGCGCGCAGATAGTCCACCGTGGTGGCGTGCTCGACAAACTGGTCCGGCCAACCGATGCGCACCACCGGGGTGCTGATCCGCCTGTTGCTGAAAAGTTCCAAAAGAATGCTCCCGTAACCGCCCATCAAGACGTGATCCTCGAACGTCACGACGATATCCGCCGCCTCCCCAAAGAAGGAATGCGTGGCTTCATCCAGTGGCTTCGTGAAACGGGGATTGATCACCGCGCAATCGTATCCCTCGGCTTTGAGCTGATCCGCGACGGTGCGGGCCATATTCAGCATGTTGCCCAATCCGAAGAGCGCGACTTTCCGGCCGCCGCTTTGGGAAAAATTCTGGACGACCTGCGCCTTGCCGATCTCCATCAACGCCGGGGTCTCCTTGATGGCCACCCCCTCCGCAGTGCCGCGCGGATAACGGATGGCGACGGGATGCTTTTGGAGCGAAGCCGTGAACATCATGTCCACCAGTTCGTCCTCGTTGCCGGGGGACATGCAAATCATGTTCGGGACACAGCGGAGGTACGAGATGTCGAAAAGGCCGTGGTGAGTCGGGCCGTCGTTGGCACTGAGACCGGCGCGGTCCATGCAAAAGATCACCGGCAAATCCTGGAGCGCCACGTCATGGACGATGCAGTCATAGCCGCGCTGGAGGAATGTCGAGTAGATCGCTACAACGGGATGAAAGCCCATCGTCGCCATGCCCGCCGCAAACAGCACCGCATGTTCTTCGGCGATCCCCACGTCGTAATAACGGCCGGGCATCGCCTTCTCCAGCGCCTTGAGCCCCGTGCCGCTCGGCATGGCAGCGGTGATTCCAACGATGCTACTGTCCTTCTGGCACAGCCGAACCATCGCCTGGCCAAACACATCCTGATAAGCGGGAGGCGTGGCGGCCTTCGCGGGCGGCGCGCTTCCCGTTGAAATGTCGTAAGGGCCGGTGCCGTGGAATTTCTCCGGCTGTTGAATCGCGATTTCGTACCCCTTGCCTTTCTTGGTCAGGACATGGAGCACGACCGGTTGTTCACACGCCTTCGCGAACTCCAGCGACTTGATCAGAAGCGGCAGATCATGTCCATCGATGGGGCCCAGGTACCTCAGTCCCATTTCCTCGAAGATCAGGCTGCTGCCGAAACCGCCACGCCCATCGGCCTCCATTTTGAGCCCGGCCTGTTCCAGGCTGACTTCCGAAACGACCCCCTTCAGTGCTTCCTCCGCCTTGTGCCCGACCTTGATGGCGATGTCACCATGGGGAACGCGTTTCATGAGGCGTTCGAAATCCTTCTGAAGCTTTGTGTAGCGCGGATGCGTGATGAGCTTGTTCAAATAGCTGGCGATCGCGCCCACGTTCTTGGCGATGCTCCACTCGTTGTCATTCAGGATCCCGATGAATTTCCGGGTTGTGTGCGCGATGTTGTTGAGGGCTTCGTAACTGACCCCGTTTGTCAGAGCCGCGTCGCCGAAGATGCAGACCACCTGCTCATCCGACTTGCGTTGATCGCGCGCCGCGCACATGCCGAGCGCCGCGGAGAGCGCGGTGCCGGCATGGCCTGCGCCGTAGCAATCGTGCTCGCTCTCCGTCCTGAGCGCGAAACCGTTCAGCCCGTCGGTGGTGCGGATCGTATGAAAACGATCCTTCCGGCCCGTGAGCAGTTTGTGCACATACACCTGGTGGCTCACATCCCAGACAAATTTGTCATGCGGTGTGCTGAAGATCCGATGCAACGCCAGCGTGAGTTCCACCACTCCCAGATTTGGCCCCAGATGGCCGCCGTTCTTCGAGAGCTTTGTGATCAACTCCTGCCGGATGTCCTCGGCAAGATGGGTCATTTGCTCCATCGTCAGTTTCTTGACGTGATCAGGGTGGTCCACCATATCCAGGTATCGGTTCATAATTCAGTCTTCAATCGCCGCGTCTTCACCGAGCGCCGTCGGCTTCAATGTCAATTGCCCCGCCGCATTCCTCTCGAGCTGCTGTACTTTCAGCTCGGCCTCCGCCAGCCGCGTCTGGCAAATGCCCGCCAGCTTGCTGCCTTCCTCAAATCGGGCGAGCATCTGCTCCAGCGGCAGTTCGTCGGACTCCATCGTCTCGACGATCGCCTCGAGCTTCTTCAGCGCCTCTTCAAAAGGCAAATCGCTGGCGACGGCACATGCCGCCCCAGCGTTCTTCACCGCTTTCGACATGGGTCCAACGTAATGGAATCCACACGAACGAGGAAAGATCAATTTTGGGAATGGTGGGACGTCGCCATTTCTGTCGTTATCAGAAACACGGCTTGGTTTTAGTCAGCTCTTAAAAACTTTCCTTTCCAGCGTCGAACCGCTCGCGTGTAATCGGCGCCATGCTTGAGACAGAATTGGAGGAGGCGGAGAAATCGGGTTCGCGATGGTCGATGATCGTTCTGCATGGTTTGGGAGACAGCATGGAAGGCTACCGCTGGCTGCCGGAGATGCTGGCCGTGCCGGAACTCAATTACCTGCTGCTAAACGCGCCTGACTCCTACTTCGGCGGCTACTCATGGTATGATTACGCGCAGAATCCCGGACCGGGAATTCTCAGAAGCCGCGCCCTCCTGACCGAACTGCTCGACCACCAGCGGGCTGAAGGCTTTCCGACCGAACAGACCTTCCTTTTCGGTTTTTCGCAGGGTTGCCTGATGACTGTCGAAACGGGGTTGCGTTACCCACATCGCCTGGCTGGTCTGATCGGGATCAGCGGATATGTTCACGAACCGGAACGGCTGCTCAACGAACGCTCCGTCGTGGCAAGTAAGCAACGAATTCTCATGACCCACGGCACTCTGGATCCCCTGATTCCTGTCGCCCCTGTTCGCAGTCAGGTGGAAATGCTCCGCTCCGCTGGGATGAATATCGAATGGCGCGAGTTCGTGAAGGTACACACCATCGCCGGTGAGGATGAGTTGAGCGTGATACGGAAGTTTGTCAGACAGATCATGGATGTCGGCTGATCGACACGGCAACCTCCGTTCAGAATTCATGATCAGAATAAGTCTCCCCTGGTTCACAATCCTCTGGTCCGCACTGTGTGGCTCCATCGGTTTCGCCGCGCCGGCAATCACATCCATCACACCCGCTCAAGGGCCGCCGGGCACTCAGGTAATCATCGGTGGCAGCGGCTTTGGTGACGTCGCCTCGGTCAAATTCAACAGCGCCACGGCCGACTTCAGCATTCTGAGCCCGACCCGGATCATCGCGGTGGTGCCACCCCTTGGTGTGAGCGGACCCATCGGCGTCGAAGCACCCTCAGGCGCTGCGCTGACCACTGGCGTTTTTCTTGTCGCGCCCCGGATCGCCGAACTGCTCCCCGCGCGCAGCGCCACAAACAGCCTTGTCACAATCTTCGGCGAGAATTTTGAGTCCGTAACCTCCGTAAGATTCGGCGAGATCGAAGCAGCGTATCAAACAATCAGCGCGTCGCAGATCATCGTCCGTGTTCCGGCCGGGGCCACGAATAATCCCATCGAGCTCACTTCATTGGCAGGCGTGGCAACCAGCCCCGCGGAGTTTGCTGTCACGGGTCCTCGACCGCTCATCGATTCCTTCTCGCCCGAGATTACGCCTCCAGGCGAAACCGTGGTCATCAATGGCGCAAATTTCACAAGTGTCTCCAATGTGCGGTTCAACGGTGTGGCCGCCCTCAATTTCACCGTGACGGCGCCGACTCAAATCCGCGCCGTCGTTCCAGCCAACGCCAGCACGGGTCCGATCCGGATCACGGCAAAGGCGGGAGACGCTGCCAGTGTGACAAACCTCATCGTCACCCGCGCGCCGGTCATCACGAATTTCTATCCATCCTTCGGAACCGCCGGCACCGAAGTCACGATCTCTGGCATCAACCTCGCGGGGGCGACGGGCGTCAGCTTCAACAGCATTCGCACCACCGCGTTCGGCACCCCGGCGCAAGGGCAGGTCAGCGCCATCGTTCCGCCAGCCGCCACCAGCGGCCCGATTCGCGTCACCAATGCGCTCGGCGTCGGAATCAGCGCGGTGCCGTTCGTAATCACCAAAGCCCCCATCATCACTGAACTCTCAACCACCATTGTTGCGCCCGGTGAAGTGCTCACCATCACTGGCGCCAATTTCCTTGGTGCAACCACTGTGAAGTTCACGGGTCGCGACACCACGCCCGTCGTGGTCGCAGCGACATTGCTCCATGTCACGGTCCCAGTTGGCGCGAAGACCGGACCTGTGACCGTCGTTTCGCCTCAAGGGACCTCATCAAGCGAGGAGACGGTGCAAATCATCGGTTCGGCTCCATTCATCAGCGAACTTGTTCCAGACCACGCTCCACGCGGAACCGAGATTGCGATCTCTGGCCTGAATTTTGCCGACGTGCGTGCCGTGCGCTTCAACGGAACCGCCGCCGTGTTCTTCGCGGCGGCCAGCACTCAAATCCGCGCTATCATTCCGGTGGCGGCCACGTCCGGACCGGTTACCGTCACCACCGGTGCAGGCACGAGCACGAACGTCGTTCTCTTCTTTGCACCGCCCCGCCTCACATCGTTTTCTCCAACCGCCGCAGTTGCTGGAGATGAAGTTGTTCTTCTCGGCACGAACTTCTTAAGTGCGGTTGCGGTCACCGTGGGCGGCGTGGATGTCGGTCCTTTTCAAATCGTGTCCAACAAGATCACTGCCGCGCTTCCTCTCAGAACGAGGAGTGGTCCTGTCATGGTCACGACTCCGGCTGGCGTGATCATCAGTACGAACATGTTCACCATCCTTCCGCGCATTTTGAGTTTCGCGCCTCAAGCCGGTCCGGCGGGCACCAAAGTCTCCATCACCGGCACCAGCTTCTTCAATGTGCAGGAAGTTTCATTCGGCGGCAGGATCGCGAGCTTTGCCGTGGTATCACCGGAAGAGATCGTCGCAACCGTGCCGGGTGGTGCGGCACCCGGTGCCATTCAAGTCAGGACGACGGACGGAATCACTTCAAGCATCGAAGCATTCATCGCCACCTTCGCTACAGATCTCGGTATTGCGCTGACACAAAATGCACGGTTCGCGACGCCGGGAGAGGTCGTGAGCTATTCGATTGTCGTCACCAACCGTGGCCCGTCTGCAACCACAGGAACCACTCTTTCAGACACTCTGCCGAACGGGGCTTCGTTTGTTTCCGCCGTGTCTCCGCGCGGCCCGTGCATCGTTACCAACGACATCGTGACGTGTGATCTGGGACTGCTTTCAAACGGCGCAAGTCTTCAAATCACAATTGAGGCGCGGTTCAATATCGAAGGAGTCTTCAGTAATCGCGTAAAGGTTCAGGCCATCGAAACCGAATCGTTTCCCGCTGACAACGCTGCGGAATCAGCGGTCGTGATCGTTCGCGACGCCTCGCGCACTCTCTCGCTCGAACCACTCGCATCGGGCAGCAGGGTTGCTCTCTCCTGGCCTGCCTCGCCCGTTCCGTTCATCCTCCAGGCCACAACGAACACGACCGAAGTTCCCCTCTGGCTTGATTTCCTGCCGAAGCCCGTCCTCCAGGGGGGACGAAACCGGCTGACGAACGAATTCAACGGCCAGATGAAATTTTATCGGCTGCGTCAGGGGCCATGATTTTCACTCTTGGGAGCCCCATCATAGCATTTTCGCGCCGACAACATCTCTGCCTCGTCTCACGCCCGCCATTGCCTGAAACCTTTTCGGTCGCCAATGTTCCTTCGCAATTGCTATCGTCGGCATGTGGCAAATTTGAACCAGTCGCCAGTCTTCTCCTCGACGCACTGGAGCGCCGTGCATCTGGCAGGGCAGGGCGAGTCGCCTGCAGCCCGGGAAGCGCTGGAGCAACTCTGCCGCACCTATTGGTATCCGCTCTACTCATTTCTCCGGCGTGATGGGCACGGTCATCAGGAGGCGCAGGATCTTACGCAAGACTTCTTCGTCCGGCTTCTTAAACGCAATTGCTTCAAAGAACTCAGCGCGGTTAATGGACGATTTCGTTCCTTCCTCCTCGCGGCACTTAAAAATTTTCTCGCCAATGAAAGCGACCACCGACGCGCCCGCAAGCGCGGCGGTGAGATTGATTTCATTCCATTGGACGCCGAAATCGCGGAGGGGCGATACCTCGCGGAATCCGCTCTGACGTTGTCAGCGGAGCGCCTTTACGAAAGGGGTTGGGCGCTGGCTCTGCTCAAACGCGTCCTCGACCGTCTGCGCGAGGACTACACCTCCACAGGTCGTGGACGCTTGTTCAGCGAACTTCATGCGTTTCTCTCATAGCGAACCGATGCGAAGGCTTATGCAGAAGTGGCTGCACGGCTTGAAATGAAAGAGCAGGCCGTGCGCGTGGCCGTGCATCGGATGCGGCGGCGTTACGGTGAATTGCTGCGTCACGAAATCGCTCACACGTTGAAAAGTCCCGCCGACATCGACGATGAGCTTCGTTTCCTGTTTTCTGTGACAGGTGCCTGAGCAGGGCTTGGTTGGGGTCTGATTCAGGATCAGCGTTTCGCGTCCGGAATCCCGCGATCAGGTTGATCTCGGGATGGCAGGGCTCGCCCCCTCATTTTGCACCCTTCAACTCTCCTCGGTAAGCTCCGCAACGCTCTCCACCGCTCAGTCAGTGCGTCCACAAGTTGTCGGTGAACTTGGCTGTCAGCCAGGAGCGCGGTTGTGTGCGCAGCACCAGCCGCAGCAGATTTGACGTGAGGGCGAGCCACCGATACTGCTGCGACTGGCTTTCAGCACAGTCGCGCTCCACGCACAACTTGTGGATGCACCACCGTTCTGTGGCCTGCCTCGCGACACACAATCCGTCAAAACGTTCGTGGCCACGACCACACCACCGTGCTGACGAAAGTGGGTCCTGAGGCGGACTCATCCAGACGGAGTCCCTCGTCTGGAGGTTCAGTCCGAAATCACCTGTAACAACTGGTCGGGAATTCTTCTTCATGAAGGTAGGAACCGGTGATCTGCACTGCCGCGATGATTTTTTGACAGATCGGCGACCGTTGGAACGTATCCTTTCCATGAGCAGGTGAGTCAACTCCGTGGGGAGCTTGCTGAGTGCGCGTTCAAACAGGAGCAGAGACCAGTTCCACGATGCAACAACTCAATCAAACCGATGAAACACCGCGCTTTTACTGTTATCGAACTGCTTTCCGTCGTCGCCACCTTGTCAATTCTGACGTCACTGGTCCTGCCGGCTTTGAGCAGAGGCAAGGGGCTGGCACGTTCGATCTGGTGCACCAGCAATCTGAGGCAGCTTCAAATCGCGTGGCAGATGTATTGCGATGAGAACAACGACAACCTGCCCTTGAATTGGGACGGTTCACCGCCAGGGTCATGGGTCGTCGGATTCGCCAACGCCGACATGACGACATCGAACATTCAACAAGGCACGCTCTATAAGTATCTCCCATCGACTGATGTCTATCGTTGTCCGGCAGATAAATCGACCGTCAAGGACAAGAAGGGCGGACTGCCCAGGACACGTCACTATGCGATGAGTGGCTACATGAATTGCGATATAAGGTCGCGTCCAGTCATGCAAAGGGAATCTGTTTTCCGCAAGACATCGGACATGAGGAAACCATCATCGTCCGACGCTTTCGTCTTCATCCACTCCACTCCGCAGACGACAGGGGATGGCGAATTTAACATGACCACAACCCCATGGCTTTGGGGCGGCTACCCGTTCAGCCACGGGAAGGGACAAAACTGGTCATTTGCCGACGGCCACGCTGTCCGTCGGCGCTGGCTCGAAGAAGAGACGGAGATCGGTTCAAAAGCAGAGTTTTCATTCGGAACATCTTACGCTTCCACGGGAAACAGGGACTACATTGCGCTGCAAGAGGCCACACCCTTCTGGTGGATTATAAACTCAAAGGACCAGCAGCCGTAAACGGACTTCATCGCAAAAAATCAAAAATACCCTGTAACAATCCGTCGTGAATTCTTCTTCATGAGGATGGTATCATGATGCCTTGCGCTCGGGGATTGGTTGCGCGGCGAGGCGCTATGTTTTTGATGTGACGGGTGCGAGTCTCTCCCTGGCTTCCGGGTTACAGCGGTATGCCCGGAACCGATCTGGAGTCGAAGTCCGAGGCTGACTTCGCGGGCGTGCCAGATAAGAGTCCTGGGAAGTTCCCAGCTGGCGCACTCGAAATGAATCTATCGATGCTGGCAATGCGACCCATGAAGAAATGCGGAAACTGCGGCGCGGATTTGTCCGCTGATGTCCCGGCCGGGCTGTGCCCCAATTGTCTGCTCAAGCTGGGACTGCCCGCAACACTGGACGAAACGACGGTCACGGGAACAGAGGAGGAGCACAACTCAGAGACAAGCGTTGGGAAACGACTCCGGCAATTCGGCGATTACGAACTGTTGGAAGAAATCGCCCGCGGTGGCATGGGCGTGGTATTTAAGGCCCGGCAGCGCGGCCTCGACCGGACCGTCGCGCTCAAGATGATTCTTTCCGGCCAGCTCGCCAGCCGCGAGTATGTGCAGCGCTTCCGCGCCGAAGCCGCATCGGCCGCGATGCTCCAGCACCCGAACATCGTGACCATCCACGAAGTGGGCGTTCACGAGGGTCAGCACTTCTTCTCTATGGACTACGTGCAGGGCCGCACGCTGGCGGAGATCGTGCGCGAGGGACCGCTCCAAGCCAAACGTGCGACGACCTACGTCAAGTCGATTGCCGAGGCGATTCACTACGCGCATGGACAAGGCATCCTGCATCGCGATCTCAAACCGTCGAACATATTGATCGACGCGGACGACCAGCCGCGCGTGACCGACTTTGGTTTGGCCAAGCGTTTCCAGGGCAGTTCGGACCTGACCTTCACCGGGCAGATGCTCGGTTCGCCGAACTACATGCCGCCGGAGCAGGCGGGAATGGGGAGCTTACGCGCCTCGCGTGTCCCGTCCGCCGACCCGCCGGACGAAATGAGTGCGAGCAGCGGCGATGGCCCTTCCAAACCCGAAACTCAAAACCCGAAAGACGAAACAAGGCAGAGCCTCATCACCTCGGCTGCTACGAAGATGAAGGCTGGCCCCACCAGCGACGTGTATGGCCTGGGCGCGATTCTCTACCACCTGCTGACCGGCCGACCGCCGTTTCAGGGTGAGACACTGGAGCAGGTGCTGGTACAGTTGCGCGAGCAGGAGCCATTCGCGCCACGCTTGCTGAATCCCAGCATCCCGCGCGATCTGGAAACGATCTGCCTGAAGTGTTTGGAGAAGGAACCGTCGCGTCGTTACCAAACAGCCAAAGAACTGGCAGACGAACTGGATCGATCAATCGGCGACGAACCCATCCACGCTCACCCCGTATCGCGAGTGCAACATGCGTGGCGCTGGTGTCGGCGCAAGCCCGCGCTGACGGGGGCACTCGCGGCGCTCGCGTTTTCACTCATGCTCGGCGTTTCTGGCATTGTCTGGCAGTCCGCAGGCAGGAAGGAAGCGCTAGGACGGACGGAGCGAGCCTTGGTGGACTCCCGGCGCAACCTCTATGCGGCCCAGATGAGCATGATCCACCAAGCGTGGAACGATGGAGCCATTGACCACGCCCGAACCCTGCTTCAGGCGCAGATTCCTAAACCGGGCGAGGAGGATCTGCGCGGCTTCGAGTGGCGCCACTACTGGGGACTCTGCCGTGATGAAAGTAAACTCACGATTACCAATGAAATCTCCTTTGTTCAATCCGTCGCAGTGTCTCCGGATGGAACCACGCTCGCTTTTGGAGGAGATGGATGGTTCCGCCTCTGGAGGTTCGGCTTGAGCGATGTTTCGCTCCCACTGGCTGAATCTCCGCCCCACGTTCGTTCGCTCGACTTTCTTCCCGACGGAACAAATGTCGCATGCGGTCATGGCGGTGGAGTCCGAATCTGGGATCTTTCGCGCGGCAACTTCCAGACGCTGTTGAGAAACTCCGGACTAATCGACTGCGTCCGGGTTTCACGCGATGGACGGCTGCTGGCAGCGGGCGAAGGTAACGCAGGCACGGCGTATCTGTTCAACCTCCAGACCATGACCAAATTGGCCTCGTTTCCAGGACCGCAGCACGACCGCACTCCGGTCGCTTTGAGTGCCGACGGGAAGATGCTCGCGATTGGCCGCGGAGACAGGACCGTCGCGCTCTGGAATGTCGAGCCTATGGCTGAATTACAACCTCTGCCAGACGCTGACCTCACCGTCGGTCTGGACTTTTCCCCGGAGGGACGCTGGTTGGCCGGGGCGGGAGCGGATTCTGCCGTTCGCCTGTGGGACTTGAAAACTCCGGGCGCGCCTGTCGTCCTGCGCAGGCACAAAGCCTGGGTGAGTTCAGTCCGCTTTTCACCCGATGGCTCCCAATTCGTCACGGGCTGCCTCGATGGCACCATCAAACTGTGGGATACGGCCTCCCGCAGCGAGGTACGCACGCTGCGAGGACACAACGCCTGGGTGAACAACGTCGTGTTCTCACCGGACGGAACCAAGCTGATTTCTTGCAGCGACGATCGTTCAGTGAAGGTTTGGAATCTGAAAATCGCGGACGCCTCAGTCAGTTTGAGTGCGGATCCGGATACCATGAGGTCGCAAAGGGTCAACTCTTCAGCCGTTTTTTCCCCGGATGGAACGTTGTTGGCGACCGGCAGCCAGGAGAAGGACATTGCAATTTGGGACACCGCTTCCGAACGGAGGGTGGCCACGTTGCGAGGGCATCAGGCCGGACTCCGTGCGGTCACGTTCTCGTCCGATGGAACACAACTTGCCTCGGTCGGCAATGATCCGTCTGTTCGCCTTTGGGACGTGAAGGACGGGCGGGAACTTGCCGCGCTTGAGGCACCTTCCGGCAGTGCCATTGCATTCTCCCCGGATGGGCGGCGGCTGGCGGCGGTTGGTTCGGACACGCAATTGCGAATTTGGGATGTAGCAACTCGAACTCTGGTGACAACGCTGGGGCCTTCTCGGGGCGGACTTGTCTTTTCGCCGGATGGTCGAACGCTCATTTCGAGCAGCATCTGGGACATCGAACTCCGGAAACAAATCATGGAAATCCCAATCGGTTTTGCGAATCAAAACCTGGCTTTTTGGGTTTCTCCTGATGCCGCAACCGTGGCAACCGTCACCAACACGACCGATGTCGCGCTGTGGGATACAGCGACCACACACCCTCGAGTCGTTCTCCTCGGCCACCGTGATATCGTCAGTTTCGCGGCCTACTCACCGGACAACGCCTTGATCGCAACCGCCAGCCACGACAACACGATCAACCTCTGGATGACTCAGACTGGAAGATTCGTTCACACGCTGACGGGACATCACGGCTGGGTTGTCCACGTCGCTATCTCCCCCGATGGGCGCACGCTCGCAAGCAGTGCCAACGACGGCACGGTGAGACTTTGGAGTTTGGTGAGCTTTCAACAAGTCGCTTCCTTCGGACCCGTGCAAACCTACACCTCTGTCACCTTTTCTCCCGACGGGCGAACTCTCGCCGCGCGCGACGGTGCGGACGGCCGCATCCGACTGTGGCGCGCGCCGACGTTCGAGGAAATCGACGCGGAGATCACGAAAGGGACGGCGCAAGCTCGAGCCCCCAAACACCCATGAGACCTGATCAAGTGCGCCAGCCCATGTCCACGGCGTGGACACGACACGGCCGCTCGACTGCGACGATGCATTGGAGATCACTGATTCCCTATGCGTTGGAGAGTGGTGCCTTCGGGTAATCCGAGGTGCGGCGGCCGAGCGGCTTTGCTTTCATGACAGAGAACAGGACATGTTCATGTTGCGGAGCGGAACTGACCAGGGACGCTCTCTCGAGCCAGTGTCCCGCGTGCCTCCTGCGCCTGGGCACGTCCGCGGCGCTGGATGAATCCAGCCTTGCCGGAGACTCTGGCCCTGTCGGCGGCGAAATGGGCACGGAACCTCCCCGCCGCTTCGGAGACTACGAACTCCTGGAAGAGATCGCCCGCGGCGGCATGGGGGTGGTCTATAAAGCACGCCGACGCAGCCGCGACCGAATCGTCGCACTCAAGATGATTCTCTCCGGCCAGTTCGCCAGCCGTGAGTACGTGCAACGCTTCCGTGCGGAGGCTTCCTCAGCCGCGATGCTCCGTCATCCGAACATTGTGGCCATCCACGAAGTCGGCGTCCACGAAGGGCAGCACTTTTTCTCGATGAACTACGTGCAGGGGCGGACGCTGGCCGAGATGGTGCGCGAGGGACCGTTGCCAGCCAAACGCGCGGCGACCTACCTCAAGACCATCGCCGAGGTCATCCACTATTCGCACGGACGAGGCATCCTGCATCGAGATTTGAAACCCTCAAACGTGTTGATCGACGAGCATGATCGGCCGCGCGTGAAGGATTTTGGCCTGGCCAAGCGTTTGCATGGCAGTTCGGACCTGACGTTCACCGGACAGATGCTTGGTTCGCCGAATTACATGCCGCCGGAGCAGGCAGGGATGGGAAAGAAAGTTGATAGAGTGTCAGAGTTGATAGTTGATGGGAAGGCAGGGAACCCCGCGGATGCTTCTCTCAACCATCAACTCAAGGCCCTATCGACTTCCCGGCCGAAGGCCACTCGCTCCTTTGCCACGGCGAAGACCGGCGAGTTCGGCTCTGGCGCATCTCCTCGGGCGGCGGCACATCCGTCGAGCCTGCCCCATCACGAAAGGCAAAATGAACATGAAATCCGAAGCCCGAGATCCGAGACCCGAAATCATTCGTGAAGCATCTTGGACTGTCCATCCTCCGGAGCATTGACCCACTGTTCTCGTGATCAGGCCGGCGGCACTTTGCGGTCAGACCAGTTGCAGTAACTTCACCGGACGGACGATCTGTATTGCAATCGGTTCTCCAAGGCGGACAAGTCCCGATCAAGGCGAGCGGATGATGTCGATATGGTTGGTTTTGCCCACGCCAAGTTCCAGCAGGTGAGCGTTCGTGTAGATCTTCATGTTCGGCTTCGGCGCTTCGATCTTGTGAGTGAGACGCTGACTTTCAATCTCGTCGATCGAGAGGGTGTCGAGGGCCACAGGATCGGTGCTGATACGGATCTGTCCCAGCATCGTGGAGTAATGAAGAAGGCTGCGTTCCTCTCCCTGATACTGGCAGATGAGAGCGTCCACGACATTGAGGACAACCTTGTCACCGAGTGCTTCGAGGGCGTAGATCTCGGGCACCGCCTGGGCGAGATGTTCGGGGCTGCTCTCGAAACGGATGGTGTTATCCACGCTATCCATCGCGAGGGTATGGAGATTGCCGGAAACGCCCGCGAGGTTGTGATTCAGCAGCGGGGTGACGTTGACGATCTTGGTCAGACGTTTTGTGATGAGCCGGCTGACATAAGAGCGCCGACCGGTCGTGTCAGTGTTCTTGCCAAAGTCGTGGTCGCCCCAGACGAGCTTGCCGAGCAACGCGGTGTCATAGAATGCATCGTCGTCGTAGCCTTCCTCGAAGCTGCTGATCACTTCCACACCCAGGCGCCGGGCGAGTTCCACATATCCGGCACGCGCCAGATCGGTGCGATGCTTGTCCCAGATGACGATCTTTTGACGTGGATGGCCGGAGTCGATCAGCCCTTTGACAATTGCAGCGACTACGGAAGGCCGCGTGCCGCTGCTGCCGCCCGGACCGGAAACCACCTTGACGCCGACAATGTCGTTGGAAGAAACCAGTCCACGCCACGCCATTTCGCGAGTTGCCTTGCCGGTGAAAATGAGCAACGAGCGATTGAGCAACTGCTCAACACGCCCGGCATCCGGGTTGAAAGTGGAAATACTGCCCAAATCTTCCGCGATCGCCACCCTTGCGCGGGGGGCGCTTTGAGAGCGCACTGAAACCGCCGCAGGTTCGGAATTGGCTGCGCGTACGCTCGCGCAACAAACAAGCACCACAAGAAAGGTTCTCGATATCAGACACACGGTTTTCAACACGCCCTGTAAAATGCCGGGAGCGGCAACTGATTTCAACCCCCGCATTCGCAGAGCTTCCAGGGATCGCCCCTGTGGGCCCGCCATGATAGATCAGTGCATCCACAAGTTGTCGGTGAACCTGGCTGTCGGCCAGGAGCGCGGCTGTGTGCGCAGCACCAGCCGCAGCAGGTTTGGCGTGAGGGCAAGCCAGCGGTACTGCTGCGACTGGCTTTCAGCACAGTCGCACTCCACCGACAACTTGGGGATGCACCGTGACCAATCCGACCATGACGAGACGCTTGTATTACGGCTGCAGACATGATAGCCATTCATTCACGCCACCCAAAAACAATGCCCTCAAACTGCAATTCCTATGCGTGCAACATCCTCTTCCAGTAATCGCTCCACCACCGGATTCACCCTCATTGAACTGCTGGTGGTCATCGCGATCATCGCAATCCTTGCCGGCATGCTTCTCCCGGCACTTTCCAAAGCCAAGACCAAGGCGCAGGGCATTATGTGTCTGAACAACACCAAACAGTTGATGTTCGGCTGGCATCTCTATTCCGGGGATAATAACGACCAGATTTGCAGATCCGGCGGGTTGGACACGCTGATCGATCGCGACAGGCCTGCCAAGAACTACGGGATAAATCAGCAGTGGTGCATGGGAACAATGCATGCCGGTCCGAGTTGGACCAACACAATCCTGATTCAAGACTCCCTTCTTTATCCATCCGTAAACAGCCTGTCTGTTTACAAGTGCCCCGCCGACCGTGCCACGATCAAGGGCCCTTACGGAAAAGGTGGAGGCACTCCTAAAGTGCGCAGTCTTGCCATGTCCTGCTGGATGAATCCGATCATACCGTGGGCAGGCGGCAAGGTGTTCCGAAAGCAGGCCGACATCGTCGATCCCTCCCCGGCAAATACCTGGGTCACCATCGACGAAAATCCAGACAGCATCAACGACGGCTGGTTTGTCGTGCCGGCGGAACCGGAACGCGCCTGGGTGGACTACCCGGCTTCTTACCACAACAGGGCTGGTGGTATTTCGTTCGCCGACGGTCATTCGGAAATCCGCAAATGGAAAGACAGGGCGGTGGTCAATTTCCCGAGAAACTCCGGCACGTCCGACCCCAAAGTGGATGACTTCCGTTGGATCCAGGAGCGCAGCACGCGGAAGCAGTAGATATTTTTGTAACTAACAGTTCGTCAGGCGGAGTGGCGATGTCCTGATCGTGCCCATCATCTGCATCATACTGAGGAGACCGTGGGATAGGCTACGAATGATGGCGAGCGCCACAGATGCAGATGCGAGGCGCGAACGCGGGAGGATGCCCGCAGTGGCCTCTGACCAAGCGAGCAACGCAGCAGATGCGCCCGCGCCACCTCCGAGATTTGCAGGATATCCTGCGGTCTCCTCAGTAATCTCTCCGAGGAAAGGAATAGGGCTTGAACGAGATTAACTTGGGACACTGTCGGCAGAGCGTGGCCACCCTCGGTTTCATCAGTTGCCTCTACGTTCGGAGTCGAGGAAGGTTCGGGCATCGACGCCCTTCCCAGGATTGCTGCATGCGAGGACAGCCACACTCGCGCGATTGCTACAATCCCATCGCCAATCGCTCTGGAATCGCATAGGTTCCAACGCATGACCACTGCGACTGCCAAGCCCCTCCAGCGTCTCGCCTCGATCGACGCGTATCGCGGATTCGTGATGTTCCTGATGATGGGTGAAGTGTTCAACCTCTGCTCTGTCTCCCAAGCCCTGCCCGATTCCGGTTTCTGGAAGTTGCTTTGCTGGCACCAGAGCCATGTGCAATGGGTGGGCTGTTCGCTGCACGACATGATTCAACCGAGCTTTTCCTTTCTCGTGGGAGTCGCGCTTCCGTTCTCCATCGGTAATCGTCTGGCGTCAGGCCAGCCAATGGGACGTGTCGCTCTCCATGCGTGGTGGCGGGCTCTTATTCTCATCCTTCTTGGAGTCTTCCTGCGTTCCACACATGCCAAACAGACCAACTGGACTTTCGAGGATACTCTCTCGCAAATCGGGATGGGCTACGGCTTTCTTTTCCTGCTTGGATTGCGTCCCCGCCGGGATCAATGGATCGCCCTCGTGGTTCTGCTTCTCGGTTATTGGGCGGCGTTCGCTCTTTACCCGCTGCCACCGGCGGATTTCGACTATGGCAAGGTGGGTGTAACCCAGGAATGGTTGAAGGAATTTGGCCATGCGGGCTTCGCAGCGCACTGGCAGAAAAACTCAAATCTCGCCTGGGCCTTCGATACCTGGTGGATGAATCTGTTTCCACGTGCGGCAGCCTTCACACATAGCGGGGGCGGCTATTCAACCCTCAGCTTCATCCCGACGCTGGCCACGATGGTCCTTGGCCTGATCGCTGGTGGCGTTCTTCGCAGCGAACGCTCGTCCACCGCGAAGATCAAATGGCTCGCCATCGCCGGCGTGGTGGCCCTTGCATCCGGATGGCTGCTCGGTGCTCTTGGGATTTGTCCCGTGGTCAAACGCATCTGGACTCCCAGTTGGGTTCTCTTCAGCGGAGGCTGGTGCTTCCTTTTCCTCGCCGCGTTTTATGCCGCGGTGGATGTCGCGCCTGGGAAACTGTTCGCGTTTCCTCTGCTCGTGATCGGGATGAATTCCATCGCCGCCTACTGCATCGCGCATCTGTTCGATTCATTCGTGTTCCAGAATCTCAAGACGCATCTGGGTCAGACATTTTTTCAATTCGCCGGAGCCCCGTATGAGAAGCTCCTTCACGGCACCGCAGTCTTCCTGGTTCTGTGGCTGATGTTGTTCTGGATGTACCGGCGGAAAATCTTTCTGCGAGTATAGTCCAGGGTACTGCTGATCAGATGCTGAAAGAGGCGGGTGGCGTTCAGGCTGTGAGGCAGTTCTGCGCAGGCTTTCTGTCAGCCGTCATCCCATCAGCGGTTCATTTCCTCAATGTCAGGCCGACAAACTCAGACAACGCCGCTGTTGAAGGATCGTTGGGCAAACCGAGATCGTTATTGAGTTTGGTGTGTTGGGTATCCTTCGCGCCGAACACCGTGGTGCCGATGCCTGCTTCCTTCAGCGAGCTACCAAGGCGCATCGCCTGCGCGGTGGTGTCGGGATGATCGGCCACGTGCAGGATGAGGAAGGGCGGGATGCCTTTGCCCCTGGCGACATGCGTGACGGCGGAGAAATCTTTGTGGTTCTCGGGAGTGATGCTGAACTTCGACCGGTGCCCCCACTTGGGAGGAGGGAGTCCATGCACCCGCAGCCGGGTCTCAGCCGTCTCGATGATCGCCGGCACATCATACGTGTCACCATCCACTGGCACGCAACCTATGAGCACATTGAAGGAGGCGCCCTCAGCCTTCAGGTAGCGGTCATCCGTGCAGATGATGGCTGCGAGTTGCGCTCCGGCAGAATGTCCCCCGACAAGCACGCGCTTGGGATTGCCGCCGTGCCCGGCAATGTGCTTCTGCACCCACGCGAAGGACTTTGCCACGTCACGAATCAGCGTGCCCATGTCCACCTCGGGCAGCAGCCGGTAATTGGTCGAGACAAACACAAAACCTTTATCCATGAACCACTGGGGCTTGAGTTTCACATCGCTCTTGTCGCCCGTCTGCCAGCCGCCTCCGTGAATCCAGAAGACGACGGGGAGATTTCTGGCGTTCGGCGGGGCATAAATGTCGAGCACATGCCGTTCATGGCCCTTTTCAACATAGGGGATGTTGCTCTTTGTGGGTGTGACCTGCGCCTGAACCGGGGACAAAAGCGCTGAGATGACGATGAGTGGGATGATGTGTTTCATGATGCGATGGGATTGGATGAGGTCAATGTGGATGGAGGACTGCCTGCTTGTTCCATGAGAGTTATTTTAGCGAGCCGATCTCCCGCGTCACCTCATCAAACGTTGTCGCTTCCATTTCCACCAGATGACTGCGCTCGGGAAATCGACCCTCGTGGACGTCCGCGATGTACTCGCGGAAGGCGGCGATTCGCTCCTGCTGCAGGCGGCGGTGTTCAGCCGCGAAGTTGCGGTAGGTCTTGGCGTGGCGTGGCGGCCGTTCGTCGTAATCACCGAGGATGTCGTCCGAGAAGAGGAATTGTGTGTCGCAGCCGCTGCCTGAGCCGAGCGACATGAGAATCATCTTCGTCCGCGAGGAAAGGAAGCGTGCGAGATTGTGCGGCACGACTTCAAGTTCCGCGGCATAGGCACCCGCATTCTCGAGTTCCTTCATGCGGCGATGAAGTTCCTTCGCTTCTTCGACGGTGCGGCCAATCGCCCGGTAGCCCGTCCATGTGACATGACGAGGAACCATGCCCAGATGCCCGACGACGGGAATTCGTTCGCGAGCCATCGCCTCGATGATGAAGGGGCTGGCCGAGCAATAGACTGAACTGGCCCCGATCTCGAGGGCGCGAAAGGCGACGCGGATTGCCTCCTCCGGCGAAGCCAGTCCATGCGGTGTCGCGCAGGACAGGAAACTGTTCGGAGCCGCGGCGACGAGTGCTGGCAGACGCGACTGGGCCTCGGGACTGTCGAAGCTGCAGCTCATCAAATCGACGCCAGCCTCTTCTGCGGCGGCGGCTTCCTGCGGGGATTTGACGTGGATGTGCGTGAGGCAACGTTTGCCCTTGAGCTGCTGGAGATCGAAGACAGTGTATTTTTTGCGAGGTCGGAGCATGTTCAACCAAGGTCTAGGCAAACGAGGGCGCTGTGTAAATCGCGCGTTTTCGTCGCCAGCGAGATGACACGGACCCTGAGTTGACTTGACCTGAGGGACATCAATGTAGCGGAATGCCCGGATGATGTGCCTCCCTTCCATACTCCGGCTGAATCCTTCAATGATCTGCGCCGCTGTCCTTGTCTTTCAGTTGACCGGGAGCCGGGCACAGATTTTCACAGCCAATGATCGCCAGCCCACGCCGGAAGAACTCTCGAAACTCCCCGCCGTAGTGCCCGAGAAGGCTGCCGAATTGATCAAACTCGTTCAGGCACCGCCGGAATTTGATGTAACAATCTTCGCCACACCACCCGCGGTGAACTACCCGGTGTTCGTCGCCGCCGCGCCCGACGGGACGCTCTACGTCTCCAGCGACGGGAATGGATCGCTCGACCGCAAGCCGCATCTGGGCCGTATTCTCCGCGTACGCGACACCAACGGCGATGGTCAGGCCGATGAGGTGAAGGCTTTCGTGCCGGACGTGGATTCACCACGCGGGCTGGTCTGGGATTATGACCGGCTCTACCTGCTGCATCCGCCGGATGTCAGCGTGTTCATTGACAAAGATCGTGACGGCATTGCTGATGAGAAAAAGACCCTGATCACGGGCATCGGTTGGACTTTCAAAGACCGCCCTGCTGATCACGGATCCAACGGACTCACGCTGGGCATCGATGGCTGGCTCTACGCGGCGATTGGCGATTTTGGATTCATGGAAGCGACGGGAACGGACGGTCGGAAACTCCAGATGCGCGGCGGCGGCGTGGTGCGCTTCCGGCCGGATGGCACCGGCCTTGAAGCCTTCGCGGAGGGAACCCGCAACATTCTCGAAGTCGCGATGAGCCCGCTGCTCGACGGCTTCGCGCGCGACAACACCAATGACGGCGGCGGCTGGGACGTGCGCCTCCACCATTTCAGCGGCTACACGCAGCATGGTTACCCGCGTCTCTTCAAGAACTTCGTGGACGAAATCATTCAACCGCTCGCCGATTACGGAGGCGGTTCCGGCTGCGGCGCGGCGTGGATCGATGAACCGGGCATTCCAGCAAAATGGAACAACGCGCCCTTCACCGCCGACTGGGGAACGGAACGCGTCTATCACCACGGCCTCACACCCAAAGGCGCCACGTTCACCGCCACACAGGAGGAATTCCTCCGCCTCCCTCGCGTCACGGATCTCGATGTGGACGCCAACAGCGCCATCTACGCCGCGAGCTGGAAGGGTGCCTCGTTTACCTGGGTTGGACCGGATGTGGGCTTCATCGTGAAACTCACGCCCAAGGGCTACAAACCGGAGCCACTGCCAGATTTTGAAAAAGCAAGCGACCCTGAGCTGTTGAAGCAATTGGAATCAGCAAGCCACCGGCGACGATTGGAGGCGCAAAGGACGCTCTTGCGGCGAAACAGACTGAGCAGTGTCGATCCCATCCTTGCAAACCGCCTTGGTCTTATCTCCCCATGGACAGAGGCCATCTCGATTGCAAAAAAAAGCTCCAAGATTGCCGCTGCCCGTGTTGCCGCAATTTTTGCGATCGCCCAGTCAACCAGCAGCGCATTCGGAACGACAGCCGCAAGTCAGGTGAAGACCAACCGGTTGGAAGCGCTTGAAACCCTCGCTCGTAATCCGCAGATGGCACCATGGGCATTTCGTGGGCTGGCCGACTCTGAAACGCTTCTGACATCATCCACGGCCGCGATCCTTCTGTCGGGCTTGAATTCGACGAATGCCCTCATGCGGAAAGAGGCTGCGCTGGCACTGGGCCGGCTCGGTGCCGGTGCTCACACCACTTCGATCACGCCACTCATGGCCGACCCGGACACCGTCGTCTCCCACGCCGCCGTCCAGTCGCTCGTCCGCCTCCAGGCCAGCGATGCCTGCCTCGCGATTTTGGATAGGGCCAGCGCGGCACCAGCGCTCCGTTCAGGCGTGCTTCGGGTGTTACAATCCCTGATCGAGCCCAAGGTCGTGGGCGGCCTGATCACACGGCTCGAACGCGAGTCGAACTCGGAGCACCGCACCAGCCTGCTCACCACGCTTTGCCGTCTGCATTTCAAGGAAGGCACATGGAAGGGCGACTCCTGGGGCACGCGGCCCGACACGCGCGGGCCGTATTACCAGCCCGAAGCATGGAGCGAGACATCCAAGATCTCCGCGGCGCTGAAGTCCGCACTTGATAAGGCGGACGCGAAAGAGGCCGCTTTCATCGGAAGTGAACTTGCGCGGCATCGGATTCCTGCTGGCGACGCGCTCGACAAATTGATCTCACGAGCCGCCACCGAGCCGACGTTGCTTCCGGCCATTGCCGCCCAGTTGGCCGAAACGGAAGAAGTGCCCTCCAATGCCATTCCCTTGCTTATCCAGACCGCGACCGCAGATGCCACATCTGATGCGCCTCGCGCGCAGGCTGTGATCGCCCTCGCGAAAACCGACAGCTCTGAAGCGTGGCGGGCGGTGCTGACAGCGCTGACGCAAGTGCAGAAGACGAAGACGGAGAACAACCTCGCCGAAAAGGCGCGGAACGCCGTGAACAACGCGTCGAAGCTCGACCAAGTTCACGCCGTCTTCGAGGAAGCTGCGGCCAGGCTTGATGGCTCCTCGTCACTCCTCGCGGAAGGAATGCTGCTCAAGCTCGCTTCGCGCAAAGTCGGATCGCCCGAGGCCCGCGAAGCTGCCGCCAAATCACTCGACGTCGGTTGGGCTCAGCCGAAGCGCCGCGTGCAAATCCTTCGCGCTGCCGCGGAGGTGCGCGATTCAAGCCGCGCAGCACAGTTCGTCGCAGCCCTGGAAGATCCAGACGGTGAAGTTGCAAGTGCGGCAAAGGAGACGGTGAAGCGGCTCCGGATCAATCCGGAGAAATTCCGTGCCGAAGCCAACGCTGCCAAGATTGGTGAACTCACTTTGGATGCCGCGCTGGCACAGGTTCAGGAGTCGAAGGGCGAGATCAGTCGTGGCGAGCAACTCTTCACTCAGATCGGCTGCAACGGTTGCCACACCGTGAAAGCTGGCGAGCCGTTGAAAGGACCATTCCTCGGCACCATTGCGAAGGTTTACAAACGCCGGGAGCTGGCCGAGGCGGTGCTCGTGCCCAACAAGATGCTCGCCCAGGGATTTGTCGCGAATCACTTCGAGCTGAAAGACGGCTCCGAGGTGGACGGCTTCGTCGTTCGCGAAGCGGCCGACGCGGTGACGGTGCGGACCATCACAGCGCAGGAGCTGACTATTTCAGTCACGCAAATCACGAAGCGCGAGAAGCAAGAGAGATCGCTCATGCCAGAAGGTCTGGCCGCCGGATTGACAGTGAAGGAACTCGCCTCGTTATTGGATTACCTGGAAGAGCTCTCGAAATGAATGCTGTAAGCATCAACCGCCGTGAATTCCCGACCCGCTCACTCGGTTTTCATGAAAGCTGCGGGGATGCTGGAGCAAACTGGACGGAAACTTTCAGAGATTCCCGGTGAAATGGGGTTCCACAAGCCTGTGCTGGATGTAATCTGGGATGTATTCGGTGATGAGCGGGTCATTTTGGGAGCGACTGGCCGGTCAGCTCCCGATACGCCGGATTGATCCAGGTGGTTCGGCTTGCCAGGGATTACGCAAGCAAGGTCAACGCTTCTGCGCGGCCACGGCATCCGCAAGCGCGTGGCGGGTGGATTGGAGCCTGTTGATGACCACCATTGCCATTCGTTTCATCAACTCATAACCCAGCCTGGGGTCGGCCTCGCATTCCTCCCGCAGGCGTGTACCATAAAAAAACAGCGCCGACAGTGGTTCAAGCGCACGCGCGTCAAAATGCCAGTAGTAGGGTGGGAAGAGCCATGACCATCCCAGGCAATCGCCCGGGCCGACGGTGCCGATTTGAACCCGCGCCATTTCATCGCCGTCCTGCTCGATCGAGACCGAGCCCGATTGAATGAGATAAAAGCGATTGGCCGGATCGCCCTCCCGGAAAAGAAATGTTCCTGCGCTGAACTGCGCGGGCATCGCGCAGCCCATGAGCAGCTTCAGGTGCTGATCCGACACTCCATGCAGAAATGGGTGTTCAGCGATCTGTACCGCTATCGGCGCTTTGTTGTCGGGCAGGTATGCCGGCGTCGTTGTGTTCTCATTCATACTTCACGTACTTTGAAGCGCATTCAGACGTCGATTCCTTTCCTTCCTCCGGGGACTTCCTTTCAAGCAAACACGCGCGGCACTGCAAACCGTGCCGCGCGTGTGCTCCTCTCCGTCTCCCAACGGCAGCCTACTCAGGCCGCAAATCCAAACCGGAACCGTTCTTCCTCGGGCTTGATTCCCAAGGCGGCGCAGAGTCGCTTCGATGCGAACATTCCCGCGGCAGTCTTGAGCATTTTATCAAAGTCAACCTTCGGCAGGGACATTCCTTCGTGCTTGATTCCGTCGATGAGGAATCCTTGTTCGAGCATTTCCACCAGGAACTCCTCACACGCTACCGGATCATCCGTGCTGAAGTGATTCGTTTGCGCGTGCCTCCGGAGCGGAACCCGATACTCAATTGTATATTTCGGTATCATATTTCCTTTCGGTTTTGGCGGCACACGGCTGATTCACCAGAACCAGCTTTGTCACCAATTTTTTCTTTCGTTTGTAACTTGAGCTCAGTCGTCATCCGCCGCTTCACACGGGTTGCGAATTGCTGGACCAATGTTGGCTTCACCGCCAGGACTCCGTTTGGGACACGGGTGGTTCACTTGGCGATGAGGCCGCAGGATAGGCGACGGACATTGAGGCGGATTCCCTCCCCTATCCCTCGGAGGGAGAGTGTGCGTAGAGGTGTTGGTGAATGTGCATCGGTTCTTCCCAGATCCCTGAACTTCGGCTGTGCACAGCCCGCCGCGAACGTTGAGCAGAATACCGCATTCCCACGATCTGCTGCGCTGACATTCTTCAAACTCTCATCAAAGTCTGGAATTCCTCGATTCCGCCGCCATGCTCGACTCATGGCAGACATGAACGAGTTTTCGCTCCCAGTTCGACTGTTTCTGGCCGCTTACCCGTGGCGCAGGATTAATCCCGTGCCTTTTGCCGCATCAAGGAAGCCTCTGAAGGATTGCCGTCTTGCGCTCGTATCCAGCGCCGGCCTCGTCGCTCCCGGTCAAACGCCTTTCGACGAGGATTTCCGCGGCGGCGACTTTTCATACCGGGAAATCCCGAATGACACGGACCTCTCCCTCCTTCAGGAATTTCACCGCAGCGATTCCTTCGACCACTCAGGTTTGAAACAAGATCCCAATCTGGTCCTGCCGATTGACCGCGTGAACGAGCTCGTCACCCGTGGCCGCATTGGTTCGGTCAATCACCGGCATCTTTCCTTCATGGGATCGATCACTGCACCTGGACGATTGATGAAGGAATCCGCGCCCGCCGCTGCCAGAGTCCTTGCCTCCGACGGAGTGGATGTGGCTCTCCTGGTACCCGTGTGACCCATGTGTAATCAGACCGTGAGTCTGATTTCAGCGGAGGTGGAGCGAAACGGCATCTGCACCGTCGTCATCCAGCTTTTGCGTGAGCCGGCGGTAAAGGTTCGCCCTCCACGCGCTCTCCTGGTTCCCTTCCGGCACGGCTACCCGCTTGACGCGCCCGAGGCGCCTGATCGTCAGCATCAGGTCATTGAAGCATGCCTTCAAATGCTGGAAAGCGCAGCGCTCACCGCGCCCGCGCTTCGGGAATACAAGGCATCGTATTGAAAGCAGTCTGAGCCGCTCACCGGCTCCTTTCTTCCGGATCAAGTGTCTGCTGGCATTGCTCAAGAGGCTGTGCTGAGAAGACCGCGCACCCATCTCGATATATCGATTCCACTTCCGATTTCCCGGTTGCATTCCCCGTGGAAGACCGGTAGATAGTCTCCCCGTCACAAACACATAGACTATACTGACGTATTATGGCTCAAGCATGTTATCATCCCAGCGTTGAAGGCGCGCAACATGGCGCGAAAAGTCTCACGGACTTCCTCGATTACGCGAAACGTTCCGGTGCCGCGGGAGCGCAGCCCTCGAACTACATGCTGCAAGGGGGCAAGCTCTTCAAATCTGCAAAGGAGATCCTCGCTGCTTTTGAACAGCGAGAAATGAAGCTGGACGGAATTTCCTGCCACTGTCCTGTGTGGGTCCATACGACGGCCTGGACCGGCAGCCCAACCATCCGACCATTCATTCCGGCGGACATTGCGAAGAAGTCTCCCCAGGAGATCGAAAAGTGGTCGGAAGCCTATCTGCTGAAACTGATGGACCTCGCGGCCGAGCTGGGGGTGAAAATTCTCCCGATGTTCTGGGGCGTGGCGCTTGGCTGGGAACTGGCGAGCGGCTACCCGTGGGGATTCTGGGCCGGCCCCGGCTACGACCTCATCAAGGAAGGCCTTGATCGGTTCGCGAAGAAGACGGCGAAAATCCGGAAGCACGCAAATTCACTCGGGATTTATCTCTGCCACGAGATTCACCCTGGCACAGCCGCCATGTGCGCGGATGATTTCAATCTCCTGGTCAAGGCCTGCGATGGCGACAAATGCCTTGGTGTGAATGCCGATCCCTCGCACTGCTGGGAAGGCGAAGATTGGGAAACGCGCTTCCGCAAGGTTGCCAGCCGCGTGTACGCCTGCCACGTGAAGAATTTTGTCATCCGTCGCGGATTGCCTCTGCGCATGATGGCACCGAACTGGGCGGATCGCGCGATGCAGTTCACGGATCTGCCTTCCGGCGACCTGAACATGACTCGTTACAGCGAGATGCTCGTGAACATCGGCTACCCGCAACGCTATTGCCAGGTGATGGGAACCAAGACAGCCCCGCTGATCGTCGAAGCCGAGAGCGCCTATCGCGACCTGGATTCGACCAGCGCCAACGGCATCCAGTTCGTTCGCGACAACCTCTGTTCGCCTCTTGCAGCCGGTTCGTTTGAAGACGGCATGGGCGCTTAGGGTCCACCGCACTTTTACAAGGGCAGGGGCGATTCGTTCGCACCTGCCCTTTGTCATTTGGATCTGGCTCGGCTCAAAACCCAGGGCGCAGCCACCAAGGTTGAATGTCGATAACCCTCACCATCAACGGGTCGCCCCACAGCTCGGTCAACCTTCGGAGCACTCCCGGAATCATTTGTCCACCCAGGCCCAATCCCATGGCCAGCCTGAAACCCAGAGCGCTTTCGCGTAACTGAGGTTCGGCCCGGTGCGCTCGAATCGGCTTTGATTGACCCACTCGGCATGTCCATCGCTGAAGGCCTGGTTGATGCCCGCCGGAGGATTGTTGACGGCCGGAGCGTTGCCTTTCGTGCCGTGGTTCGAGCTCCAGTATTTCTGAGCGGGGAAAACCAATGTGTGATCGGCGGAGATTGGACCGACGGGATCGCTCGTGCGCGCGGGCGAATTGGTGCCGCGGAAGCGCGCATCGGGTTTGGCGCCCGTACCGCGAAGGCCGGTGAGGATCATGTAATTGTCGATGTGCAGCAGCCCCTTCTCATCGAACAGCCGTGGAGGATCACGTCGGGATGGGCACCGCCACGTGGTGGGCAACGCCTTCTGCTGCTTGATCTCCGTTTCGAATTCAGCGGCGCTCTTGCGCACGCCGCCTCCCGACATTCCGTAACTGATGAGCGTGAGCGCCTGGTCCTTGCTCATCACATAAAGCGCGTCGAGCTTCCATGCGGTCGTCTGGTCAGCGGTGGGAAGAATGTCGCGGTAATCATCCGCGTACATCAAAAATGCCAGCGCCTGCATTTTCAGATTGGAGAGGCAGCCGGTGCGGCGGGCTTTTTCCTTGGCGCGACCGAGCGCTGGAAGAAGCATTCCGGCCAGGATCGCGATGATGGCAATGACGACCAGAAGTTCGATCAAGGTGAATCCGCCTGGGACCGGGTCGAGGCGGCGTCTTGAAAAGATATTAGTTTTCACAAGTCAGCACAGTTGCAGGGCGCGAGCATCTGTATGCTCCTTGCAGCGGGGTCATGCATTCAAGTAGCAGCATGGCAGCACAACAGCAATGTGAATTCCGGCACCTGTTTTTCTTGTTTTGTTCAATCGTCCCAATTCGTAGCATCGTGAACATCGTGACCTGCCAAAAGCCTCCGCTGAAAAGCGGCGGTTTTTGGGACGAGCTCCAATTGAAGACGAACTTCCGCGCCGCCAGGCCGTCCGGAAACGTCTTGCCGATCACCCGTCCCAGCGCGTCCCGCTCCCACGAGGTCGTCTGCGGCACGCCGTCCTTGGTGGTGGTCAGGCTGCCCAGGCTGCCGCTCATCTTCACGGGCAGGGAGCCGATGGTGCTGTCAGCTATCGGCGGCGTCCATTCCGTGCAGCCGTCCACATTTCCATGTAATCCATATCTCCCTGCCACCAAGGAAACAAAAGACCAGATTAATACCAATCACCCAACCACGGACATCGAACGCAAGCCAAGAATGTGACATCCACACCAGCACCGCACCCAGCAGGGTTAACCATGTATAATGCTTCATTGTGTGGTAGCACCATCGAGCGGAGAATGTGACGATTGCGTTGATAAGAGTAACAACGCAAAAAACGATCCATCCCAGGAAGTCACCATAAATTTCATCGATTAAGCCGAAAGCGAAAAATCCACCGACAAAAACCACGAAACAGGCCGCAGTTATGGCGGTCCACAAAGGAAACCAAAGATACAAGAAGTGTCTCATCGGCGCTCTATTTTGACAGATCACTTGTTCTTGGAGGGTTACTCCAAAACCAATTGCCTGTCTGATTGAGTAAGAACCCACGAGGCCTCCAATTGAACCATCCTTTGAGCTTGCTGTTCGCCTTGAGGCCAGTTCCGGCCATATTCGCGCAGTTTTGCGTGAGAAGATTGTAGTTGCTGGAATCAAATTCTTTATCGATTGCTTCGATAGCCTTGCGATCCTCTTCAGCAGTACTGGGCACAGGAACGTAGCGGGAGTATCCCTTCTTGATCAAGTGATCGATCAGTTCTTTGCGGTTTGGAAAACGCTTCTTCTCGAGATTGTCCGTATTCGTGTTGCTGCGATCACCTGTAGAGAAGGAGCGGAACTGATAGCCTGATTTTTCATCACCAGCGACAAACGCAGGGTGCCCGATTCCCCCCAGAGCCTTCGGATCGAAAGGTATGAGCTGTTCCAGTCCCAGCGGATCAAAGAAGTCAATGGGATCATTGCCGACGAAACCATAAAGATTGATCCCACCTTCCTCCCCAATCGGATCCCGATTCACCCACCGCCCCAAGTCGGGGCTGTAAGCCCGGTAGAGCGCCAGTTCCAATCCGGCGGCGGCGCCGGTGGCGGACGGGTGAAAGTAGTTCCCCGTGTAGCCGAAGTCGAAATCGCCGCCGTAGCTGCCGCCCCCCCGCGTGCGGCGGCCGTAGGGATCGTAACTGTAGCGCGCGGCGATGTTGCCGCTGCTGTCCACCACTTCGCGGATCGAGCCGAGATGATCGCGCGCGTAAAAGTAGTTCGCCGCACCCACGCGAACTCCTTGTCCGAAGTATTGCTTGAGCACTGTTGTCCCCGCCGCGTCTCGCTCTTCACAAATCTCCGAGCCGCACCACACGTAGCGCTTGTCGCTCGTCGTCGCGCCGTTGTTCTTCTCCACGATCCGCACCCGTCGGCTGAAGGCGTCATAGGTGAACTCCGTTCTCAGCGTGCCGTTGTTCACCGCCACCAAGCGATCCGCGCCATCGTACTCATACGTCACGCTGCCGCTGGTGGTGAGGTTGCCGTTGTCGTCAAGAGCGTAGCTCTGCGCCGTGCCGCCGACGGTCAATTGATAATTGCTCGTCCGCGTGTTGTTGCGCGCGTCGGTCGCCACGATGGCGACGGTGTTCACGCCACTGCTGACGGTCTTCTCGCCTACGAAGGTCAGGTCGCTGCGAGTGAAGGCCGTGACGCCGCCCACCGTGACTTTCGCCGGTTCGTCAAGCTGCCCTTTGAACACCATGCTCCCGCCCGCGCTGCGCGAGGCGAGCTGATTGGTCGCGTTGTAGCTCGTCGTTTGCACCGTGTACGCCGTGGCCGTGCTCACTTGCTCGCTCGTGCGGTTGCCGACGGTGTCATACTTGTAGGAATACGCCTGCGCCGACGCGCCGCCCGCCGTCCCGATGGCCCAGCGCAATTGATCCGCCGCGTCGTACCCCAGCTCGAAGACCGTGGGCGTGCCCGAATCCGCCTGCTGGGTCCACGAACGGATCGAGCCCGTGGTGTCGTAGGTGTGATTGAACTTCGAGAGGGCGGTGGTGCCGTTGCGCTGGTTCTTGATCTCGCCCAGGCGCCGATCCAGCACGTTGAGCTACTTTCTTTGTGTGACCTGTCGCCGAATCCAACTCGGTCGTCGCCGCAAATCGAGCACCGCCACAATTCGTGTCTCGTCCTCCGCTTCCGCGTAATAGATGCCAAAAGGAAACCGGCTCGCCAGCATCCGAAAACAGCCATGCTGCCGCAAATGAATCCCGTGATACAACGTCAGGCTCTTGATGTCCGTCAGCACCGAAGCGACAAAATAATCGCCCACGCCCGATTCCTGCCCGTCGTAAAACCTTTTCGCATCCTCCAAATCGACAGCCGCCTCGTGGAGGACGACCACTCGCCTCATGATTGGGGTTTCCTCAAGCGTGCCTCCAACTCATCCAGGGTGAGAAACTCTCCGTCGCCGCGTTCCATCTTGGCCAACCTGGCCGCCACAATTTCTCCATGCCAATCCGGAGATGGCACCGCCTCCGGTGTACGCGCAAGGGAAGCCCACAACAATTCCATCATCATGAGGCGTTCCGAGAGACTCATCCGCTCGATATCCGCGACTTGAACCATGTCGCCAGACTAGGAGCAGCGGCCCGGTAGTGCAAGTCAGGGCTCGCACCAGCTTGAGAAACGCCATTGACCTTCGGCGACACCACTTCCTTGAAGACGAACTTCCGTGCCGCCAGGCCGTCCGGAAACGTCTTCCCGGTCACCCGTCCCAGCGCGTCCCGCTCCCATGAGGACGTCTGCGGCAAGCCGTCCTTGTAGGTCTTTCGACGACCACTTGATCTCAAAATCCGGTTCTCCCTCAGCGAAACGCGCAAGGTTGCAGCCCAAAGAGCAAGGACCACGGCAAAATCATGGTACTCCAAACACATGGCCCTTCGAAAGTGACACCCAATTCTCTGCTCAATCGTGGAGTTGCCAGTGCCCCAATCGCAAGCGTAAGAGTCATGTAAAGCCCGAGATAAGCGAGCGCTACTCGCGCACGGATCTTAGGCGCTGTCCGCGGCAGAAATGCTCCCCAAAGCAGTCGAAAGGGAGTGAAAGGCCCACTTGCCATTAGTAATAACCAACCTGGTCCGCCGTGTAATGAAAACAGCACCAAACTGAGGTAAGGTGCAAACAGCAGTGCGGAGGCGACCACAGGAAGCGTACCTGTGTAAATAATGAAGTTCATTTCGCGTGTGACCTTGTGATTGAAGATCTTCATTTTCTCGTTACCTAGATCCCGAAATGAAGCCGCCACTGGACGAGACGTATTCATCAAGAAAATCGATCGAATCGTGTAAGGCTGAGTCTTCAAGAATGGAATGTGGAAATACATCGTACCAGGGGTGCATGAGACCTGGAAAGCCGAGGAAGCCCCCTCCACTCCATGTTATGTAACCGGCGTGTCCTTGAGACCATTTATCTTGGATTGCATGAAGGGCACTTCCAAGTGCTCGGTTTCGCTGCGACCGATCACACGCCATGATTGCCTCCTGTAGTTTGGCGCGAATGTATCTCTCGTGGCCGGCTTTGGCTTGATCGTGAGATTGTGGCTGTCGAGTAGTTGTATCTATTCCTCCCATCGCATGAATCGCTGTCGAATCGGGAGCGGTTCCTTGGGTTCCTTGAAAGTCGATCGCCACGGATTGCCACATGATTTCAAATCTGTCTCTGAGGGAAAAATGCCTAGTCTGGGTCAACGCAGCATACCAACTGATTCGAGCATGGACGTGAGATAGGAAGAGCCCAAAGGCATCTGTGCCGTTTATCTAGTTATTTCCAACGAACCCATACAAGTTGACCCCACCGTTTTCTCCGATGGGATCCCGATTGAGCCACCGCCCCAAATCCGGGTTGTAGGCCCGATACAGCGCCAGTTGTAGCCCGGCGGCGGCACCGCTGGCGGACGAATGAAAGTAGTTGCCCGTGTAGCCGAAATCGAAGTCGCCGCTGTAGCTGCCGCCCGTTCGCGTCCGCCGCCCGTACGGATCGTAAGCGTAGCGCGCGGCGATGGTGCCGCTGCTGTCCACCACTTCGCGGATCGAGCCGAGGTGATCGCGCGAGTAGAAATAGTCCACCCCGTTGTCGCGCACGCCTTGCGGGTAGTACCGCTTGAGCACCGTGCTGCTGGCGTTGCGCTCCTCACAAATCTCCGAGCCGCACCACACGTAACGCTTGTCGCTCGTCGTCGCGCCGCCGCTCTTCTCCACGATCCGCACGCGCCGGCTGAAGCCGTCATACGTGGACTCGGTGCGCAAGGTTCCGTTGTTCACCGCCACCAGCCGGTCCGCGCCGTCGTACTCGTAGGTCACGCTGCCGCTCGTGGTGAGATTGCCGTTGTCGTCGAGGGCGTAGCTCTGCGCCATGCCGCCGACGGTCAGTTGATAATTGCTCGTCCGCGTGTTGTTGCGCGCATCCGTCGCCACGATGGCCACCGTGTTCACGCCGCTGCTGACGGTCTTCTCGCCCACGAAAGTCAGGTCGCTGCGAGTGAAGGCCACGTTGCCGCCCACCGTCACCTTCGCCGGTTCGTTCAATTGCCCCTTGAAGACCATGCTGCCACCCGCGCTGCGCGAGGCGAGCTGGTTGTTCGCGTTGTAGCTCGTGCTCTGCACCGTGTGCGCCGTGGCCGTGCTCACCTGCTCGCTCGTGCGATTCCCGGCGGTGTCGTACTTGTAGGAGTAGGCCTGCGCCGGCGCGCCGCCCGCCGTCCCGATGGCCCAGCGCATCAGCCTCACCGCTGTCGCGCCTCGCCTTGGTATTCAATCTTCATCGACTTTAAGTTTACAACCACTTCGTGATCCTGTTGCACCCTGAGTGAACAAGGGATCTGAAGAACGCTGTTTGTGTACCGTTGGTAGTAGAATAAGGACGGATTTCCATGCTTGTTCGGATCAAACTCCAAGCGCTTCATTCTTTTCAGCTTGAGCGAGTCTCCCAACAGGAAGGTCTTTCCATCGGTGTTGTACAAAAGGAGTCCTGCATTCAGGTTTACCACAACAGAGATTAGAGGCCGATCCGGATAAAACATCCGAGGCGTCCGCACCGGCACTTCTATTTCTCTCTTCAACTTCCCTCCTCCACCAAAGACCAGGATCCGATTGTGGACAGACAAGACGATGACAATGCTGTCGTTTATCAGAATCGGGCCCTTAAAGCTTTCATCAATTTTGTCCTCCGCAATCTTGAAGACGGGAACATCGTTGTACTTGACGGCCCGATTCGTAGATTTGTACCGCTCCAAATCCGATTCCTCGATTTTAGCTCTACAGACGTCCTGAAGGTTGGCGAATATCAGGACCAACAGCCAGCGGAGCAGTGTTCTGGGACCATCGCCCGTAATGTTGCCAAGTAACAGTTTACATTCTAGCGTGAGGCGGTGGAGCCGTTGACCGTCACAATCGGTGATGTCCGCCGTGCCGGACGGATAATCCACCAGAGTTAGGTTGCCCACGTCGTTGGTGTCGATGACGCTGCTCAACTGGTTCTCGGCATCGTACGTCAAAGTGCGCCTGCCATCTCCGGTGAGATTCCCGGTGGCGTCGCAGGTGAAGCTGACGTCACTCGCCATGTCGTCTGGGTCGAGCGAGTTTTATCACGAGCCTAGCGGCGTAGAAGAGCAATGCGGAATTTAGCAAAGTAACTACACCGACGTAGAATTCCGTACTAACGAGCCACAGAGGAGCTTTCAAGACTCTGGATAATGGCCGGTTTAACATGAACCAAACGCTGCCCCAGGATTCACCGACAAACGAGTATGGTACCAGGGTGATGACCATCCACAATATCGCCAACATCCAGGCTAGAGTGTTTCCTTTGAAGGGAATCCTCATAGATTTCAATATTGAGCGTTATCTCCGAATCTTCGTTTAATAACAGCCTGAAAGTTTCTGACGCGGAGGTCGAGATCTTCCGCTCTAAATGAAAATGCCCTCCTCAAATCGCGTTCGAGTAAGTCCCGTCGTAATCCCGCCCCACCATGTTTGTCAGGAATCAGGCCGTAAATTGTAGTTGCAGCCTCCAACGCTTTCCTAACATCGTTATACGGTCTGTCAGGGGCATGTCCACCTTCTGGAGCGTCAGCATGTCCTATATTCGGCCTTGTACTACCAGTCCGGCGATTGATTCGGTCATTGTGCCAAGCCGTAAAACCCTCGTGCGACCAAGAATCAGCGTACGTGTGCAGAAGTGTTCCCACATCGTTAAGTCGTGGAGAGCTTTCACGCAAGAGCGCTCGGATTTGTTCGGCGAGGTCCAATGGGTTGCGGGAAGTCGCTTTTTCAGGCCCGCAACCATGGAAGTGAAAAAGTGCGCGAACCGGCGGAGTTGTGTAAATCGGTTCGGTCGCCGGATTGTCATCAATGTGCTGGGATGCCCACGCGACCTCATTAGCTTCGGTTGGCGAATACCCCTTCGCTCGGAAGATATAGTAAATGGCGTAGTAGTGAAAATCGGTCTCATAAAGGCCGAAAGGATCGATCTGACCGACGGGACCATTGCCAACGTATGAGTAAAGATTGCTTCCTTCCGCTTCTCCCAGCGGATCCTGATTGAGCCAGCGCTGGAGGCTTGGTTCATAAAATCTGAACCCGTAGTAAACCAGTCCGGTGCACTCGTGCCATTCCTTGGAGCTGGATCTATACACGTTGGCGTCGGCGAGAGGACCGAACTTGCCCAGCGGATTGCCGAACGGATCGTAGCTGTAGCGGGCGGCCAGGCTCTGCGCGGCATCCAGCAGCGCCGTCACATTCCCACTGCCGTCCGCGTGATACACTGCGCTGGACCCGCTGGCGTGATCCGTCCGCGCCAGCAATCCGCCGATCCCACCCGCGCCGTCCAGCGTGCCGCTCAGATCCAGCCCGCGTGTGTAGGTGATCGTTGGCAGGTTATTCGCGTCCCGCTCCTGAATCACCAGCCACCCGTCATAGACACGGCGGATTTCGCTCACCAGGGTGAAGGCCGAACCGCTCCAGAGGTATTCCTTGCTCACGCGCAAGCGCCGCAGTCCGTCATAGACGAACTCACTTTTCGTCGAAGTTCCAGCCCCCACGTTTGTCACCGTCGCGCTGCTCAACTGATTCTCCGCGTCGTAGGTCAGCGTGCGCCGTCCGTCGCCGGTGAGATTGCCGTTGCTGTCATAGCCGAAATTCACCGTGGCGGGCAGGTAGGTGGCGACGACGTTCGTGTCGCCACGCCCCAGCGCGTCCGTCGCCACTGCCGTGAAGGTGTTGTTGCCATTGAGCGCGCTCACGCCCGCGCGGGCGAAAGCGTTGTCCCCGTAGCGCGCGGCAGCCTGGGCCGCGTTGCCGTTGTCCGCCACCGTCACGCCCGTGGCCGCGCCGCCCGTGTAGCCCGCCACGGTCAAGGTGCCCGCGCGGCTGGCGCTGGTCAGTTCGTTGCGCGGATTGCTCAAGGTGAAGCTCAACCTCAGCGCGTTGTTGCTGCGCGTCGTCAGGTTCGCCGCCGCATCGTATGCGTAAAGGAACTGCTCCTGGTTGCGCGCCGTGCTCCCGCCCGATTCGTAACCGCGCGCCACCGTCAACTGCTCGCGCGCGTCGTAGCCGTAATCCCAGTAATTGCCCGCCGTGAGCGTCTGCTTGGTGCGGTGACCCGCCAGGTTGTAAAGGTAGGCGTGCGAGTTGAGCGCCGTGTGTCCCCTGTTTTTCAGGATCGTGCTCAACTGCCGGCCCACGGAGTTGTATGTGTTGGTGATGTAGCTGGTGTTCGCCAGCGTCAGCTTGTCGATCAACTCACTGGCTCCGCCGCGATAGGCGTAAGTGAACGCGCCCGCGCCGGAGGTGAGGCTGGTCAGGCGCTTGGCGGCATCATAGCCGTAGCTCTGCGTCCAATCGCTCGCGTAGGGCCGCTGCGTCACCAGGCTCGCGCGCAGATGCGGCACGCTCGCGTGATACCCACGCGTGACGGTGTCGCCGGCCCACGGGCCGTCCTCGCCAGTCAAGTCTCCCGCCGTATTGTAAGTGAACGCGGTCGTGCCCACGCCATCGATCATGCTCGTGAGCCGGTGAAGGGCGTTGAATTGATTGGTGATGTCCGCGGTGCCGGAGGGGTAATCCACCAAGGTCAAATTGCCCACGCCATCGTACCGATAGCTGGTCGTGCCCGTCGCCACGCTCCAACGATTCGTCAGGCGCGAGTTGGCATCGTAGGCGAGGGTGAGCATCTTGACGTTGGATTGATTTGTCTTGGTGATCATCCGTCCCTCGCCATCGAACTGCCAGAGCGTCTGTTGATTCTTGCCGTCAACGAGTTGCACCAGATCATTCGCGGGCGAATAAGCGAACGTGTTGGTGTAACTGCCAGCGAGGGCTTCCTTGAGCAGCCGCTGCGAGGCGTCGTACACCCAGGTCGTGACCGTGCTGATCTGGTTGGTGTAAACCGTCGCTCCGGCAAAGCCCGCCGTGTAGCTCCACTGCTCCTTGCCGCCATCCGGGTAGCCGCGCACGAGCGTGCGTACGAGCGCGTCGAACTGATTGGTCATCCAGATGCCGCTGGAGTTGGTCGAAGCCACCACTCGGTCACGCAAATCGTAGCCCAAGCCCTGCATCAACCCCGCTGCGTTGCTCACCACCAGCACGCGGCTCAGGTAATCATACGTGTTGGTCACCTGCAAGAACGCGTCCTCGCGGCTGCTCAAACGCCCGAGCGCGTCATACTTGTTCGTCAACGTCGTGCTGTTCGGGAACGTGATCTTCTTTACTCCGCCCTGATAGGTGTAATCGAAGGAGGTTGTTTCCGGTGCGCCCGTGTTCGACCCGCGCGTGATCGCCGTGGGCGAGCCGCAGCCGCAATAGGTGAGCGTCGTCTCCGTGCCATACTGGCCGGGCGTGGTCTGGGACGGCTCGATGATTTTTTCAATCTGCCGCAGCCGGTTGAGCAGTGTCCGCGAATAATTGCCCAGCCGATCCTTGCGCGTCACCAGATCGAGCAACGCGAGACTGCTTCCTGAAGTATTGAACCCTGTGCTGGCGGGCAGGGAATAAGCGAACGCCTCCGTGGTGCTGTCCGGGTAAGTGATCTGCGTTGGCCGCCCTAGGAAATCGAAGTCGAACGTGCGTGTGAAACCGCGAGCGTCCGTATGCGTGCGCAGGTAGCCATTGAGCCAGGTGTAGCTGTTGGTGCGGACGGGCACGCCGGAAACGGTATCGACCACGGTCTGCAGCCGTTTGTCCGTGGCGTTGTAAGTGTAAGTCAAGAGCAGGCCGGCGTGCGTTTGCCGGGTGGAGAGCCGTCGGAACGAGTCGTAATCGAATGTCGTCACTTCGCCCACGGCGTTGGTTTCGTAGCGGATCTGGTCGTTGAAGGTCGAGTGCAGTGCCCGGCCTAAAATGAATTCTCCATAAGGCCCCTTCTGCTGCACGAGCAACAGACCATCGACCGCGGGGTTCCCGGTTCCCGAAGCGTAAGTGAAGCTGTTGGTGCGGTAAGTGGTGGCCGCACCGTTCTTGATCCGGCCCTCGATGACGTTGGTATTCATCCCAAGCGAATTACGCTCGAAATAGGTGTAGGCCGTCGTGATATTGGCGCCATCGGGAACACGGCGGGCAATGACACTGAGCAGATTGTTCGTGCCACAATAGGCCGAGTCTGGGTAAGTGCCGGCGTTGCCGGTGGGCTTTTGTTTGTAATCATAGAAGACGGGCATCGCTTCGTTGACGCCGTCCTGCGAGGGAGGCAACTCCCAGCTCATGGTGTGGAGAGTGCCAAAATCGTTATACTCCATCAGCCAATGCCGCGTGCGGCTGACGAGAAAATGAGCGGCGGTGAGATTGGCCAGAGTCAAGGTGCCGGGCAGTTGGGCCGCCTGCTGGCGGTTCCAATAATGACTGTTTCGCTGGTCGCGATAGCCGGTATCCAACGTTTGAATGGGCGGGCTGCCCGCGACGTATTGCGGAAGCTGGCCGCTGGAGAAGGCGGAGGGCACTTTGCTGGCAACCTGGCTGGCGGTGCCGAGGAAATTGTAAGGATTGTCGTAGAGGAGATAAAACTGCCTGCTCCCGTCCGGCTCCGTGATGGTAATGGAACGGTCGATGCCTACACACGTCAGGCCGTCATTGGGATGGACTGGATTGCAGATGCCAGCGTCAAAGTGATTGAACGAAGTTGTGCCGTAAGGAGTGGTGAGTGAATTGATCCACCACTTGGTTTGATCCCAGCCAAAGGAACTTACCATTCCCACTGCGTCTGTGATGCTGGTGAGAACCTTGACCGAACTGATGGTGGTGTAACCAAAACTCACCGAGCGGCTGTTCGGTCCGGTTACGCCCGTGATTCGATAGACATCCGTGCCATCCGTGTAGGCGAAGTTGAACTGCGCGCCATCCGCAGTGGTGACTCTCGTCAGGCGGCGCAAAGCACTAGCGCTGTCCGGGTCGTCATACGTGAAAGTCAGACCTTGAGTTGTTGCGTCCTTTCGCGAGGAAAGCCTGTAGTCGTATCCGTATTCGAGCAGATCGTACGTGTCACGAGAGCCATTGCGGAAGTAAATGTCCAGTTTGGTGGTGGTGCTTCCAACCAATGTGCGAACAGCCCAGGCGCCCGTGAGGTAATCCTACACGCTCGTTGTCGCGCCGCCCGCTGGGAAAACGAACGTGTATTTAAAACCATTTCCCATGTAGAGGTAAAAGGTAGCTTCGCCAGTTCCCACATTCCATCCCCAATCGCCATCGACCCAGGAGAGCAGGTCGCTCGACCAGCCCGAGCTGAAGTGGCTGTGTCCCGCCACGGCTTGCTCCGCGTTGCGTTGACGCCAGGAAACATTAAGCACAAAGGAAGGGCCATAGGCCGCCTGATACATCATTGGAATGTCCGAAACCTCTAGGTTGATGTTCGGCTCATGCACCTTCCAGGAGGCCATCCCGCATCCACTGTCTCCACCGCCGGGACCAACTTCGCAAGAATCGCCCGTGCATTCAGGTCCTCTCTCGTCGTCCTGTGCGGTCGGATAGCCCTTGCCGAACACGGTCGCGGCCTCGGCATCTGTTACGGCTTTCCAGCCGGCGGGCAGCGCCACGGAGGCGGGCACAAGAAAGTAACCACTGGCCTCACTATCGACGACTGCCGAATCCAGCCAGACCCGGCTGAGGAAAGTTGGATCCTGGACCATCAGTTTGGCGTCGTCCGCGTCAGTGATGGCCGCATAATGATTCTCCTTCCAGTGAACCACCGCCGGCACGATGAATTGCGCTCCTGCCGAACGGAAGGCAGGCACCAAGTCCAGACCGTGCCTGACTGCCATCACCTTAAGCTCGCTCAACTTGAAGCCGTCGGCCGGTGAAGGTGTTTCCCAAAGCCCCGCGAAAGGAATTCCATTCAACGCCTGGCTAACTCCATTGAGCGCAAACGCTCCGCAACGATAGGCAATACCCGGTTTGGTCCGCATGTGAAAAGCTGCCTCCTCCGTGCGATCCCATATTTGAGCCAAGGCGGGATCGCTAAAGATTCTGCCACTGTTCTCTTTGATGAGAGCTTCAAGTTTTTCCAACCGGCCCAAACTCGCCAGCAGGCGGCCCCAGTGCGCCAGCGCATGATCTCCCACCCGTCGTGAGACTTCGTCATTTCTTTCCTTGGTGCTTTCCCATGTCTGCTCCCATTGCCCAAGCGCTCGCGAATAATGGCCGCGCACGCGATAATAAGCTCCAAGCTCGCCTCTCAACGAAGGAGTGAACGGACTGGCCGGGTTCGATTCTACGAATCCCTCCACGGCTGCCACGCCTTGCTGTTCACCCGCAGTTTTGAAAGTACCAAGGGCTCGCGCAACTCCGTCGGATTCGCTCTGAGCGGGTGGCTGATCTCCCACCCATCCAGGCGCTTCACGAAATGCGCCGCCTATCCCGGCATTGGCGATTCGCGTGAGGGCTGAATCTGAAGGCGCGGCGGCCGCACTGGCGAGAAGAGTCCATGTTCCAGTGACCACCACGAAGACTTTTCTGATTATTCGAGAAGAACGGATCATAAGCATACTTGAGTAATTTTGGCGTCTCCGCAGGTTTCTAGGGGATCACGGCATTGGTGGGTGGCCGTCCGATCGACACCGTGAATTGGGACAAATAAGTCTGGGATACAATTGTCGAATATAGGGGTGACGGAGTGGCAGAGTAGCTGACAGCCTGGATGACGTTGCCCGAATTACCGCTGACCGTGATCGTTTGTGGGGACGACACCGGCGTTGCGAACAAGACATCCGGCGTGCCGGTATAAGAGGAGACTTCCTCGACTTTGGGATTCCAGAAGTATTGGCGGACGTTGGTGTCGGTGCTGTAGTAGAGGTAGGCGCGCTGTTGGGTTGTGGTGGTGGTGTTGAGCCATTTGAAGTCGGTTCCGTTGAAGGCAACCGTGCCATCGCTTTTGTAAACCTTGCCGTAATGCGTCGTGGTGGTGTCGCCCGCCGGGTGGATGTAGCCGACGAGCAAATGCCATTCGTTGAGCGGCAGTGTCCCGGACCAGAAGTAGGGGTTGCCATTGACGGTTTCACTGGCAGAGCCGGTGAGGCTGCTCACGGTATCCCACCCGCACCCAAAGTAAGTGCTGCCCGAGGCGCCACCGGTTTTCTTGATCCAAACGGAGAAGCGATACGATTTGGTTCTATCGACGGCGAAGGATGTGGAGTTCCAGCCGCCGTCCTGCCCCGGTTCACCGGAAAACGTATCCATGTTATAGGCGGCCCAGAGCGTGGTGCTGCTTCCGTAGGGATTGAGCCCGGTTTCAATCTGATTTTCGGCGGCGGTGGTGCCGTTGGCCGCGAATCCAGGCTGGTTCCCCTGCGTTCCCAGAATCCAGGTGCTGGAATCGAGATAATTGCGGTTCGATTGGAGAATCTTCAGGGATGCTCCGGACGGAGCGGTGATGGTGACGCTCTGATCGTTGAAGAATGTTCCTCCGGCGATGCTGAAAGAAGGCGGGACGAGCCGTCCGGCGACATCGGAATCGACGTAATCGGTGAGGAAACCTCTGATCTTGAAAGCAGCGGTGTTGTTGAGCGTCAGCGGAGCGGAGTAAATCGTCGAGCTGACCGTGGGGTCACTGCCATCAGTGGTGTAACGCATCGTTGCTCCTACGGTGGCGCAAGTGGCTGTGATTTGAATCTGATTTCCGGCCAGCGCCAGGGAAGCCAGTGCGGGTGTCGCGACCTTGAAGGTGAACGTGCGCTGCACCGCAGTGGCGTCGATGTAACAAGTGCCGCGCTGGCCGATGTTGATCACGCGGCTGCTGGCGCCGGCTTGTTGCCTGTCAGCGTAATCTTCACCGGGCCGGACACGGGTGCCTGGCTGTAAATGGCTGTGTTTCCGTCGAGGGTGTAGTAGAGATTTGGTCGGTCCGTTTGTGTGCCTTCCCAGAATTCGATGCCGGCGGCGGCGCTGGTGCCACCGTCGCGATAGAGTAACGCGTGAACAAGGGCCTTCTCCGTGCCGGCGCGCATGTAGGTGTAGGTTGAGGTGTAGCGGGTCCAAGTAGTGGGGGTGAAATTGTAACTTAGCAGAGAGTATTGGTAGGTACCACCCGCATACCGTCGCCCGATTGCAGCCCCGCCGGGAGAGTCGCGCCGCTGTATGCGGGTGAAAGGGTGACCGACTTGGTGGCTGAACTGACAGCGGTGACTTGAGGCCACACGGATTGTGTCAAGTTCACGAACTGCATCAGACTGACGATGGCGCTTGGCTGGTTGCCTCCCAGAATTTCGCTGGTTGAACTGAAGTTCAACAAAGGCACGAACAGGTTGTAATACCACGTTGCATTGACCGGCGAGAAGACCGCCTCGTTACCAAGATAGGCGGTGGTCGAGCCGTTGGCGAGTGGCTGGGTCAGGTAAGTGTAACCAATACTGCTCTCATTGATGTCATCCGCGCTGATGAAACTGGAATCCTTGTCGTAGTTGATAATGCCGGCGTAATCGCGGCTTTGAGGCGAAGCGTTGATATTGCGGAACCATCCTGCCTGGCTGTATGTGCGACCCTGGCTGATGTTAATAGGAGGAGTGTTACCGGCGAGAACAGTTGATGTCGCTGTTGCTGCCAGAAATGAACCGGGGTAGTTGGCATTGGGCACATCGGTGGAATAGGAAAGAGTCCCGCTCCAACCGGCGGTATTCTTTTCTTCAGCATACATGTTTGCATATCCGAAATTCGGCAGTAGCCAGATGTCAGTCGAATTGTTGGCTGTCATGTCAGTCGTGACGAGCCCGGTCGAATTGGCGATCTTGGGCGCCGGCAACTTGTTGGCCCATGAACTGGCGTACCCGGACGGGATGTAGCCGGTCTTGTAGGCGCGGGCGTACACTTTCGTCGGCGTCGAGTAAGTCAGGGCCGTCGAGTATTGCGAGCTGCTCGGCGTGGGAAGAGTGCCATCCGTGGTGTAACGAATCGTTGCTCCACTCTGCGCGCTGAAGGTGAGGGAGCCTGATGCGTAGCCGCTGCCGCTGTAGGAAGCGGTGGAGGTGGGATTGGCCAGCCTGAGCTTGTAAGGATTAGCGCTTTCGTTGGTGGACGTGGTGCTGCGGAGCTTGGTGGCCGTGTAAGCGTAGGCTTGAACCGTTCCGCTGCCGCTGTCGATGCCGTCAATGGCGGGCGTGCTGCCACTGCTGGTGGATAGCCAACTCCCGGTCGTCCCCGCCTTGTAATTAACCGTGGCCCCGGATTCCGCCGTCATTTGCAAATTGAGCGGGCCGACGCTGTAGGTGATCGGGTCATGGCCGCTCGGACTGAAGGAAACCGCCGCGGTGACACCGACACAAATTGTGGCGACAGCGGATGAGGTGTACCCGGACTGAATCGCCCGTGCATTGACGCAAGTCGAGACGCTGAATGAGGGAGGCGTGGTGGTGCTGGAAGTCGTGGGCGTGCTTCCGTCCGTGGTGTAGTACACGGTTCCGAGTTGAGCCGACGCTGAAACCGTCGCGGTCGAATGATCGCTGTTAAAACTGACCGAGAGGTTCGGGGTGGGAAGCTTTTCACGCACCGTCAGGGTGAAGGAAGTCCCGACGGAGGCGCTGCCGTCGCTGACGGAAACTGTGATTGTGGAAGTGCCGTACTGACCGACTACCGGTGTGACATTGACAGTTCTGGAAGCCCCGCTTCCGCCGAAAACAATGTTCCCCACAGGAACGAGGGTGGCGTTTGACGAACCTCCCGAGACTCCAAGGCTCGAAGTGGCGGTTTCAATGTCTCCGACGGTGAAGGAAAGCGGGCCAGTCGAAGTGTCCTGATCAATCGTTTGGTTTGAGATGCCGGTGATGGTGGGAGGGTTATTTGGAGGTGTTCCGCAAGCCTGGATGGAGTTGGCGCTGTATCCGGAAACGTTGGCTGCCGAAACCACATAGCAGTAATTGATGGCACCGGACAGGCCCGTGTCCGTATAGCTGGTGCCCGTCAATCCCGTTGAGATCGTGGTGTAGGGAACGCCGCCGGTGGTGGATCGTTTCAAAAGATAGGAACTGGATCCGGTGGCGGCATTCCAACTGACCACGAGTTTGCCTGGACCGGCTGTGGTGGAAACAGCCACTCCCGTCGGAGCAGCCGGAATTGTAATTACACTGATCTCGCTCGAATCTGAACCGGGCGCGCCGGAGACACTTTGCGCAAAAACCCGGTAATAGTAAGTGGTCCCATCAGCCAACGGGGAGTCCGTGAACGAGGTCATGAAAACAGGTGAAAGGGTCGAATAAGGACCGCCAGAAACCGTGGCACGCTTAACCTGGTACGCATAAGCCCCGGTCGGCGCACTCCAGAAAAGATTGACCGACGCCACTCCGCCGATTCCGCCGAAGCCCGTCGGTGCCGCTGGCCCCGTCGTCGCGCTCGCGCTGCTCGAATCTCCGCTCGTCCCGCAGGAGTTGGAGGCGCTCACCACGTAGTAGTAGGTCGTACCGTCCGCCAAACCTGTGTCCACGTAGGAAGTGGCCGTGGGATAAGAGATCGTCGAGTACGATCCGGCGGCGCCGGTTGATGAGCGTTTCACTGTATAACCATAAGCGTAGGTTGCAGCGGACCAATTGAGTGTGATCTGCCGAGTTCCCGCCACGGCTCCCAAGCCGGTTGGAGTGGCGGGCGTCTGACAGGTGTATGTGACGTACAAGGTGTAGGGGCCGGTCCCGCCTGAGTAATGCCGGACTCGAATATAGTGAGTGCCCGAGAACACAGAGGCGCTTGTGTCGAAGTTGTTATCCACACCGGCATCATCGTCGGAGGCCAGGACGGTTTGAGAAGGGTTGAGGATGTAGCCGTAAGTATCGGTCGATCCCGTGGTGTAGGCGCGAAGCGTTCCTGTTCCCGGGACGCTCACTGCGAACCAATCCTCGTCTCCGGAATAATTGATCGAGCCGGACAAACTTCCGCCGAGTGAAATAGACGCTGCCGAGCCCGCGCTGTTCCCATAGTCATCGGAAGAGGTCGTGGAAACGTTCAAGGTGTAAGCGCCCGTCCCCGTGGAAGAATAGTGATGGACGCGGATGTAATAGGTACCCGCCGACACCGAATAGCTAAAACTGAAATTGGGATAAGGGTTATCATCGCTGGATGTCAGTTCACTTCCGGAAGAATTCAGGAGGTGACCATAAGTATCCGTGCTGCCCGTGGAGTAGGCGGTGAGCGTTCCCGGCCACAAAACATCGACTCGAAAATAGTCCTCGTCCCCGGCGTAACCGATGTCTCCGCTGACGGATGAGTTCGCGCTGACTGAGTACGCAGCCCCGATCGAGTTGCCGTAGTCTGGCAATTCAGCCAAACCGACTCTTGGCCGGGGGCGGCGACCTTGTAAAGCCACCGATCCGCCTTCCGTCGGCGCGGTCGCGGCTGCGTCCGAGGGCGGCGCGAGGATTTGGATGTCGGTCGAAGTGACATTGGCCGAGTTGGCCTCGATGGGAGTCCGGCATTTGTAAAAGGTGCAGTGGCGCACCGAGTAATCCCCTCTGGGAGAGAGAACCGCGATCCCTTGTTCGGCGTAGCGGAACTCCAGATTCTCGATCACGGTTCCATTATCCACGCCGTCAAGACCAAGCGCCGGCATGGCAAAGGAGTGCGTCGCCCCCGCCGGCAGCACATGGACACCAACGGAATCGTCGAGTTCGGAAGTCAGATAGGCCGTGCCTTTGGGCATCTCGAGAGTTCCAGAAACTGTGAGCGATGCTCCGGCGGCAAATTTCACCACGGCACCCTCGAGGATGCGGGTTTTTCCGCTGAGGTGCGCCGCTCCGACAATGTGGTAGGTAACTCCCTTCTCCAGCGTGACGTTCTCGGTGGTGCTCGCCAGATAGTAATCGAGGACGAGCCCCTTTGGTTGATAGGAATCTTGAGCGACCAGGATCCGGCCCGGGTGAGCCGCAGATGCAAGAGTGCGCGCCCTGGGCAAAACGCGCTCCAAGCTAGCGCGCTGGACACTTCGGCTTGACGGCGTTTTCGCGGGTTCGGCGACCGGCTCGAGCACAGCCCTGGCTGCCGGGTAATCGACCGACTCGATGAGAAAATGTCGATCGCCGACAGTGTGCCAGCGCTTCGCCACCGCCACGGAACCTTTGGAAAACACGCGCACTCGACTGCCCTTGCCGTTATTGTCAACGAGGGGGTTGAGCCGGTCCGCTACGCGTTTGTGCTCAAATGCGTTGCCGGTCCCGATTCGCATCGAACCAAAACTCAACGACTCGTCGATCACATCAGGCTCCGCCATCTTTTGGCGTCGGGACTCGTCGGCTTCCCGTTTGATGATCTTGGCCTTCTTTTCGGGAACCGGCGGCACGAAGAACTCCGACCAGACTTCAACTCGCGTTGTCGCGGGGTTCAAATCGAAATCCTCTGGCGCAGGCAATTCACCATTGAAGAATATGACATCCTGTTCCAGTCCCGCCTTTGTGTAGGTGTACCGCACATCCGCTTTGACGTCGGCGAACACGTCCGGGTACACGACTTGATTGGGTGGATAGAAAACCGCTTCCGTATCCTTCGCTTCCGCGATCAGGACGCTCTTCCCGGATTCGGTGTCGAAATAGCTGAGGCCCAAAACGTGGCTTTGCAACCGCTTCCCGTCCACGGTGGTAAGATCAACAGCGGAAAGGCTGTTCAAGTTGGACCGGAAAACGACCTTATGACCCGCCCGTCGGCCAAGGATGAAGCCGTCCATGACCTGTAGTTCCTCTTTCGCCTGTATTTGCCTGCCGTCCTCGTCGTAGTAAAGCCCCGTCTCCAACTGAATGTATGCTAAGTTCTCATTTGTCGCAGGGATCTCCGGAGCGCCGACATCACGCAGCGCCGATGGCGTCTTGGCAGAGACCTGGCCGATGGCATTGGTTTCCAGTGTCCATCGGGCATGGTGCAGAAACTTGTCCGGTTTCTGGTCGTATGGAGCCCGCTCGCGAGGAGTGGAGTCCGAGCCGTCGTCCATTGGTGCGTCGGCAACTCCGTCCGCTCCGAATGCGACGAGGTTGAACGCAACTAGTACTCCGTCAGTCATCAAATGAGGGGTAAAGTTTCTTGAGTTTGACGCGGGCATCGTCGGTGGTGAAACGCCAGTTGATTTTGGAAGAGGGCTGATTGCGACGCCGGGTCCAGGCGGCGATCTCTTGGCGCAGG
>SXMN01000053.1 GCA_005777315.1 Verrucomicrobiales bacterium
AAAACACGGCGCGAACGGCGGAGCGCGGACGGCTCCCGTGAAAATCGGGGAGACAGTCGCCCAAGCGGCGTTTTTCTTGTCTCCAGCCGCTCCGACAAGCCTTGGCCTCGTCGTAACGTGGGAGTTTTGAAAGAGCGTCGCGTTATTGAAGATTTCCTCGGTGAACTCACTCACGCCTGAGGATGTAGAGTTTCATTTCCAGAAGGGCAACATGCTCCAGTCACTGCTGCAGTGGCGCGAGGCCGAGACCGCGTACTTCGAAGTATTGCGACGTGACAAAGCTTATCCTTTTGTCCAGGAGAACCTCGATCTTTGCCGAAAGTTCCTTTCCGAAACAGCCACTGGAAAAGTCCTCAACGATGCGGCGCTGCTCGAATTGCAAACATCAATGAGCCGACAGAGCCGCTACGCTGAGGCGGTGGCCATCATTCAGAAGGCGGGGAAATTCAATGAGCAGGTCCGCCAGCGGCTTTTGGCCTCCCTGAAGGCAGCGTTGCGCAAAGCCGGCGTGCTGCAGCAGAAGGTGGATCGATTTGCGATGGATGGACGGGGATTGCTCGATCTTGATCTCAGCGGCTGCAACCTCACGAATCTGTCGATGATTGCTGGCCTGCCCATCATGAATCTGAACCTGCAGGGCAATCCGGTGAGCAGCCTGGCCCCTCTGCGAGGCATGCCGCTGGCATGGCTGCACCTGGCACAAACGCTGGCTGCCGATCTCGCCCCTCTGCAAGGCATGAAACTGAACATGCTCGATTTGACAGGGAGCAAAGTATCGGACCTTGCGCCTTTGGCAGGGATGCCTCTCGAAACCCTTTACCTGGGAGCGACCCGTGTGAGTGATCTTCGGCCCCTGCGTGGGATGCCGCTGCGGAGGTTGGGTCTCGATAACTGTGGAGAACTTCAGGATTGTTCGCCTCTGGCTGGTCTCCAGCTCACTGAACTGAGTATTTGGGATACCAAAGTCAGTGATCTGAATCCCCTGCGGGGAATGCCGCTTGTGCGTTTGAATCTCGATGCCACCAGAGTCGCTGACTTGAGCCCGCTCAAAGAAATGCCTCTGGAACGACTCTGGTGCAGCAGTACCGCGGTGGAAGACCTGAGTCCACTTCAGGGCATGCCGATCAAAGATCTGACGCTCGAAGGGAGCAAAGTGAGCGACCTCAGTCCACTCAAAGGCATGGCCCTGACGCACCTTCGCGTCAGCCATACTCAGGTGAAGGACATCAGCGCCTTGCGAGGCATGCCGATCGCCATCCTTTATTTTCACAACACTCTCGTCCGCGACATTAGCGCCCTGCGTGATATGCCTCTGACGGATCTCATCCTCCCCGGTCCGCAGGTCAGTGACATTTCCGTTCTCAAAGGGAAGGCTCTCGTGGCTTTGAACATCAACAATACACAGGTCCGGGACCTGACTCCGCTGGCGGGAATGCCTCTGTTTTACCTTGAGTGCGACAACATTCCCGCAACTGATTTCATGCCACTGCAAGGATTGCCGCTACGCAGATTCCTCGCCAGTGGCACCAGGATCATCAGCCTTGAACCGCTCCGCGGAAAACCACTCACGGAGTTGCGGCTCAATAGAACGCTGGTGGGCGACCTTGCTCCGCTGGCGGGCGCACCTCTGAAGTACGTGGAGTTGCTCCACACGAGCGTCAGCGATCTCGGCCCCTTGAAAGATGCCCCCTTGGAGACGCTGCTTCTCGGCCAAACAATGGTGCGCGATGTCAGCCCCCTTCGGAATTCGCCGGTGAAGACGTTGATTCTCGCCGGCTGCAATGAACTGCACGATCTGAAGCCACTGGCCGATTGTAAACAACTCGAACGGCTGTCCATCCCCGACCACTGCAAGGACATCGAGTTCCTTCGACGAATCCCAAACGTGAAGTACCTCTCCGACACAGCGCCGGGTTGGGAAGTGACCACCTCGGCCGCAGATTTTTGGAAGGCCTACGACGCCCGGGCTGACGAGAGCGCAGGCACACGCGAGTGATGTTTCATGAGCCAATTTGAAATCATTGTGCGGAAAGGAGGCCAACTGGTGGCAAGGCGTGTATTGCCGCCAGGCCATTACACCGTCGGACGGAGCGCCGAGTGCGACATCCGGATTGATTGTCCTGATGTCTCCCACATGCACGCGCGCCTGGTGGTCACAGAGGATGATGTCCAATTCGAAGACCTGGGCAGCAGTAATGGCAGCTTCATTGAGAGCACGCCGATCCAAGTCCTGCGTTCCCTTCGCCCGCCACAAGCCGTCCGGTTGGGAACGGCTTCGCTGGAGATTGGCTTTGCCGGCAAGATCGGCTCACCGGCACAGCCAGCGTCAACATTGCCAGAGGCCGTTTCCCGGAGCGAAGCGTTGAGGACGGCCCGGAATTACCAGATGGGAGAACTGGTCGCTCACGGCGGCATGGGTGCTGTGATGGTTGCCAAAGATCTCAACCTGCGCCGGACGGTTGCAATGAAGCGCATGCTCACCGGCAGGACGCCATCGGAGGAGAGCCGCCAGCGGTTCATACGTGAGGCGGAAGTGCTGGGCATGCTTGAACACCCCAACATCGTGCCGATCCACGAGCTGGGGATCGATGCTCAAGGTGAGCCTTTCTACACGATGAAGTTCGTCAAGGGGGCGACCCTGCAACGGATTCTGGTGCAGATTCAGGAGGGCCATTCCGAAATCATCGCCCGGTATCCATTGCCACAGTTGCTCACGATCCTGCTGAAAGTGTGTGACGCGATGTCCTTTGCTCACTCCAAGGGAGTGGTCCACCGCGATCTCAAGCCGGAAAACATCATGCTTGGGGACTTTGGCGAAGTGCTGGTGATGGACTGGGGACTGGCCAAGTTCATTGAACCAACTGCTTCGCCCTCATCCTTCCTCATTGATTCCAAAGGCTTCGAGAATCAGGACCAGGAAGAGGCCCGGCCGGAACTTGAACCCGGCGCCATTCACACCCTTGAAGGCCGGATCATGGGCACTCCAAATTTCATGTCGCCCGAACAGGCCGAAGGGCGGGTGGATGACATCGGTCCCCGGTCGGACGTGTTTGCGCTGGGAGGCATCCTCTACAACGTGCTCACTCTCTGTCCGCCGGTGAACGGCACGACGATGGAAGAGATCCTGGAGAAGATCCGGTCTGGAACCATCCGGCCACCCACCACATTCAACCAGCGCCAGGCGGACCGGAGAAAACCTTCAGTTGCCAATCGGCCCGATAGCGGGAATTCCAGAGTGGCAACGAGCCATGAACTGAATGCGGCTCCCTTGCCCCATTGCCCGGGAGGACGGGTTCCCGCAGCCCTGTCGGCGGTGACGATGAAGGCACTCGCCATTGAGCCAGAGAATCGTTACCAGACGGTCGGGGATTTTCAAAAAGACATTGGCGCCTTCCAGAGCGGATTCGCCACGTCGGCTGAGCAGGCTGGCACCTGGACGCTGCTGAAACTGGCGGTGAGGCGTCACCGAACAGAGTTCACCATTGCGGCTTGTGCGCTCACCGTCGTTGCAACGCTGACCATCGCCTCGTTGGTGAAGATCAGCGGGACGCTGACCGAGCTGCGACAGTCGGCTCCGACTCATTACGAAAAGGCGCAGTCGCTCATCACAGAGCAGCGCTTCCATGAAGCTCTGGAGAAAGCGGATTACTTGACCACACTGGTCCCGAACGATGCCCAATACCATTTCCTGCGAGGCGGGCTGCTTCAAACACTGCTGCGGCTTCGGGACGCCCGGGATGCATTTGCCACTGCGTTGCGGCACGATCCCAAACATGCCCGAGCCCGCCAGAATCTCGATTTGTGTGACCGGCTCTTGGCCGGTAGTCGGGAGAGTTCCACCCTTTCCTCCGGAGCTTTGGACCAACTTTATCAGTCGCTCCAGGAACAGGGGCGGGCTGTAGAAGCCATCAGTTTGTTCTCCAAGCTGGGCAGCGAGAGAACGCGCAGCCTCGATGAATGGAAATCGCGACTGGCCCAGGCCGGAATAATGGGAACGCTCACTCGCAACGATGATGACACCTTGAGCCTGGACCTGGCAGGCGTTCCGATGACAAACGTGGTGGCGCTCAAAGGCATGCCTCTCAGCTTTTTGAACCTGCACGGCTCGACCAATCTGACGGACATCAGCCCATTGGCTGGAATGAAACTGGTATTTTTGAGCATCGAAGAGTCTCAAGTCACCGACCTTCGCCCGTTGAAAGGAATGCCACTGAAGGAGATCAGATTCGGAAATTCCCCTGTGACCGACCTGAGCCCTCTTGAAGGGCTGCGTCTCAGTCGCATCTCTTTCTACACGACAATCGTGACAGACTTCAGCCCGTTGCACGGCATGCAACTCATCAGCTTCGACATCGTTATCGACGACCGCGTGTCCAACCTAGAGGTGCTTAGGGGGATGCCGATCGAGTGGCTCCGGCTTAATTATTGTCCGCGCCTGCGCAAGTTGGACTTCCTTACCGGGATGGAGCTCAAGCACGTGACCATCGGCACTCCGGTGATCAGCGATTTCTCCATGCTGTCAGGCATGCCGATTGAGGGGGCGGATCTGGGGCGGTCGGCGGTGACGAATCTCGCTTTCTTGAAGGGGGCCCCGATCGCATCTCTCAGCCTGGCGGAAACGCCCGTTGCAGACCTGACAGTGCTCCGCGATCTTCCGTTGACGAACCTGAGTCTGAACGCCTGCCGGCAGTTGAAGGACATTTCCCCGTTGAAGGGTTTGCCGCTTATCTCTCTCATGTTGGGACTCACGCAGGTGAAGGATATTTCCGCTCTCGGCGGCATGCCGCTTGAGGTTCTGCATCTAAACAACACACCCGTGAAAGATCTCACGCCGCTGCGTGGCGCCCCATTGAAAACACTCTACTTGAGTGAGTGCCCTGCGCTCACCGATCTGACGCCTCTCAAAGGGCTGGGAATCCGGGAATTGACCCTGTTTAACAGCATGAATGTTCGGGATGTCAGCGCACTTGCCGAATGCCGGGAACTGGAGCGCCTGATTCTGCCGATCAACGCCCGCAACGTGGATGCCTTGCGGGCACTGACGAATCTAAGTCTCATCTCCTACGATGGAGGCGACCTGTTCCTGCATGCCGTGCCGCCGGAAAAGTCACCGACTGCCTTTTGGCGGGCTTATGATGCCCGAAGAAGATGAAGGGCTGCCAATGAAACCTTCCAAATATCAAGTTCAAGAACTCATCGCGAAGGGCGGAATGGGAGCGGTTTATCGGGCGGAGGATGCCAGCCTCGAACGCACGGTGGCGCTCAAGGTGGTGCTGAATGACAAGCGCGCATCACGCGACAGCCTTGCGCGCTTCACCCAGGAAGCGAAGGTGCTCGCGCGCCTGGAACATCCCAACATCGTGCCAATCCACGAACTCGGGATCGATGATCAAGGTGAAGCTTTCTACACGATGAAGTTCGTCAAAGGTTGCACGCTTCATCACATCCTCAGCGAGATCAAGGCAGGCAAAGGGGGGACGATCGACCGTTATCCGCTTTCTCAGTTGATCACGATTTTCCAGAAGGTTTGTGATGCCGTTTCGTTCGCGCATTCCAAGGGTGTTGTTCACAGAGATCTCAAGCCGGAGAACATCATGATCGGGGATTTCGGCGAGGTGTTGGTGATGGATTGGGGGCTGGCGAAGATTCTCGAATCCAATGTTTCGTCCCCGGCCGTTGTCCTTGAAACCAAGCACTCTGATCGCGGCGGCCAGGACGAGGTGGAGCAGAGGCGAGAACCAGGCGCCATCCACACCCTCGAAGGCCGGATCATGGGCACGCCCAATTTCATGGCGCCGGAACAGGCCGAGGGACGCGTTGCCGAGATCGACCAGCGGACGGACATCTACGCGCTGGGAGGGATTCTTTACAACTTACTCACGCTGCGTCCGCCCATCAGCAGCAGCACCGGATCGTTGGCGGACATGTTGGGCCGCATCAATCGCGGCGAGATTCGGCCACCGACCGACTTCAACGACTTCGCCACTCGAGCAGACGGGGACGCGTCCTCAACGGCGGGGATAGCATCGGCGGAGAAGGGCGTTCCTCACTGTCCCGATAGAAAGGTTCCGCCAGCATTGTCTGCGGTCGCCATGAAGGCTTTGTCGGTTCGGAACCTGGATCGTTACGCGTATGTGGAGGATTTGCAGAAGGACGTGGCGGCGTATCAAGGCGGTTTTGCGACTGCTGCGGAAGCCACAAGCGTTGTCAGACAACTCACCCTGCTCGTCCGGCGGAACAAAATGCCATTCAGTGTGGCTGCGGCAGCGTTGCTCCTGTTACTGGCCGTTGTTGGTGGCTTCACCTTTAAAGTGACCCGCACCCTGGCGGAGCTGCGTGGGACCGCGCCAACCTTTTACAAGCTGGCCCAATCGCTGATGGACGAGCAGAAATTTGATGAAGCGCTCCAGAAGATCGATTATGGCCTGACACTCACCCCGGCGGGCACAGAGTTTCATTATCTCAAGGGAAGGATTCTCCAGGCGCTGCTGCGCCTGGAACAGGCGCAATCAGAATTTGCTCAAGCTCTCCGCCGTGATCCCAACCATGCTGCGGCCAATGAAAATTATGCGCTGTGTGAAAAGCTGCTAAAGGAGAATTTGGGAAGGATCGAACTGCTGCCCGGAAGCCTCCGCGAACTGCACCACTTGATGATTCGCCAGGGTCGCTCCGCCGAAGCCGTCGCCATGATGGCTCGAATCGGGCAGGGCAAGCAGTTCATGCTCGAAACCTGGAAAGCACTGTTGGAGCGGGCCGGGATCAAGGTGGAAGGCCGGTTGAAGCTCAACGACCAGGACCAATTGGAACTCGATCTCAATGGCATTCCCATCAGCGATCTGTCGCCGTTGAAAGGAATGCCCCTGTCGAAACTGGAGGTCGGATACAATGACCGGAAATTAAAGGATCTTGGCCCGCTTAAGGGGATGCCTTTGACACACCTTAACATTTTGAACACCGATGTCAGCGACCTGCGGCCGCTCCAGGGAATGCCACTCGAATGGCTGGACGCCCACTCCACGCTGGTGAGCGACCTAAGCCCGCTAAAGAACATGCGCTTCAAATATCTTCGATTACAGGATTGTTCCGATCTCCTCGACATCGGGCCTCTTGAAGGAATGCAGATAGACCACCTCAATCTAATTGATACGAAGATACTTGATTTCAGTCCGCTCCGGCGTGCGCAACTGACGAGCTTGGCGCTCGATAGCACGGCAATTGAGAATCTTGCCGTGCTCAGTGAGTTGGCCTTGCGCGGCCTTAGTTTGTCGCACACTCGGATTACTGACCTCAGTCCATTGCGGAGCCTGCTGCTTGATGGTCTTGATGTCAGTTCTACTCTGGTCAGCGACCTTGGCGCGCTAGCGGGTATGCCGCTCATCTCACTGCAAATGGACAACACCCACGTGAAGAATATTACTATGTTGCGCGGGAAACCGTTGCGTTTCCTTTACATGTCCAACACCCGAGTAAGTGATATCAGCGTCCTGCGAAACATGCCGCTGATTGAGCTCCGGCTCGACGGTTGCAAGAATCTGAAAGACATCACACCACTGATGGATTGCCGAGACCTGCAGAGGCTCACTCTGCCGCTCCAATGCGATGACCTGGAATTCCTACGGTCATTTACTAATCTCCAATTCCTCTCCTATTTTGGCGATGAATTCGGCAGGCGCCCTGTCCCAACGAATCAAACACCTGCCGAATTCTGGAAGACCTACGACGCGCGCAAGAAGAAGGAGAAGGTCGAGTAATCACCATGGAGCGCATCGAAGTCATCGTGCGGAAGAACGACTCCTCCCTGGCTCGTTATCTACTCGCGCCGGGCGAATATGTCGTCGGGCGAGATGCGGATTGCGAGATTCAGATTGATTGTCCCGATGTCTCAAGGCATCACGCGCGACTCACGATCACGGCGGACGATTTCAAGATCGAGGACATGGCCAGCACTTCGGGAACCTTGGTTGCCGGCGAACCGATCTCCCAGTCCACGACCTTCAAAGCGCCAAAAGCGATTCAGATCGGTGGCGCGATGGTTCACATCAACACGCTGACGGGAGCGGAGCTTTCCTCGCTCACGGTCACGGTCGAGCCCAAGCCAGCCCCGCTGCCGCCTCCAATTCCGACAGAGCCGGCCAGGCCAGTGCTGCCGCCGTTTGCGAAGGCGATTCAGAAGGCGCGCAATTACGAGGTTGGCAAGGAACTCAGTCACGGCGGGATGGGCGCGGTGCTGGAGGCGCAGGATTTGAACATCGACCGTGCGGTGGCGATGAAAGTGATCCTGCCTGCGAGAGCGGGTTCGGCGACGATGCTCCAGCGGTTCATTCAGGAGGCGCAGGTGCTCGGACGTCTGGAGCATCCGAACATTGTGCCCATCCATGAGCTGGGCACGGACGCAGAGGGCCGGGTCTTCTACACGATGAAGTATGTGAGGGGAGAAACACTCCAGGGGGTGTTGAACCAGATCAAGGCGGGCGACGCCGAGACGATCCGCAAGTATCCGTTGAGTCAATTGCTGACGATCTTCCAGAAGGTGTGCGATGCGGTGGGTTTCGCGCACTCGAAGGGGGTGGTTCACCGCGATCTCAAGCCGGAGAACATCATGATTGGCGAGTTTGGCGAGGTGCTGGTGATGGATTGGGGGATAGCGAAGATCCTGGGGAGCGCGGAGAAAGTCGCGGAGGGGAGGGGAGGGCAGCCGTCACGGCTGCGCGAGTCGGAGCCATGGCCGACTGGAACGCAGAGCCAAACCATTGGTGATTCAGATTTCAGCAGTTCCACGCCCGAGGTTTCCGGCGAGAGCGCCGGGCCAAATGCGCAAGGCGTGCGTGACTCCATGCCGTTGGGCAGGCCGCCCACACCGTTTGGTGAGTTGAAAACCCTGGAAGGGCAGTTGCTCGGCACTCCGAACTTCATGTCGCCGGAGCAGGCTGAAGGGCGCATCAGCGACATTGACGCACGGACGGACAGCTATTCGCTGGGTGGAATTCTCTACTCGATCCTCACGCTGCGTCCGCCCATTCACGGCAGTTCGTTGGCGGAAATGCTCGGACGCATCACTCGCGGCGAGATTCGACCGCCCACGGACTTCAACGAGTTCGCCATCCAAGCTGCCGCCGAGAAATCCGAGCTGCCAACTGCGGAGAAAGGTCTTCCTCACTGTCCAGACCGACGAATTCCTCCCGCACTCTCGGCCGTGGCGATGAAGGCACTCTCGTTGAGATCGAAGGATCGCTACCGCAGCATGGAGGAATTGCAGAAGGACATAGCGGCCTATCAGAACGGTTTTATAACATCCGCCGAGCAGCCCAGCCCGTGGCGGCTGGCCAGGTTGTGGGTCCGGCGGCATCGTCTCGCGTTTTCGGTGCTGGCCGGATTGATAGGTGTCGCAGCGATTTTCTCCGTCGCGGTCATTGCGATGTGGCTGGAACTGCACGGCACGGCGAGCACGTTTTATGAGAAGAGCCAGACGTTGGTGGCTGCGAACAAGTTCAAGGACGCGCTTCCACCGATTGATTATGCGATTCGTTTGGACAGCCGTCAGGCAAGCTATCATTTGCTGAGGGGACACGTTCTTGAATCACTGCTCGATCTCGACGGCGCGCGAGCCGCTTATGAATCCGCGTTACGCATCGAGCCGGGACATCAACTCGCGTCAGAGAATCTGAAGCTTTGCCGAGACATTCTCCAATCGATTACGAGCAATAATGAGGTGCCAACGTCCGCTTTGGCCGGCTTGCACGCCGCGATGCTGCGGCAAGGACGAAGGGATGAGGCAAATGCCATGCTAAAACTTTTGCTGGCCAGCGGCGCGGTGCCACGGAAGGAGTTCTATGATAGTTGGCGAGCGAAGTTGGATCAGGCTGGGTTGGATGGAACCTTGACTGTTGATGATGCGGGCCGCGTCGAGTTCAGGTCGTCCGGAGAATCCCGAGTTACGGACATCTCCGTGCTGAGAGGCATGCCTCTCAACGGCCTCAATTTGGTAAATGAAAGAGTCACTAATCTGTCTGCCCTCGCTGGAATGCCGCTGGACACGTTGCAGATCGGAGGGCTGGCTGTGACCGACCTGAGCCCTCTCAAAGGAATGCGCTTGAAGATTCTTACTATGCACGGCAGCCATGTTGCTGACATCAGTCCGCTCGTAGGAATGCCACTGGAAACAGTCCATCTTGGGCCTTTCGTCAAAAACATCCGGGCGCTCGCGGGGATGCCCATCCGAGATTTGGAATCAGTTGGGGTCAACGATGTTCGCACATTAAGCACATTGCCGCTGGAGATTTTAGGGTTTGATTCATGCGACATTTCGGACCTCGCGCCTCTTCGTGAAATCGCGACGTTGCGATACTTAATTCTTCAGAATTGTAAGAATCTCAAAAGTCTTGAGCCACTGCGTGGGATGCCGCTCACTTACTTGCGAATAGACCGTTTCCCAATCACAGACCTGGCGCCGCTGAAAGGTATGCGGCTTCAAGGCCTAGATCTCTTCGAAGTTCCGATCACGAGCCTCAGTCCCATCGAGGGGATGCCGATGGGTGAATTCTCTCTTCGCACCAGCCGGGTTAGTGATCTTAGTCCACTGGCTGGAATGCCATTGGATTTCCTCAATTTGTCCGACTCGCCTGTCACGGATTTGAGCATTCTACCTCGGTTGAAGATCTCCAGATTGATAATGACGAGCATTCCAGTGACGGACTTCAGCCCGTTGGCCAGTTTGAAATTGATTTACTTGCGGCTGTCGAACACGAAGTTTTCAGACCTGGCCCTGCTCAGGAACCAGCCCATTCGCGAACTGTTTCTGGATGGCTGCGGGGAATTGAGTGACTTGACTCAACTGAGCGAGTTCAGGTTCCTGGAGACCCTCACCATTCCAGCGCAATCGAAAGACATCCATTTCCTCCGACAGATGCCGTCACTGAAGCGGCTGGGTTTTACCGAGGCGGATTTGAGGCCTCCGGCAGAGTTCTGGAAGGCCTATGAGGTTCGCAAGAAATAGAAGCCACATGCGCTATCATCGCCGGTCTCGGATGCGCCGGACAGCACGCATCTATCACCTATCACCTGCGTGCTCTTTGCATGCGTGGCAGGGGAGATCTCGATGATCATAGAGTTGACAGTTTTCAACCGCCGCTGTCGTCCCAGTGATGGATGGCCCAATCATTTTGCATCGCCCCAGTCCGTTCCGCAATTCCGGCCCGGATCCGGGCAATCTGGATGCTTCGTGAGCATATGCACCCGCTGATTTTCGAGCCACCTGACCGATCAGGTCCGCGTTCAAGGCTTTGACAGAGATTGCAGAAATCCCAGCTTTCGGCACAGTATCGGGCAAAAGCAAGTTTCCCGGTGCTGCATGATCGCAATTTAACCTCGGAAAACCATGGCCAAGAACTCGCCAGAGATGGGCGCCGAAGATTTTTTCGTGACGGGAGGAACGCTCCGGCACGACGCTCGTTCATACGTCGAGCGCCGGGCAGACAGCGATTTGCACTCGCACATTCACTCGGGCGAATATTGCTACGTGCTCACTTCCCGGCAGATGGGGAAATCCTCTCTCATGATCCGGGTGGCCAGCCGGCTGCGACGGGAAGGGTTTTGCGTCCTCATTCTCGATCTGACCGCCATTGGGCAGAATGTCACCCCGGAGCAGTGGTATGATGGTTTAATGGTGTCAGCGGGCCGGCAATTGCGCTGTGAGGATGAGCTGGAAGCCTTCTGGGAAAGTCACTCGCATCTCGGCCCCGTCCAGCGGTTCTTCACAACAGTCCGCGACGCGATCATGCCGAGACATGGCGGACGGCTGGTGATCTTTGTGGACGAAATCGACGTGGTTCGAAGTCTGCCATTTTCCACGGATGAATTCTTCGGTGCCATCCGCGAATGCTGCAACCGCCGGACGCAGGAGAGCGATCTCGTGCGCTTGAATTTCTGTTTGCTCGGCGTGGCAACACCCTCCGAGTTGATCCGGGACACGCGCACGAGTCCATTCAACGTCGGGCAGCGGATCGAACTCAATGACTTCACCGCATCCGAAGCAGCGGCCTATGCTCCGATGCTTTCACGGGATGCGGCGATGGGGCAGGGGATTCTCGAACGCATCGTGTATTGGACGCACGGTCATCCTTACCTGACGCAGAGGCTTTGCCAGGCGGTTCAACACCCGCGGGGCCATGCTGGTTCGACGGCTGAAGGGGCAGGAGCAACGTCGCCGGAGATGATTGATTCCCTAGTTGAGCGGTTGTTCTTCGAAACACGGGCGCGGGAGCGTGATGAGAATCTGCTTTTCGTCCGTGAGAGGATTCTCCGCAGCCGGCTCGATCTCTGCCCCCTTCTTGATCTTTACGAGCGAATCTGGAATGGCGCACTCGTGGCGGACGACGAGACAAATGCTGCGATCAATGAACTGCGGCTTGCGGGCATTGTACGATGCGATCAGGACGGGCTCAAGGTCCGGAACCGGATTTACAAGCGTGTTTTCGATCTGCAATGGATCGAGGCAATTCGTCCGCTCGCGGAGTTGCAACGGCCGGACGGGACGTGGATACGTCTTGGGGGAACCTGCACGATGGGTCGTTCATCCAAGAATTCGGTCGTGCTCACAGAAGAGTGCATCTCCCGGCGGCATGCCTTGATCCATGAACAACAGCAGAACGAATTCTGGATTGTGGATCTTGGAAGCAGCAACGGAACCTACGTGAACAATGCCCGATTGAGCCAGCCGACGCGTTTGAAGTCTGGCGACGAGATCATGGCGGGTTCGGCGAGGTTCATTTTTCAACAGAATCCGGCGCAGGCCGTCCCTGGCTACGATTCGGTGGGCCAGACCACGGAGGATGTCCAATCGTCACAGAGGTGGATGCTGGTCGTCACGAGAATCGCCCGGCACCATGGTGGCACTCTGACAGATGAGACTGAAGCAGCTTTGCGCGGGCAATGGTTCGCGTCCTGCAAGCAATCTGTCGAAGAGGGGCAGGGAGTGGTATGCCGCTTCTTCGAGGATGGCTTCCTGGCCACATGGGATTTCAAAGACGGCCACGAGTCAGGACTCGTCCGCGCCGTTAGAAGTCTGGAGAGTGCCAGGAGTAATACCGGCTTCGCATTCCAGTGTGTGCTCCATTCTGGCGCGGTGTTCGCCGGCGTTACGAAGACCGGGGGGCAGGAGCGCCTGTTCGGAAAGGAATTGGAGTTCGTTCTCGCCCTGGCAAAGACCACGAGAACGCTTCAAAGCCCGTTCATTGCCACGGAACATGCCACGCAATCATTGAGTTCCGAAATGGCCCTCACAGAAATGGGAGAGCACGAAGTTCCGGGCTTTACCGGTGTCGCCAGATTGTTCGAAATGCAGCCAGGGCAGTGAGCGGACCCCTATTTCAAGAGCTTCTGACACTCAGCCTGGAGCTTTTTCAAATTGGCGGCGGATTTGGCTTCGATGTAACAGCGGATCAAAGGTTCGGTGCCGCTGGCCCTGAATGCCACCCATTCACGGTTTGGCAGGAGGAATTTGAACCCGTCGGTGGTGATGAATTTCTCGACTTTGAACGATCCGATCCGATCGAGTCCGGCGGCGAGTTTGCGGAGCAGAGCTTCCTTTCTTTCAGGTGGGATTGCCACATTGATGCGTGTGGTGTGAAATTCGCCCGTTTGCTTCTCGATGGTTTTGAGGATCTGGCCGAGGGTCTTTTTCTCGACCGCAACCAGTTCCGCCATGAGCAGGCAGGCAAGGATGCCGTCCTTCTCGGGGACGTGCCCCTTCACACTCAGGCCTCCAGACTCCTCGCCGCCGACAATGATCGGTTCGCTTTCCATCAGAGCGCCGATGTATTTGAACCCGACGGGTGTCTCGTGGACTTTCACGCCCAGCATTTCGGCCACGGCATCGACCTGATGACTCGTCGGCACTGTGCGAACGACAGCACCGGTCCATCCGCGATTCTTTTTCAGGTGATAAAGAACCAGGGCGAGAATCTGATTTGGTGTCAGCCAGGTTCCATCCTTGTCCACGATGCCGAACCGATCCGCATCGCCATCGAGTCCCAGGCCGAGCGTGGCTTTGCGTTTCAAAATGCAGGCGCGTACGTCCGCCATGCCTTCCTCGTTCGGCTCCGGATGATGTCCGCCGAAGAGTGGGTCGGGCACGTCATTGAAGAGAGTCAGCTTTGCTCCAGCCTCCGCCAGGAGCGTGTCCAGGTAGCCCCGGCCGGTGCCATACATCATCTGCACCGCGATCTTGAGCTTGCCGCGCTTGATTGCTGCGAAGTCCACAAGCTTCCGCAGTTGTTTGAAGTACTCGGGTTGAGGATCGATGGATTTGCATTTGAAGGTGCCAACCACAGCGCTCTTGAAGGTCCAGTTTTCGGCGATCCTCCGGGCGATGTTCGCTTCGATCTGCTTCGTTACCTCTGGCGGAGCGGCGGCACCATTGCTCGGAGAAAATTTCAGACCCTGATATTCCGACGGGTTGTGGCTGGCGGTCATGTTGATCCCACCGATTGCCTTCCGCTGGCGGACGGAGTGGGCTATGACCGGTGTGGGCGCGTCCCGCTGGCACATCAACGGGATCAGTCCGTTCGCCGCGAGCACTTCGGCGGCGGCGAGGGTGAACTCGTGTCCCAGAAACCGGGTGTCGTGGCCGAGGATGACGACGGGTTTGCGACCGTGGATTGCAGAAGAGGAATTGGACAGTTCCGCCTTCAGGTAGTCCGCGATTCCCTGGCTCGCGAGTCGGACATTTTCGAAAGTAAAATCGCGAGCAATCAAGCCGCGCCAGCCGGAGGTGCCAAATTTAATCATGTGAGGCTCTTTCAAAACTCGGATTTGTTGAGAGATTTCAATTGATCATGTGAAGTGGCACGAGTCGCGCTGATTTTTGGACATGCTCGACCTGACGACGATCTTCCACAATTTGCAACGCCATCTTTTCCCCATGC
>SXMN01000054.1 GCA_005777315.1 Verrucomicrobiales bacterium
CACTGAGCCTCTCCCGCACACTGCCCCGCAACCGGTGCCCCTGGCGCCCATCCGCTCGCCCGCCTGAATACCGTCCCGTTCGCAGGGATTTCAACTCGCCATTGCTTTTTCAGTCCGCCCCATCTCATCTGAGGTCAGAGACTGGTAGAAGTGAAGATGCGAGGATAGGCTTCGGGCATGGCAAGACCCCGAGCAAAACTAGACCGTTGCGGTGAGGCTGACCTCGTCCGCCGCCGCCTGCACACCGAACCCCCCGGCGCGCGGCGCGAGCGACTGCTGGCCGTGCAACTGGGACTCCAAGGCGAACTGGGCTTGGATCGCATCGCGCAGGCCGTGGGCCGCTCCCGCGCCACCATCCAGACCTGGTTCAACACCTACCGACAGGGCGGCGTGGACGCGCTGCTCTACGACGCGCGCAGCGACAATCCCGGTCGGCCCAGCGAACTCTCCGGGGCGGCCCTGGCCGAGTTGCAGAAAGATCTGGAAGCCGGCCGCTGGCGCAGCGTGCCGCAACTCCAGCGCTGGCTGGCCCAAACCCACGGCGTGAAGCTGGTCTTGAGCAGCCTCTATGACCGCCTGGGAAAAGCGTGCGCGCGGCTGCGGGTTCCGCGCAAAAGCCACGTCAAAAAAGACCCCGCCGCCGCCCCTGAGTTCCGCACGGACCTGGCCGCCAAACTCACCGCCCTGGCGTTGCCGCCGGGCCGGCCGGTGCGTTTGTGGGTACTGGATGAAATGCGCTACGGGTTGCACGGCTTCACCCGCCGCGTCTGGGGTTTGCCCGGCCACCGTCCGATCGTGCCCACCCAGCAAAAGTATCAGTGGGGTTTTGTCTATGGGGCCGTCGGCGTGGGCTTGAGCCGCACGGAATTCCTGCTCACCGAAACCCTGGACCAAGCCCACAGCGTGGAGTTCTATCGCCAGATCAGCCGTGGCGATCCGGCGGCGCTGCACGTGCTCATCCAGGACGGAGCCGGTTTCCATCTGCGGGATGGCGATCCCGGCCTGCCCGACCACGTGCGCGTGGTGACGCTGCCGGCCTACAGCCCGGAGCTCAACCCGATCGAGGGCCTGTGGGACCAGATCAAGGACAGCCTCTGCAACCGGGTGTTCGACACACTGGCCGAACTCGAAGCCGTGCTGCAGACCGAACTGCAACGCTTCTGGCAGGACGCCCGTCGCGTGCACTCCCTTGTCTTCGACTGGCTCCTGGCTCAAGCAAACTCTTCTTCCAGAGCCGTTATACTACTCTATTAACGTAGTTGGTATAATAGTCACCCTGAAAACAGCAGTTGATTTGAACAGAAGGAAACGAAGGAAACTAAGTGAAGAAGATTTGGCAGTATTTTGTCTGCCTCCCGGACTTCACTGACTGGGTGAGCGCGGATTGCCGGGGAATGTCTGTCGAGATTGCTGTCCCTTCGTTCTCTCTGTTTCCTTCTGTGAATCCGAACAGCCGCTTTTAAGTTGATGGCGGCGACCTGAAGCTTGAGAGGCTCTGGGTGGTGTATCCAGCGGTGCATCTGCAAATTGTCGGTGGAGCGCTGAATTCATTCCGCCGGACCGTGGAAAAGGAGTTCGCGCCGTGTTCTCATCCGGGCTCCGGAGGACTCGCACCTCCCTGCGGATAAATTCCGCGCTCCGGCACCACCCTCGTCCACCCACGGTCTTGAGGTCTTCTCGTTACCGACAACTTGTGGATGCACTGCGTACAGACCAGCCACGTCCAGTCAGCTTGCCAAAAAGTCATTCGCCGCCAATCATCTCCGGGAAATGAACCCGTGTGATTGCAGAGAATCTCTTCCAACGTGGCGCAAGCGTGAGCGGACTTCGCGTCCGTTGTCTGAAAGAGTGTGGATGCGCTCATCGAATATCGTCTCGACCCGGCCCACAGGGAACAGGCGTTTGTTGGAGATCTTTGCAAAACCATCGCTGTTCCTGGTTTGCTGAGTTCTCCTCTTCGATCGCACTCCGCTCAAATTCCCATGTCCGCTCCACTTTCCAGCTCTTTGTCCAATGGGCTTCGACGCCCGTGGACGTTGCTGGCGATCGTGGGCCGGGAACTGCGTGTCGCTTCACGGCGGCCGGGAACTTACCGCTTCAGGTCTGCGGCGGCCTGGGCGGCGCTGGCGGTCATGGTCTGGAGATTTCTTGGTGTCACGTTGGGACAGATGCCTCCAGCCGCCCAAGGGAAGAGTCTGTTTCAAACGGCGGCGATCCTTGCGTTTGTCTTTTGCCTGTTCTCTGGAGTGCGCGCGGCTTCTGACTCCATCAGCGAAGAGAAACGAGAGGGCACGCTCGGCCTGCTGTTTTTGACGGACCTCAAGGGGCTGGATGTCGTCCTGGGCAAGCTGGCGGCCACATCCCTCAACGGGCTCTATGGCGTGCTGGCAGTGATGCCGATCCTGGCGGTCCCGCTGATTCTTGGAGGAGTGAGCTTTGGTGAATTCGGGCAGATGGCATTACTGCTGGTGAACACGGTCTTCTTTTCGCTTTCGGTGGCATTGCTCGTTTCGAGTATCAGCCGGAATGAGAGGAAGGCGGCCTTTGCCGCAGCGGCGGCAGTGCTCATGCCCACATTGATTCCGGTTGGGATGCTGGCAGTCATCACCTGGCTGAGGCCGGGGGAAGGGGATGTGTCGGATCAACTGATGAAGTGGGTTGAAAGCTCCGCGAAATACTCTTCACCGGTGATGCTCCTGTTCACCTGCGTGCTCGGGTTGCAGCTCTTCAATCCGATCTATTCGTTTGTCTGTGCGTTTTTCGGCAGCACGCCGTTTCCGGGAGCCAACTTCTGGCCGCACGATCTCCACTTCTGGGTCAGCATGCTTGCGATCCAATGCCTGAGCTGGTTCGCGCTGCTGCTAGCGGCGCGAGTTGTCCCGGCGGTTTGGAAGGACCGTCCCAAGTCCGCGCTGGCAACCAGGATTCGCCAGCGAACCGAGAAGATCCTGCTCGGCGACGCCGGCACGCGGCTGGAACGGCGTCGAATGTTGCTGGATTTGAATCCCTTCATGTGGCTGATGGGGCGCGAGCGATGGAAGCAGCATTACGCCTGGCTGTTCGTGGTGTCCATGATAGCGATCGGGGCATGGCGCTACTACCGGGACAAGGATATTGTTTTCGATTTTTACCCGCTGGTGCCAACGATGATCATCATCCATGGCTTTTTGAAAATCTGGGTGATCGCGGAGTCCTCGCATCGCCTGGTCGAGGACCAACGAAGCGGCGCGCTCGAGCTGCTGCTGTCCACTCCCCTGGGAATCCGCCGGATGGTGGAGGGACAGGCCCTGGCGCTGCGTCGGCAGTTCGCATGGCCGTTGTTCGCGCTTTGCGGGCTGGAATTGATCGCGCTTGCCGGGCACTACTCGCTTTCCACGCTGCTTCTCGTTCAAGCCATGCTGCTGGCGGATGTGCTCGTTGTGATGTGGGTGTCGATGTGGTTGAGCACATTCGCGCGCACATTGAACCAGGTGATCCTGCTCGCCGGAGCCCTGGTGTTCTGTGCTCCCTGGATTTTGTTCATCACAGCGCTTGGATTCGCGGAGAGTTACCCCACTGTGCGCGACGGTGCCCTGTACGCAGCCGGACCGATCTACAATGCCATTCTCCTCGCAAGCTGGGTCGCGGTCTGGATCGGGTTCATCACCGACAAGTTGCGGCATGGAGCGGCCATCTTCTCGAGCCTGTTGCTGGCGATGCCCTGGACACTTCAAATCATTTTCACGACCAATACCTTCATTGCGGAACGCCGGGCGAGCCCGCGCTGGAACATTCCATTCGATGAGCGCGTTCTCCTCTGGTTCCTCGTCGGCATGTTGATGAATCTCGCGCTTCTTGCGTGGGCGAGACCCAGGCTTCTGAATCACTTTCGAACCTCCGTGCTGCGTCGGTTCGAGCGAACAAGCGATGACCGGGTCAAGCAAGGCGTCGCGCCCGGAAACACCACGGCAAGCTGGCGTGCTAGCGGCAGGCGGAATCCATGAAGGCGCTGCCCATTGCCGAGCGCGAACTGCGCGTCGTCTCACGTCTTCCAAAAACCCACCGGGCCCGGTGGATCAACGGCCTTGTAGCCATCGTCGTATGTGCTTGGACCTACTGGATGTTCAGCCAGTTGCGAGGTGGTGGGATGGCTGGCACACAAACGTTTGTGATGATTGGCAATTTTTTCTTTATCATGTGTCTTTTTGCCGGGATGGCCAATACGGCTGACTGCCTGAGCGAGGAAAAACGTGAAGGAACCCTTGGATTGCTTTTTCTCACGAACCTCCGCGGGTACGACATCGTGGTCGGCAAGCTTTTGGCGACGTCTCTAAACTCCTTCTATGGCGTGCTGGCGACCTTCCCGGTGCTGGCGCTCTCCTTGATTGTCGGCGGTGTTCAGGGCAGCCAGGTCTGGCAACTGGCGCTGGCGCTCCTCAACACACTTTTCTTCTCCCTGACGGCGGGGCTGTTCATCTCGTCGATCAGCCGGCAACAAAAACGGGCGGCAAACGGCACCAGCCTTCTGATCCTCTTCTTCTGGCTGGGTTTGCAAGGAATCAGCGAGTCAATGATGAGGAAGGGCTTTTACGTTGAACTGGCCGATCTTCTTTCGTTGCTGAACCCGGCAACAACGGTGAACTCCGTCTTCGGATTGGGCGCAAATGCGCGCTACTGGCAGTCGCTGCTGATCACGCACGGCATTGGATGGATGTTTTTCGGGCTGGCATGCTGGATCATTCCGAAATCGTGGCAGGACAGACCCGTTGTCAAACCGGCCACTCGCTGGCGCGCCTGGTTTGCCGAGCGAACATACGGGGATCCTGTCACTCGGATACATGTTCGAACCCGATTGCTCGCGAAGAATGCGTTCCTTTGGCTTGCGTCACGTGATCTGCTTCGTCCTGCGGGTACCTGGCTGTTGATGGCTGGCGTTGTTGCGGTCATGGCGGGGCTCTGGATTTCGTTTCAACCGAATCTGGAATTCATTCCGACGTGCATCATCACCCTGGTCATATTTCATACGATTCTGAAGCTGGAATTTTCCTCGGTGGCTGCACGCGGCCTGGCAGAGGAGCGACAAGCTGGAACACTCGAACTCATCCTTTCCACACCGCTCCAGGTCACGGAAATCGTGCGAGGGCAGTGGCTGGCATTGCTGCGTCACTTCAGTGGACCGGTGCTTGTGACGATTCTTGGTCAGATTGCACTCATCGGTCTGATTTCTCTCGATAAAAATGCAAGCGGCAACATCTTTCCAAACGACCTCTCGCATTCGCACTACACTTTGCTGTTGTTCACCGCTGTCACCATCATTCTCGTCGCGGATCTTTTCGCGCTCGGTTGCCTTGGCATGTGGACGGCTCTCAACACGCGCCTTCCGGCTCACGCGCCGGGGTATGCCCTGCTGGCGGTTGTATTTCTGCCGTGGTTGATTCTGATGTTGGGATTCAGCGCTGGCGCAATTGCCAGGCCGGTATGGCTGAATGACGTTCGGTCCTGGATGCTCATCCTCACCTGGTTCACATTGGGAGTGATCAATGACCTTGCCATAGCATTGTGGGCGCGACGCAAGGTGCTTGAAGAATTCCGCGTCGCAGCCACGCAGGGCTTTCAGCCCCCACGTGCCCGTTGGTGGAGATTTTCCCAACGCTGATTGGGTGGGGTGGAGCGAGTTCTCCACTAACGGACGGATACTTCCGCCATCGGGTGAACAACTCGCGAAATACTCGTGGACAACTTTCAATAACGTGCGCTTGTCAACGCACAGGCACAAGAGCAACGTCGTTGAGCAATGCAACTCACGTCTTATCGCGTTGTGGGTAACGCATCAAACCACGATGCATCTGAAACCGGCAAAGAAAGGTTTCGTGTGCATTTTCAAAGGGAGCTGAACCGGTGCCTGCGTCGCAGGTTTTCGGTCGAAGAGTCTTTTGGAGTCGTTTTTGCAGAAACCTTGCAGGAGGTGCCGTTGACGCCTGCCGAGGAATCTGAATTGTTCACAGAATTGCTGAAATGGGCCCGGTCCTGCCGCCTCGGTTGACCGGCCGTGCATTCACAAGTTGGCGGTAGCGGAGCGCGGAATTCATGCTCCCGGACCGTGGAAACGGAGCCTGCGCCCTGTCCTCATCCGGGCTCCGGAAGGCTCGCACCTCCCTGCGGCATAAATTCCGCAGGAGAGTAAAATCACCAAGCCAGTCAGGAGCCGCCGTTGCCTTGCCCTTCCCAGACGGCTGTCACTGTTAGGTGACTGGATCGCGACAGAGCCACCCACCTCGGTCTTCTCTGCCCAAGGGCTCTTCGTGCGTTCCGGCTGAATAGATTCCGCGTTCCTATTGCATGGTCACTATTAAGGTTTCCACACCGTTTTCCGATGAAGTTAGGACGGTTTGAGGGTGAACACATGAGACGTAAGATTTTGATCGTGGATGACGAGGCCCCGACGCGCGACTCGTTTGCGGCGTATTTCTCACGCTGTGGGTTCGATACCGCCACGGCGGATTCCATCGTGGCCAGCCGGCGGCAGACAGCAGCAGCGTCATTTGACCTGATCCTTCTGGACGTTGGACTGGCCGATGAGAACGGGCTCGATTTGCTTGCGACGGTGAAAGTGGACCAGCCGGGTGTGAAAGTGCTGATCCTGACCGGGCGCGGCTACGACGGCGACCTGATGAGCGACGCGCTCCAGAAAGGCGCTGATGGCTATATCACCAAGGGTTTGCCCATGGAGGAATTGCTTGCAGCCGTCCAACGCACTCTGGCTGAATAAATCCGGAAATGGCGATGCGCTCAATTAAACCGCCAGATTCGCACCACTTGTCGGCTGCGATTGGCTGGCTCGAACTTGGTAATCATCTCGAGGCAAACCTCGATCTTCAAAAGGTCGATGCGCTTCTGCGCATGCACCCGGACGTGATGGAAGTCCGCTGGCGAATCTACGCTCGCGCAAAATGGTGGGAAGCTTGTGAAGACCTCGCCAAATTGATCATCCGGCTGGCACCAGACCGCCCTTCCGGTTGGGTTTACCTCGCCTATAGTGTTCGTCGCGTCAGGAGCCTGATGGCCGCCTGGAAAAGTCTATTGCCTGCGGCGGAGAAGTTTCCTGGCGACTGGTTGATCTGCTTCAACCTGAGTTGTTACTCATGCCAGTTGGGCGATCTCAGCCGCGCGCGCGAGTGGATTGAAAAGGCTTCTCTCCGCGGCGATAAGGAGAAGATCAAGGCCCTGGCTTTGGGAGACGAGGATTTGAAGCCGATTGCCGGGGAAATCGAGGCTCTCTGAGCACTGTCTGGCGGCGGCAATACTGAGTTCCATTTCTCGGAAATTCAGACCCAGGCGGCTCCTCACCGCTTCACCGAAGCATGGTCCTGCAACCATTGCAGATCGCGATTTCCAGGATGATACTGGAAGTGTGTTTCGAAGGTCTTCGATCCCAGTTCAAGCGTGGACTTCTCCTTCCATCGTTGGCTCTCGGCGTGTCCATCAACAAACGAGAGGACTCCCGCACCGCGATGTTCCGACGAAGGCACATGGTAGTACCATCCCTTCAATGTATCGATGCTGATGACAAACGCTGAATGGCAGACGCTCGGCGGAGCCATGTCCACAAACATCAAAGTCTGGCCTGGTGAACCGGCGGAAATCTCGGCGCTCTTCTGAAATGTAACGAAGCTGGCGCTGTTGAATGAAGAAGCAGGCTGTTGCCATCCGAGATAACTGTTCAATCCATACGTCCTCAGCCTGACGTGCTTTCTCCCGTCCATGTCAGCCATCTGCCGGTCCGCCGGACACTTGTATATGGCAGGGGTCGTCAGATAATTCGCGAACGCGGCAAACTTTGGGTTCAGCAAATAATCCACGTTGGTCCATGCTTGAGGCTGCTGATGAGTCGCTCCCAGCACCCAAAGCCTGTTGTCACCCAAGGATTCCGGTGTGCCAAAGCCGTTTGGCACCAGCCGGTCGCCATTGTCGTCCGCGTAAAGAGTCCACGTGAGAGCGAGTTGTTTGAGGTTGTTCTGGCACCGGATTCCATGTGCCCTGGCCTTGGCTGATGACAGCGCGGGCAGGAGCAGTGAAGCCAGGATCGCAATGATGCCGATCACCACGAGGAGTTCGATCAATGTGAAGCCTTTGCTACGAATCCCGAGCGAGACCTCACCATGTCGAGGCTTCCAAGGTCTCCTGCCAACCAACCTCAATCCTCCGCCGGAATGACTCATGACTCGCAAAAGCATCATGAAAATCTGACACCCATCCCCTGGCGAACCTGAACGTCGAGTCATCTCGGACGCAAGTGTTATCCAAAGTCGCAAGGATGGCAAATGTCCGCTGCTCATTCTGTCCGGGCGGATTTGGATGTCACCGCAGGCCAGGACAGCTTATGGAGCCTTCACGCGATCCGACAGGCTCACCATCCCGGCGCTGGATCGAAATCGTCCGGCACTTGCAGCTTGTCGGTGTTGAAACGGTAGATGGTCTCGACCTGTGCGGGGAAGGCGGTTCGTTCAAACTGTGCCAGTCGATCATCCCCGAAAGTATCGGTGCAGCCTGGATTGGAACCCCAGGCAGCCATTTCCCACCCAAGTAGCCAATTCACTTCCTTTGCTCTCACCCTGCGTGTGAGTCGAAAGTCGCTCCACGATCGTGTCCATGCCACTGCATAGGTTCCATTTCCGAGATTTTTACTCCATTTTCATTCTCGTTTCTAGGTTGAACGGCCTGCCTTATCCTCAGACAGATCAGAACTTCGCCTGCGTTTATCCACGGTTTACAGCAACTACTCCGGCTTGTTGTCTTGTGGCTCTTCCGTCACCGGCTCCTCATTGATTGGCTTTAGGAGTGCAGGTTCCTTCTTCGGTGGAGTCCGGGCCACTGGCACTGCTGTGGCGGGCTCACCGAACCATTGGAGGGCACGTTCCACGTGAGGCTCGTTCAACTGGTGTCCGCCGACGTAAGTCTCAAGGCGCACCGATTTGAATCCGTATTTTTCCATCGATTGACGCACGCTAACGTGATGCCAGGGAGTGGCAATGGTGTCGCCCGTGCCACTGCTGAGAAAGAAGTGCACCTGTTTGAAGCGATCACCCGGTCGATAATAGGAAAACGCGATCGAGGTAGCGTCCTCATTGCAGCCCCCCATGAACACTCCGATCAATTCTGTTGACCTGATGAATTCCGCCCTCCTGCCGCATTGTCACATCTTGTCCAGCTACCGGCTGGCTATTCTCCTGATCCGTGGATGGCGGTCGTTTTACACGACAGCGGCTTTGACACAGTGGATCGGCGGGAGCGAATCGAACAGGCATTCCCACTTCTCGCCACCGTCACGACCGATCCAGAGCTGGCCGGTGGTTGTCCCGAAGTAGAGTGCCGGTGACGACAGTTCGTCGATGTCCATTCCGTGGCGCAGCACCGTGAAGAAGCTCTCCTTCTTGGGCAATCCTTGCGCGAGTTTCTTCCACGAGCCGCCACCATTTTCGCTGCGCCAGACGGCCGGCACGCCGCCGGGGCAGGTGCGCGACATCGGTTCGAGCGGCACCACGTAAATCGTGTCGGGGTTGTGCGGATGCACGACGATCGGAAACCCGAAGTCGGACGGCAGCCCTTTGGCGATGGATCGCCAGGTGTGGCCGTGGTCGTCACTGCGCAACACACCGATGTCCGGCCGCCTGCCTCCGGGACCATCCCATTCCGCCCAGCCACCGTGGTTCTGCATGTAGAGCCGTCCGGGTGCGCCCTTGGGCACCACGATCTTGTGAACGCACTGGCCGAACTCAGGGAATGGATCCGGCATGAAGCCGGCACCGACACCTTTGTTGGCAGCCGAAAAAGTTTCGCCGCCATCCTCGCTCAGATAATGGCCGCCGGTCGAGATGCCGAGATGGACCCGGTTGCCGTCGCGCACGATCGTGTGCATGCAAAGCCCGCCGTTGCCTGGTTGCCACTTGCGCGAGTGCTCATGGTTGCTAATGCCCGGAACCAACTCCCAGGAATCGCCGCCATCACGACTCTTGAACAGCGAGGCCGGCTCGACACCGCACAGCAATTCCTTCTTATCCTTGCCTGCTTCAATCGACCAGATGTTGGCGAGTGCGCGCCCGTCGTCCTTGGGGAACGCCGGGGCGGATTTGGTTTCCTTGAAGGTCTTTCCGAGATCGGTTGAGCGCAGAACCTTCATGCCGAAAAATGGGTTGCAGCTTGAGGCATAGAGCCGTGGCGTGCCGCGCGTGTCAATCAACGCGGAATAGACCCCCACGCCATGGCCGAACGGGCCGCGCAGCATAAAGCCGCGTCGTGTCTTCGATGACTCGGCTACAAACAGCCCTTTCTTGGTTCCAATTGTGAGTATGATTCGATCCGCCATATTTTTAACCTCCTGAAACTGCGGTCATTATTGTGACGACATCTCCAGGCTCGAGGGATGTACCGAGCCCGTTGCAGTCGCGCATGTGGTTGGTGTTAACGAAAAGATTGACATGCCGGCGCACCGCTCCGGTTTCGTCGCAGATGCTGCGGTGAAGTTTCGGATAGCGCTGCTCCAGTTCCTCAAGCACGGCACTCAGCTTAGTCACCCGGAGCGCCAGCTCCGACGCACCAGAGCAGCAGTTGCGCAACGGGGTTGGGACGTTGACCGTGATCGTCGTTGCGTGGGCCCGGGGGCGCGCTGGTGGGAGTTGGGGAGGCATGAGAGCAGGTGGAGAAAAGTGCGGCGGTCGTGGTTTGTTCACACTCGTTATCGCCAGGGAATTGCCTCTGATGATGCTACGCAACTCAGGAAGCAATGCGCTCGCATCGGGTTTAGTTGGAGTGACTTTATGGAGCCGCTAGCAGGCGTCAAAACTTTTTGTCGAAACCCACGCAGATCACCGAACCGGGTGAGCCACTGCCAACTCACAAGCAAACATTCACGGCAATCAAGTGATCGGTTCAGTTCCCTCATTCAAAATCTTCCGATATCTGTCGTAGGCGCAAATGCGGCGGTAATTGCGTCCGGTGGTTTCGCGGGCAATGCCGAGTTTGGCCAGGTGTTTGAGGGACGCGGTCACGGTCGGCACGCTCAGTTTCAATTCTTCGCCGGCACTGGCAATCGAGAGGATCGGTTGGGCCTGAAGCAACCGATGGACGCGCAAGGCCGAGCCGGAGGCTTTGCCAATGGTTTGAATGCGTTGCTCGTCCACCGCAGCGAGTTTCATCAGGGCTTTCGCGGTTTGCCCGGCTTGATTGGCGGTTTCCTCCACACCGGTCAGGAAGAAGCGCAACCACGCTTCCCAATCGCCGGTGAGGCGGACGGATTGCAGGAGGGCGTAGTATCGGTGGCGGTGTTGCTTGAAGTAGAGGCTGAGATAAAGCAGCGGCTCACGCAACGCGCCTTCCGCGCAGAACAAAAAGGTGATGAGTAGCCGGCCCAGGCGTCCGTTGCCATCGAGGAACGGATGGATGGTTTCAAACTGGACGTGCGCCAGCGCGGCTTTGATCAGGAGCGGGGTTTTGACCGGGTCGTTGTATAGAAATTTTTCCAGCGCGCCCAGACACTCCAGCACCTGGTCGGACGGCGGCGGAACGAACAAGGCATTGCCGGGTCGCGCGCCACCCACCCAGTTCTGCGAGCGCCGGAATTCGCCGGATTCTTTCTCGCTGCCACGCCCTTTCGTCATCAGCACGCCGTGGATTTCCTTCAGCAGCCGGAGCGAGAGCGGAAGTTTTTCAATCGCTTCAGGCCGTGGTTCATCGCGGCGACGTAATTAGAAACTTCCTGCACGTCGTCCACTGTTACGCCGGCCACCCCTTCCATTTCAAAAAGCAGAAGGTCGGAGAGGCTGGATTGCGCGCCTTCGATCTGAGAGGACAAAACGGCTTCCTTCCGGATGTAGGAGTAGAGGAAGATCGCCGGGTGAGGCAGGACCGCCGTCAGGCCGTCCAAGCGACCAAGCGCAAGCATCGCATTCTGGATGAGTTCCTGGATCTCGGCGTCCAATTCCAGCGGTGGCACCGGCGGCAGCGGCTTGGGGACGAAGGCACGTGCATTCTCACCTCCTGCGGAGGGGATCGGAGCGCAACATTTCAAACGGACGATCAAAACCTCGTTGAGAATTCCGCTGTGAGCGACACAGGCTACCATCTGTGCAGTCAGCGACTTGCAGGACGGAACGGAAACGAAGCTTCAAGGTCGAAGGACCATCCGTTCTAATTTTGCCTGGCGCACGTTCTGGTCGGTATGCTGCCGATCGGGGCGGGCAGGTTGCGGGCGTTACCCAGGCTTTTGACGGACGGTTTGGCTTTGCGGTTGAGTTTTAGGAGAGCAAGGCTCAGAAACATGAATCATGCATCTAGTCGAAGCTCCTTCGCTCCAACCCAGCACACCTCTAATATGATTTGTAAAACCTGTTTGCCCGTCTGGTTGATCACTGGGCTCTCGGCGATCATGGTCAATTGCGGTTCGTTTGCCGCTCCAAACCCCGAGCCTATCGAGAAAGGATGGTTCGAGGCAAACTACCTGAAGCGGGAGTACCGGATTCCGATGCGGGATGGAATCAAGCTCTTCACGGTGGTTTATACGCCGAAGGATTCCAAAACCGCGCAGCCTATCCTGATGCAACGGACACCCTACAACTTGAAACCCTATACGGTGGATGCGGGGGGCAGGGCCGGCGGTTTTCCTGATTCACTTCTCCGTGAGAAATACATTCTGGCGAGGCAGGACGTGAGGGGACGTTTCGCTTCGGAAGGGGAATTCGAGGACGTTCGTCCACACAAGCCCGTGAAGAGTGGTCCGAAGGACACAGACGAGAGCACCGACACTTACGACACGATTGAATGGCTGGTGAAGAATGTTCGGGGAAACAATGGCAAAGTCGGGCTTCAAGGCATTTCCTATCCGGGCTTCTTTGCAGCCGCCGGGATGATTGATTCGCATCCAGCACTTAAGGCTGTTTCTCCGCAGGCTCCGGTGACAGACATGTACGATGGAGATGACTCACTTCACGGCGGTGGGTTCTGGTTGATACACAATTTCGGCTTTTTTCACTCCTTCGGCCAGAAGCTGGATGATCCGACGCGCGAAGAGCCGAGGCGATTCGACTTCAAGACACCGGATGGCTACAGGTTCTTCCTCGAAGGCGGTTCGCTGGCCGAATTGGGTGCCAGGAATTTCTCCGCCGACAACAAGCCCTGGCAGAAGATGATGTCCAACATCAGCGATGCGAGATGGTGCGCCGAGCGAAATATCGCGCCGCATCTGAAGAATGTTACAGCGGCGCTTTTGACTGTCGGTGGTTGGTTCGATGCGGAAGATCTTTCCGGAACTCTCAAAGCGTACCGAGCCACGGAGAAGCAGAATCCAGGAATCTTCAATGCGCTGGTCATGGGCCCCTGGTCTCACGGACAGTGGCACGGCGGCGACGGTGACGCACTTGGGCCTGTGAAATTCAATGCGAAGACCGCGGAGTTTTTTCGGAATGAAATTGAGCTGCCATTTTTCCGCCGGTTTTTGAAGGACGACACCAATGCGCCGGCACTTCCCGAGGCTTACATATTCGAAACCGGCACAGGGGAGTGGCGGCGGGAGTCCGCGTGGCCGCCGACGAACTCAGTCGCGCGCACGCTCCACTTCCATCCCAACGGACGGCTGGAATTCTCACCAGCTCCGGCGGGCAACTCCTCTTTCGATGAATACGTGAGCGATCCAAACCGACCTGTGCCGTTCACCTCCCGCGTTACGACGAGGATGCCGGCAGAATACATGATCGAGGATCAGCGTTTCGTGGCGTCGAGGCCGGATGTCCTCGTTTACGTGACCGCGCCGCTCACGGAGGAAGTGACCATTGCCGGCCCGATCACGGCGAGCCTGCATGTCACGACGACCGGCTCGGACAGTGATTGGGTGGTGAAGCTCATCGATGTTTACACCGGCGATCATCCCGATCCTGATCCCAATCCGGCGAACGTCCGCATGGGCCATTATCAGCAGTTGGTGCGTGGCGAGCCGCTTCGTGGAAAATTCCGCAATGGCTATGACAAACCGACACCTTTCAAACCCGGTGAAGTGACCAAAGTCGAATGGACCATGCCTGACATCTGCCACACCTTCCGCACCGGCCATCGGATCATGGTGCAGGTTCAGAGCAGTTGGTTCCCGCTCCTGGACCGAAATCCTCAAACCTTTGGTGATATTTACCACGCGAAGCCGGAGGATTTTCAAAAGGCCACTCAGCGTATTTACCGCACTCCCGATGCCCCATCGGGGCTGAAGGTGACGGTGCTTACGAATGCGCCTGCTGCACCATAGCTGACACCCTGGAACCAGCAGCAGCCTCGGTGAGTAGGAAACTATTCAGGTGTTTCCTCAGCAGTGACGCGGGAAGGTCGTTGCTGATCGGACAAGTCACGGCCCGATGAATGATCTCGGCCTTCTTCGCGCCGTTTGCCAGCAACCAGACCTCACGTGATCCGAGCAGATGCTTGAGTCCGACGCCGACACCCCAGGTCGGCAGATTGGAATGCGTCACATAGCCCGCCGACGCCTTGATCGTGCTCTCGTGCATTTCGACCCGGCGCGTCATGCAGTCAATCGCTGATCCAGGTTCGTTCAATCCGAGGTGTCCGTTCAAACCGATGCCAAGCAACGTGAGATCGAATCCGCCACGCGCAGCGATGAGTTCGTTGTATTCGCGGCAGACTCGATCGAGGTTGTTCGCCTCTGTGTCGATGAAATGAAATCGCTCGCGCGGCAGGTCAACGTGATCGAGCAGGAAGCGCTGGAGCATGTTGCGGCAGCGTCCCGGGTCGTCCTGTGCAAGCCCGCCGAAATCGTCGAGCGCGAAAATCTCCGCTTTACGGAAACTGACGAGTCCGTTGGCGACGGATCGGCCCATCTCGGCATAGATCGCGTTTGGTGTATTCCCGGAGGGCAGACACATCACCAGGCGAGGGTTGGCGCGCAACCGATCACGCCAGAGTGCCGCGACGTTGTTGATCCAGGACTGTTCGGTGTCGAATTGCAGAAAGTTCATCAAAGGAATTAGTTGTCAAAGTCAGGTTCAACTCTTGCCCAATGCCGGATGTGGAGAATCTCCACTAACTTGAAGCCCATTCCGTAGTCCAAGACTTCATGGTCTGCCGGACTTGCTCGTGTGTTTTCGTCCGTCCATGAGCGACGTCATCTCGTCCCTGTCGCACAGCCGCCATGATGTGCAGCTTGTCAGCGATTTCCCCCAACGATGCATCTTTGGGGAGCTGGCTTAGGGCATCAAGAACTGCCTGCTTGTCTGTCGTGCGTTTACCCTACTGATTCCATGGCAACGAGCAAGAACACGGGTTGGATTTCCTTCAACGGATTCAGTTGATGACCGAAGTGACAAGCACCAGAGGGCGGCGACAGTCGTGCTTCAAGATTGTTCCGAGTCGAATTGGAAGGGGTTCATTGGAGATTCAACGCATAACTTGGCTCCGCGATTCAGGGTGCCCTCATTTGGCCGATGAGACCGCTCCACCCTGCAGAATTGGCTCTCCATCAATCCGTAAAATTGTGCCTTCAGGAAAACCTGGCAACCTGCGAATCAACACGGCGACAGGTGGGACGCCTGCTGGATTGATAACGTAAACCTCTCCAGCCGCGTTAGGCATCCGGCTTCCTTTCAAGTATTGCGCAATATCCAGTGAGGGAATCTCCACCAGGCCCGTGGCTTTCTGGTCCAAACTCCACTGCTCCTTCGCGCCCTCAATCTGCCGGAGATTGCTGAGGATCATGCCTGCCTGTGAGATAGAGTTGGTCCGCGCACGTGACGGGAAGATGCCCAACTCGACCAGACTCAGGAGGACAACAACAAATCCAAAGATGAACAGCCAAAACTTCTTCTCACGGGTGAGTCGATTCATAGTCTTGAAAAGATTTTCACAGGTGCTGTTCATGCATGTTGCGAAAAACTTGCCGTTTCTGACACAGGGGGAGTGTTGATTCCCCTTGTAAGCTTGTGAGTGTCGGAAGAGCTATTCGCGACATGCATAGCTTCCAACCCCACCCATGTAGTTTCGTTTCGGATGGCAACGCTCTCACACTTTGCTTAGGCGCGGCATTGCACCGCGAAGAAGTGTGCAGACTGACTCTACCGACAAGGTGCGAGGTCTCAGTGTCAGCAAAGAATCATGCTTCTGATTCGGCTCGAACCGAAGAACGGTTCATCCATATGGCAGCCGTGCCTTCTCGATGGACATTCCCCGCACATCAATCTTGCTCAGGTCGGCCACTCCAATGCCGGATTGTTCGGCAAGCAGAAGATGATTGTCGCAGAAGTGGAATGGCTTCTGGCCGCGAACCGCGCGCGGATTGTCGTATCCCATCACGGCAGTGCCAACGGCGTCGGTCGAGACGGGATTGCGGCCAACAATGAGCACGCCGGGAGCGGTGAACTTGAGTGGACCAGCATGGCGGCACCAAGGGCCTTCTCCTCCGCTCATGGATGTAATGCCGTCGATGATCGCCAGATCGATCGGTCTCGCCGCGCAGATGTCCGCCACAATGTGCGGTACGCGATAAGTTGGATCGGTCGAGGTGACATCCGGCTTGAGCCCAGGCAATTTCACACTGGGAAATCCGGTGGGATTATGGAGCGGACCACGGCCGGCGGTCGCGTCTTCGTTGACGGCCTTGTCCCCGTAAAGCGTGTTGGGCGTCATGCCGAAGAGGTTCTTCATCGAAAGAGTCACGCCGGCGGTGATGTGGTTCTTGAGTTTGCACAGCGACACCATCACGTCGGTGTCGTGATAGGAATGGTTCACGTCGAGCGCAGAGAACATGTAGCCACCCGTCGGAACTTTGAGGTGGGCGTAGTTCTTCCTGCTGCCGAGGTTGCGGGTGTTCTCAAATTCCACGTTGCCCATCGCACGAAGCGCATTCACGTCCCAGTCTGCGAGGTCGATGGTGTTCTCGAGCTTCGCTCGGCTTTGCGTTGATTCCACGAGCCGGACCCGGGTGGCTCCCGCCTTGAAGAGGGCGGAGGTCAGTGCGGCAACGGTTGAATAATGCGTCATGAACGTCTCGCCAACCGGACGGTTCAGGAAGGGAGTGAAGTCCGTCCCGGTCAGGTTGATCTTCACGGTCACAGTCTTGTTCTTCACGAGCAAACCGATGCCGCCGATGAGATCGAAGCATTGGTCCAACGCCGAGCGAACCTCCGGACCGTAGGTTTTGCAGGCGGCGATGGCGACATTCGCATCGCCCCGCGCGCGTGGTCGCACAAGAGCGTCCGCAGCGTGCGCAGAGAACATTCCTCCTGCAAGGAACGGTGAACCAGCGGCGATGGCGGAGGCGGCGCGAAGAAACTGGCGGCGGCTGCAAGAGTGCGTTTTCATTAGCGTGGGGTTTGTCTGGAGCGAATAGAGCACCGTTCCTGCTGAAATACAATGACACATCTCAAGAGCATTCTGGAAGATTCTCATGAGCTTGGGGGGCATGCCTCCGGCATTACTCCTCATCTTTCCGTGTACCGTCCTTCGCACTTTCCCCGTGCGGTTCATCGAAACTGGCCTCGCTGGGTCACGCTTTTGCGGTGGCTGGCCGAAGCGAAGGGGCACTCAAGGTCTTGGAGCAATTGAGGGATCGAGTGAAGCAAGGGCAACTGTCCATTCAACGTTGACCGGCATCATGCGGCGCAGCCCGAAGTGCCGGGTGCAATCCTCGGTCGGAATGACGAGAACCTGCCATTCGTACCGCTGAGCAAACTCGTGTAAAAGCAGGCATGGAACTGTCATGCGGAAAAGCATCGCTCACAATGCGTGGCGCTTGGCCGGTATGGGACTAATTGCTTGCGCCGGTTTGTGGTGCCTGCTCCAATCGCCGCGTTCCATAAAGACCGTTCGCAGCTCGCCAGCGGTGGACCAATTGGCCGCCCGCCTCTGCGAACAAGACGCCCACAATTGCAACATGAGCACTGAAGTTAAAATTTTTCCTTTCCCGGGAATTCCCACCACCTCCGATGGCGCTGGCGCTGTTGTCTGGGTCGATACTCTGATCACTCAGGGAGCGTGTGCCTATCCAATCACTTCCTCGACGACGATGGGCACCGGCTATCAAACCGAGGTGGCAAACGGCAAGAAGAACCTTTGGGGCGACACGCTGACCTTTGTGCAGCCAGAGTCCGAGCACAGCGCCGCCAGCACATGTGAAGGCTTCGCGCTCGCCGGCGGCCGGGTGACAAATTTCACCTCGGGACAGGGATTGGTCCTGATGAAGGAAGTACTCTACACGATTTCGGGCAAACGGCTTCCGGTGGTGTTCCATATCGGCGCGCGCGCCATGACAAGCCAGGCTCTCAACGTCCATTGTGGTCATGATGACGTGATGAGTGTGGCGGACACAGGATGGGGAATTCTTTTCGGACGGAACGCGCAGGAAGCGGGTGATCTCGCCCTGATTTCCCGTCGCGCTGCCGAAGCCAGCGAAACGCCGTTCATGAATGTTCAGGATGGCTTCCTCACCACTCATACCATCGAGAACGTTCTCCTGCCCGAACCGGAAATGATGAAGGATTACATGGGCGATCCGAATGAGAAGCTGCGCTGCCTGTTCGACACGCGTTTCCCCATCATGTCCGGTGTGGTGCAGAACCAGGACGCCTACATGAAGGGCAAGATCGCCCAGCGGAGTTATTACGACAAAGTTCCGGCAGCCGTCCAGGAAGCGATGGACACCTTCTACAATCTCACAGGCAGGCGTTACGGGATGCTGGACAATTACCGGATGGAAGACGCGGAATACGCGATCGTTGGAATGGGCGGGATGATGGAAACAGCCCAGGCGGCGGCGGATTACATGCGCGAGGAAATGGGGATGAAAGTAGGCGTTGTTCATGTGACATGCTTTGCGCCTTTCCCGGCCACTCATGTTGTTGCCGCGCTCAAGAATGTCAAAGCGTTCACCGTGATCGAGCGCATGGACAACCCGCTTGCCCAGTCCAACCCGCTTGTTCAGGCGATAAAAGCTTCCTTTGCCGACGCGCTCATGGGGCTCAGTTACGGCAGTCAGGGTGAATTCAAATATCCCGAAATCACACGACTCCCGAAGATTTACGCCTGCTCAGCCGGCCTGGGATCGAGGGATGTCCGCGCCGGACATTTCATTGGGCTGGTGAGGAATATGATGGCGGGGAGCCCGCGCGAGTTTTCCGTCGTCGGCATCAAACATCCGTTGGCCTTGTCCAGCGACCAGGATCCGGATCTTCGTCCCGAGGGCGCGTTCTCGATGCGTGGCCACTCGGTGGGCGGATTCGGATCGGTCACCACCAACAAGCTCATCGCTTCATTCGTCGGCGAACTCTTCAAGCTGGATGTCCAGGCGTACCCCAAGTACGGCTCGGAGAAGAAGGGCCTGCCAACGACGTACTATCTGACGGTCGCGCCCTCGCATATACGCACTCACAGCGAGTTGAGCCATGTCGAGTTCATCCCGCTCAACGATGTCAACGCATTCAATCTCGGCAATCCGCTGGATGGCATCGCGCACGAAGGCTCGGTCTTCATTCAAAGCCCGCATACGGATCCAGTGGCTGTCTGGAGCGCCATTCCTTCCTACGGACAAAAACTCATCCGCAACAAACGCCTCAAGGTCTTTTACCTGGATACGGTGAAAATCGCGAAAGAGATCGCCACCGATCCAGACCTTCAACAACGCATGCAGGGTGTCTGCCTGGTGGGCATCTTCATCCGCGTGACGCCATTCGCCGCCAAGTCTGGCATGGGCGACGACCAGGTGCTGGCGTCTGTCGAGAAGTATATCCGCAAGTATTTCGGCAAGCGCGGCGAGCATGTCGTCCAGGAAAATCTAAAATGCGTCCGTGAAGGCTTGAAGAGCGTGATGGAAATCCCGTGGGATCTTATCGCCAACAGCGCACCCGCCATGGCGGCGGCGAAAGAGGAAATGGTGTTCGTGAAGTAGCAAAATCCAGGCTGCATTTGTGCTCATTCTTACTGAATTCTTCTTAGCGGAGCGAGCCGATGGCGTTTCCATCGCAGTATCGCCAGAACACGGCCCTGATTCGCCGACTGTGTTTTGCGGTTATTTCCCGCAGGCATCTCACTCACATCACTTTTGTATCCTGCATGAGCACTGCGATTGAAGTTGAGAATGCCATCCGCCTGCTTCCGGTCACTGAAGCGCGGGCTGTTGCACACTGGCTTCAAGAATACCTCTTTAACGAACTCAGCCCGCGTGCGCCGATTGCGGCGGAGGCTATCGCCAAATGGCGGGGGCGCGGGCGGTTGCCCGCCGGCCGAAACGCTGACGAGTACCTGCACATGACTCGTGATGGAAACGGCTGTTGACGCCTCAGTGCTATTGGACGTGTTGCCGGGCGATCCCCAGCACGCTTCGAACTCGGAAACGGCGCTTCGCAAGGCCGCTTCCGAGTTCGGGTTGGTTGTGTGCGAAGTTGTCGTGGCAGAGATTGTTCCAGTGCTCGGTCAGGCCTCCATCGAGGAGTTTCTTTCCGATTGGCAACTTACGTTTCGGCCATCGTCGGCGGACAGCGCTGCTCTTGCCGGGCGGATGTTTCATCGTTACCTGGAGCGAGGTTGGCAAGCGCGGTCGGGTTGTGCCGGATTTCCTGATCGCTGCGCACGCGCAGGTTCACGCGGCAGGCCTGCTGGCCCGAGACCGTGGTTGCTATCGGGATTATTTCCAGAATCTGAGACTGGTTGATCCAAGCCGTCGAGATTGACTGTAGAACTCTACGAATAACGTGATGAAAGAACCGGAACTGTTTGAGACTGGCGACGTTGTCTTGAAGGAAATGTGGCGCATCAAGGATGAATTGTCCGCTGCGCGCGGCCACGACATCCATCGCCTTTTCGCCGCTGCGCGCGAGCGGCAAAAACACTGCGGCCATCCGATTGCCAACTTAATGGTCAAGCGAAAGAAGGCTGCGTGAAGTTGGAATCAGATTACGATTAAGAAAAAGATTAAGAACCCGAGAAGGAATTTATGTCCACAACCCTCCCCACCCCCGTTAACGAACGCATTAACACGCTGGCCATCACCAAGGATGTCATCGATGTCGCCGACTTCAACGAGCGCATTGTTGCCGCTTACAATGACGGCTCCGCAGAAATGGAGCTGCCGGCTGATCATTCCACCTCGCGCTCGCTCATCCCGGCTGGCACCGGTGTACTGCGCGATTTCAGCTACATCGCGCCGGAGATTCCGCTGCTGAACAATGAGAATTGCGTGGGCTGCATGGATTGCGTGACGGAATGCCCCGACACGGCGATCCTTGGGAAGGTTGTGCCCAAGTCGAAGCTCGACGCCGAACTCGCCGCGATCACCGATCCCGCCGAGCGCGAGCACTACGCCAAGCAGTTTTCCAAGACGACCAAGTACTGGGGCGTTTACGAGAAGAAGGGCCAGGAGCCGGGCTACTTCGGCATCTTCATAGACCCCACGAAGTGCAAAGGCTGCGCCGAGTGTGTCGATGCCTGCGGCAATCACGGTGCGCTCGCGATGCTCCAGAAAGACGACACCACACTTCAAAAGTTCCAGCGCTCCTGGTCATTCTATCGAAAGCTGCCCGAGACTCCGAAGTCCTTCATCAACGAAAAGCTTCTTTCCGACATGATGCTGGCGGATCGCTCGCTTCTATACGTCGGCGGCGCGGGGTCGTGCATGGGTTGCGGGGAAGGCACGGCGCTTCGGATGATGCTTGCGGCAACCGGCTTCGTTTACGGGAAGGATGACATCGGTCTGATCAACTCGACGGGCTGCTCGACGGTCTATGCCTCGACTTATCCATACAATCCTTACCTCGTGCCTTGGTCCAATTCGCTCTTCGAGAATGGCCCCACTTACGCCATGGGTGTTCGCGCGCGCTGGGATCAGATGGGCTGGAAAAACAAGGTGCTATGGGTCATTGGCGGCGACGGCGCCATGCTGGACATCGGCTTCAATGCTCTCAGCCGAATGCTGGCTTCGGGCATGAACATCAAGATTCTCTTGCTCGACACCCAGGTTTATTCCAACACCGGCGGCCAGTCTTCCACCGGCACCTTCATGGGGCAGAACACCAAATTCTCCGTTCACGGAAAAGCGATCCAGGGCAAGGTGGAGCGCCGGAAGGAAATCGCCCAGATCGCGATGATGCATCCGAACACGTTCGTCGCTCAGACGAGCTGCGCCCTCAGCAATCACTTCTACAAGGCGATCATGGCCGCCAACGAATACAATGGCCCGGCCATCGTGAGCGTTTATACCACCTGTCAGCCGGAACACGGCGTCGGCGACAACATGGCCATGGCGCAGAGCAAACTTGCCGTGGACACCCGCACGTTCCCCGTGCTCAGTTACGACCCGCGCAAAGGCTCGAAGATTTCCGAGCGCCTGAGCCTGCAAGGGAATCCGGCTCCGAAAGAAGATTGGTACAAGGATCCCAAGAGCGGTGAATTGTTCGACTTCATCATGTTCGCCAAGAGCGAAGGCCGTTTCGCCAAACAGTTCGACGCCGACGGCAAGCCAACCGAGACGATCCTCGCCGCCAATCAAGACAGGCTCGAAAACTGGCGGACTTTGCAGGAACTCGCGGGGGTAATTTGACCGGTAGCCTTTCAGTTGGAGCGCGGAACTTTCCGCGCTCCTTGACGTACTTCCGGGCGGGTAATTCACTCAACGACAACCGAGGACAATCAAATCAGCAGTTGCCGTCGATGTACGAAACATTTCGTTGACAATACGAATTGTTTCGTATTTCTTCTGCGGCAACTGATACAGCTATGCCAAAGCAGATTCTTCCCAAACCAACCGAAGGCGAACTCGCCATCCTCCGCGTGCTCTGGCGGCGCGGCGCCAGTACCGTTCGAGAAGTGCTCGAAGACTTCAACCAGGCCCAAGAGACCGGCTATACCACCGTGCTCAAGATGATGCAGATCATGACGGAAAAGGGTCTGCTGGATCGTGATGACAAGGATCGCACTCACGTCTATTCACCTCGCGTGGCTGAGGAGGAAACGCAGCGGCAATTGTTGGGCGATCTTCTGGACCGCGCCTTCAACGGCTCGGCCAAGCAGCTCGTCATGCAGGCCCTCTCCTCCAAGAAAGCTTCGCGCGAGGAACTCGCGGAGATCCGGCAACTGCTCAACGACATCGAAAGGGGCGACAAATGAATGCCATCACAGATTCGTTCTCACACCCTTTCGTTCTGCGGCTCGGGTGGGCCCTCGTTCACTTCCTGTGGCAAGGCTCGCTCATCGCCGCAGCTCTGGCCCTGGTACTGTCCCGGCTTCGCCGGCATCCAGCACAAGCACGTTATCTAGCAGGTTGTGCAGCGCTCGCTGCCATGATAGTGCTGCCTTTCATCACCGCCGCCGTCATCGCTCCGATCTCGCTGGCTGGCGCTGTGGCTGGCGTGCCGCTTGGTCCTGTGGCGAAGTCTCCGGCTGGTGGACCGGTTGCTCCACCAGTGAGCCGAGCTGTACGAAGCGAAATCACGTCTTCGCTGGATGAGTCGGTGCTCCTGTTGGTAGTCTTGGTTTGGGCTGCCGGCGTCCTGATCCTTTCGATCCGGCTTGTCGGTGGATGGATGCACGCGCAGCGATTGGCGCGAACACAGGTACTGCCAATCGCCGAACCGTGGGCGTCCAAGCTGGCCGCACTTCGGGTGAAGTTGGCTGTCTCCCGTCCTGTGCGGTTGTTCCAATCGGCTTTGGTGGAAGTACCGACGGTCATCGGATGGTTGCGACCCGTCATTCTTTTGCCCGCGAGCACGCTGACGGGCCTCTCACCCGAGCAGATCGAAGCTGTCCTCGCGCATGAGCTGGCTCATATCCGGCGGCACGATTATCTCGTCAATCTCCTGCAGCGAGTGGTTGAAACTCTCCTCTTCTACCACCCGGCGGTTTGGTGGGTCTCAAAGCAAATCCGCACCGAACGCGAGAACTGTTGCGATGACCTTGTTGTGCAAGTCTGCGGAGACCGAGTTGGTTATGCGAAAACATTGGCGACACTGGAGGAGCTCCGGCCCAGCACGGCTCAACTCGCCCTGGCAGCTACGGATGGTTCCCTCATCGAGCGTGTCAGACGGCTTCTTGGAGTTTCCACGGAATCGTCGAAAGGCGGCTGGCGGAGACCGGCTTTGGTTGCCATCACGGGACTGTTGATTTGTGTGGTATTCGCAAGAGCGATCCGTTTCGGAACGAGCTCGAACCTCTACGAGGCGAGGGCGAGGATCGAGCTGGTTCAAGACCAATCCGAGAAGAGTGTCGGTGGTAATCATTTTAACGCAGCGGCGGAGCGGATAACATCCCATCTTTTCCTTCATAGAGTGGTTGCCAGGCTATCTGTGGCCAACTTGAACCAACTGCCTGGCGCGAGGAAATCTGATTCACGAAGCAATAACGTCCGCGATCTCAACAATCTTTGGAGCAATTTGGCAGTCGAGATTCCCAAGAATTCTTCTCTGCTATCGATCCGCATCAGGGCGCATGATCCGAGAGCTGCCGCTGAAATTGCCAATGCCATCGCGACTACTTATCTGGAGGACACTCAGGGAGTTTGGGAAGGCTCCAGGCAAGCACTCAAGTTACAGATGGAAGAACAACGCAAACGGTTGGAAGGGAAGGCCGAGCTCATGAAGCAATTGCGCCGCGAACTGGGGGTCTCAACAGAAGAGGCTCAAGAAATGGATCATCCGAGCAGTTCAGAGCGAGTTCGCGTTTTCGAGCGCGAGCGGGCAGAAGCTGAGATCAAGCTGGCGAATTTTTCCAGCCTTTTGGAGCAGCAACGTCGTGTCCGGGCAATCGAAGGGACCAACGCCATTCCCGACACTTCGTTTCCTGACCCGATTTACAACGAGCTGCTTTCCCAATTAAGCCTAGCGGAAAGTAATTATGAAGCCATACGGGTTCAAGTTGGAGAAGACCATCCAGATATTGTCGCGAAAAAGAAATTGATCGCCAAACTAAAGGAGCAGATCGAGCGAAGGAGGGATGGAATTCTGGTTGCGCTGCAACGTGAGGTGGAACGGCACCAAAAACAACTCGACTGGCTGGCGAAAAGGATTGAGGAAATCAAACGAACTGACGCGAACAATAAGGAAAAGTTCCATCCCTTTTTCGAAGCGAAGCGGGATTACGAAACTAACCTAAGAGTCTTTGAAGCGCTGAATCTTCGACTCATGCAAGAGGTAATCGACTTTAATCAACGCGGCGTGAAGGCTCAAATAATCGATCACGCCGAACCGCCGTTGCGCCCCATTTGGCGCTGGTTTTGAAATTGTCGGAAGTGGATCGGTAATTAGACGGTTGGTGTGACAAAGTCTGTGCATCCTCTCTTTGGTGGCTAAAGAGCGGCGATTCTCGCCTCAGTCCAGAGCCTGCGGCTTAATCCAAAGTGGTGTAACTAAAGCCGCAGGCTCTGGACTGCTGTGAGAATCACAGCTCTCCCTCCCATTAGCCTGAACTCCGAAGCAGACTAGTACTCCGTCAGTCGTGAGTTGATGGGTCAAACAAATTGAGCTTGTACTTTGGATAAGCGTGTCTAATTGGAGTAGATGCCAATTAAGTATCGCATCCGTTTGTCACCGCCAGAACGCGAACAACTCATGAACATC
>SXMN01000055.1 GCA_005777315.1 Verrucomicrobiales bacterium
ACCACTGGTAGCTGGCGATGAAGCGGCCCAGTTGGGTCAGCGAAATGACTTCACAAAACTGCTGGTCCAACGCCGTCAGCGGTCCCATCTCCTCTTCGAGCATGGGGAAAAGATGGCGTTGCAAATTGTGGAAGATCGTCAGGTCGAGCATGTCCAAAAATCAGCGCGACTCGTGCCACTTCACATGATCAATTGAAATCTCTCAACAAATCCGAGTTTTGAAAGAGCCTCGGTATTTTGAAATTCTTTCTTGGGGCATTTGTATCGAACGATTAGGCGGGATCATGCGAACAAAATCGCTCCTGATCTGGCAAGGGATCGGGCATGTGTTCCGCTGACAGGAAGGCGGCTTTCTCGGTCAGGTTCTGCGACGGTTCGACGATGAGTTGAAGGCAAACTCCGGCTCCCGAAGTGTGACAGTGCCGGGAATTAACAACTTCTCGTGGTGCTGATCGCGCATCGCACGGTGTGGCGGTGCATTGCGATGCCCAGCCAGGCTTTGTCTGCGCTGTGTCTCGATCGGGCGAAATGCCGTGACGTTATCAGCTCCAGCCTGAGCTGCTTACCGATCCACTCCCATCCTCGCAGTCGAAACGCAGCTCAGGCCCGTTCAGCCCCATTTCTCCGTCTTCATCTGCTCCTTCGGCACCTTGAGATCTTGCAACACCAACTGCTCGGCGAACTCGACCAGTTCATTCGGGCCGCACGCATAGAACACCGTGTTGGGAAGATCATGGATGTGTTCCTTGACCCATTCGGCGTTGATACGTCCGCGCCTTCCGGTCCATGCGTCCTGCAGATGCAGGCGCGTGCAGGTGACGTAAAAATCAAAATGAGAGTTCTCCATTTCGAGCTGATGGAACTCATCCTTGAAGATGATGTCGTTGGTCGTGCGCACGCTGTAGAGCACGGTGATCTTCGTCGCCAGCTTTCGGCGTGTCGCCTCCCTCGCGAAAGCGCGAAAAGGAGTGACGCCTGATCCGCCCGCAATGCAGATCAAATGTTTGCCTGCTTCGTACACCGGCAGGAATCTCCCGGCCGGCGGCAACACCCCGAGTTTGTCGTCCTTTTTGATCCAGTCCACGATCCGGGTTCCCATCTTCCCATCGCGTTTCACGGTAATCTCGTAGGCACCACGATCCATCGCACAGGAAGAGAGCGAGTAGGCCCTCTTGTAACTGGGAGTATCCGGCCAGAAGACGGTGATGAACTGACCAGTCTTGAACTCAACGTCGTACCCTTCCGGCCACTTCAACCGCACGGTCCTGGTATCCGGCAGCTCAGAAATCACGCCTTCCACCTGCATTTCGACAATTTGTTTCGCCATAGCTCGTCAGTAATTTGGGCAAGCATGGAGGGAAGGCTTCGAAGATGTAAACGCAGAATCTTGACACAAAAAAAGAACAAGACGGCACAAGCCGCCTTGTTCCCCACTATGAACCACAACCCAAACCTAACACTGAACAGGATTCCTCGTGGAACAGCCGCGCTGAATCCTGCCCAAACTTGAGCAAAGCCAATGCCGACAAGAACGCTCCGCGCGAAAACATCACGCGATCCTGGCTTGAGCGCCGCCGGGCCGGATGCGAAAATCGCGGGAGGGAATGCATCCGCAGAGTTAGTCGGCCGACCGATTAACCTAAAACGGGTGTTCGGATTCACAGAAGGAAGCAAAGCGAACGAACGAACACTCACTTCGAAAGACAATCTCCGGTGATCCACGCTCACCCAGTCAGTGAAGTCCGGGAGAACGAGAAAACACTGCCAAATCCTTCTCACTTAGTTGCCTTCGTTACCTTCTATTCAAATCAACTTCAGTTCTTAGAACGAACGAAGCAGCCGACGCCACCCCAGCCCTGCGGATTGGGGGACTTTGGCTTGCCGGATTCGCTGCTCACAACTTGCCAGTCGATTAGGGTATCTTCGTCCTTCCTGCCCCGCCATCGAGCCAATTCACTTTCAGCCAGGTCGGAAAATATATTTACGTGGACCCTCAGCGCCTTTGAAATTGAGGGACGCCAACACCGACCTGTCCTGAAGTCAACGCTTAGTGTCCATATTTGGTAAGCATTCAGCGCCGTTTGATCGTAGAAAACGCCGGGGGACGCCTGCATCGCAGGAGGCAAGTTCGCACCTTTACTCAGCTCTCACCCATGCGTATAACCGCCCGACGATTATGAGTTCATCCGCCGCAAAACCACGCCCACACGCGGGCCAAAAAGCCCAGCCACACTCCAGTTCGAATTCTCCAAAGAAACTGCTGGTTGCCAATCGCAGCGAAATCGCCATCCGCGTGTTTCGCGCCGCGACCGAGCTCGGCCTGCGAACAGTGGCCATCTACGCCCAGGAGGACCGCCTGGCTGTTCATCGGTTCAAAGCCGACGAAGCATATCTTGTCGGCAAGGGAAAAGGCCCCGTGGCAGCCTACCTCGATATACCGGCGATTGTCTCCCTAGCCGTCGAGAAGGGAGTCGATTTCATCCATCCCGGTTACGGTTTCCTCTCAGAAAACGCCGAATTTGCCGAGGCATGCCAGAAGGCGGGCATTACTTTTATCGGACCCCGACCCGATCTCCTGCGGATGATGGGGGACAAGACCACCGCGCGGTCGCTTGCTCAAAAGGTCGGCGTTCCCACACTTCCGGGCACGGAAAACCCGATCGAAGAACGTTCCCAGGCACTCAAGGTGGCGAAGGAGATTGGTTTTCCTTTGATCATCAAGGCCGCTTTCGGGGGCGGTGGCCGGGGCATGCGAGTGGTCGAGCGTTCGGCAGACCTGGCTCATCTCCTGGACGAAGCGCGTGGAGAGGCTGAACGCGCCTTTGGCAATCCGGCCGTCTTCCTTGAAAAGTACATCCGCCACGCCAAGCACATTGAAGTGCAGATTCTCGGGGATCGACACGGCAACGTCCTCCATCTTTACGAACGCGATTGCTCAGTCCAGCGTCGGCACCAGAAGGTGATTGAAATCGCTCCGTCGGTCGGGCTGCCTGTCAAAGTCCGGACCGCTCTGTGCGATGCCGCAGTAAAAATCGCCACCGAGATCAATTACGACAATGCCGGCACCGTAGAATTCCTCCTCGATCTGGATACAAACGAGTGGTTCTTCATCTAGATGAACCCCCGCATTCAGGTCGAGCATACCGTGACCGAAATCATCACCGGCGTTGATCTCGTGCGTTCCCAGATTCTCGTCGCGCAGGGACACACTTTGCACGGCGGCGAACTCGATCTCCCGGCGCAGAATGAAGTTCCGAGAAATGGATTTGCCGTCCAAGGCCGCATCACAACCGAGGATCCCGAGAGCAAATTCATGCCCGATTACGGAAAGATCCTGACATACCGCAGCGCGGGTGGCTTCGGTGTGCGGCTCGATGGCGGCATGGGTTACGCCGGCGCGGTCATCACGCCGTTCTACGACTCCTTGCTCGTGAAGCTGACGGTCTCCGGACGGTCCTTTGAGACAGCGCTCCAGCGCATGGACCGCGCTCTCCGCGAGTTTCGCATACGCGGCGTCAAAACCAACATTCAATTCCTCGAAAACGTCATCGCCAACGAAACATTCCGTTCCGGCAAGGCCACGACGACGCTGATCGACTCAACCCCCGATCTGCTCAGGCCCACGCAACGTCGGGATCGCGCCACGAAGCTGCTCACATTTTTGAGCGATGTGATGGTCAACGGCAATCCGCAGGCGAAGGGATATTCACCCAAGGGTCCCCTGCCCCTTCCCGCCATCCCGGTCTTCGATCACAAGAAATCGCCGCCTGCCGGCTCGCGACAACTTCTGATCGATCTCGGCCCCAGAAAATTCGCCGAGTGGGCGCTCAAGCAAAAGCGATTGCTCGTCACCGACACGACCTTTCGCGACGCCCACCAGTCCCTGATGGCCACCCGCGTCCGCAGCTACGACATGCTCGCCATTGCGGACGTGGTGGCACGGCGTTCCCCGCAGCTCTTCAGCCTGGAACTGTGGGGAGGCGCCACATTCGACACTTCCATGCGTTTCCTGCGCGAAGATCCGTGGCGGCGCCTGCGGCAATTGCGGGAACGTATTCCGAACATCTGTTTCCAGATGCTTTTCCGCGGCTCTAACGCCGTCGGCTATTCGAATTATCCTGACAATGTCGTGGCTGGGTTCATCAAACATTCCGCCGAATCCGGCATCGACATCTTCCGCATCTTCGACTCCCTGAATTACACGCCGAATCTCCAGGTCGCGATGGAAGCGGTGCATGAGACGCACGCGGTTTGTGAAGCGGCGATTTGTTACACCGGGGATATTCTCGACTCCGCACGATCCAAGTATTCGCTGAAGTATTACGTGAAGCTCGCCAAGGAGCTTCAGAAGATGGGCGCGCACATCATTGCCATCAAGGACATGGCCGGGCTTTGCCGGCCTTACGCCGCGAAGGCCCTGGTGAAGGCGCTGAAGGAGGAAATCAACCTTCCGATCCACTTCCACACGCACGATACGAGCGGCATCAGTTCCGCCTCGATCATCCAGGCCACCGAAGCGGGAGTGGATATTGTGGATCTTGCGATCGCCTCGATGTCCGGCTCGACCAGCCAGCCGAATCTCAATTCCATTGTCGCCGCTCTGAAAAACACGCCGTCGGACACGGGGCTCGATCTTGAAGCGCTCAATGAGTATTCGGACTATTGGGAGACCGTCCGGAGTTACTACACACCCTTTGACACTGCGCCGCGTTCAGGAAGCGCGGATGTTTACCTCCACGAGATGCCCGGTGGTCAGTTCACGAACCTTAAGGAACAGGCCGCCGGCATGGGACTCGGACATCGCTGGCCCGAAATCGCCCGAACCTATGCCGAGGTCAATCAGCTTTTCGGCGACATCGTCAAGGTCACGCCCAGCAGCAAAGTGGTTGGTGACATGACGATGTTTCTGATCACGCGCGGCATCAAACCATCCGACGTCCTCAACCTTGAACCTGGCGCAACGCCGTTCCCTGAATCGGTGATCGACATGATCTCCGGCGGATTGGGCGAGCCAATGGGTGGGTGGCCAAAAGATCTCCAGCGCGTGATCCTCGGCAAACGAAAGCCGATCGACGGCCGTCCCGGCGAAAACATGCCGCCGCTGAATTTCAACAAGACACGAACTGAGCTGACATCCAAACTCCGTCATGAAGTCACGGAAGACGACCTCTACAGCTACTTGATGTATCCCGAAGTCTTCACCGAGTTCACGAAGTTCATCAGGGAGCGCGGCGATGCGTCGGTTCTCCCGACTCCCGCCTTTTTCTATGGCCTGAAACCGGGCGAGGAAATCTCGATCAACATCGAGGAAGGTAAAACCCTTTTCGTCCGCCTCATCAACGTGGGAACTCCGGACGCCGACGGCCGGCGAACGATTCTCTACGAACTCAACGGCATGCCGCGCGAAACAACTGTCGTTGACCGCTCAATCCAGCCAATGGGAAAAACCCGCCCGAAAGCAGATCCGGCGAAACTCATGCAGGTTGGCGCGCCGATTCCAGGACTCATCACCGCCATCGCCGCCAGTGTCGGCACCAAACTCGCAAAGGGCGAAAAACTCGTCACCCTCGAGGCCATGAAGATGCAGACAACCGTCTATTCCCCGTGCGACGGCGTGGTGGATCAAATCAATGTCCAGGTGGGAGATACTGTTGAGAGCAAGGATCTGTTGATCACGATGAGGGAGTGAATTTGCCCGTCGCCCCGTTTGTCTCCGTCTCATGAAAGATCTTGGCTCCTTTTGCGAAGGATTTGTAACTGACAGTGCGATTCTGAATGTGGAGACAGAATTCCAAGTCTCCGTTTGACGGAATCTAAATCACACTGATACTGGAAGCGTGAAAACGACAATTGATATTCCTGATGGCCTCTTGGAGGAAGCCATGAAATTCACTGGTGCCAAGACCAAACGGGAAGCCGTTGTGACGGCGGTGGAACGTTTCAATCGTTTGAAGCGACTGGAGCGACTCAACACCCGCGTGCGCGGCCAGTTTAAGGATTTCATGACCCAGGCCGACCTCAAGAAAATGCGCGCAGCAGACATCCCCAAGACGCGACGATGAAACTGGTGGATACGTCCAGTTGGGTGGAATACCTCCGCGACCGCGAGTCCGAAGCGGGCGATGCCGTGGAAGTGCTGGTTTTAAGCGGTGAAGCCGCGTGGTGCGACATCACCTTGGTCGAGTTGTGGCATGGCGTGCGAGGATCGAAGGAAAAGCGAGAACTGGCAGAAATGGAAAATGAAGTTGAGCGTGTTCCGGTAGATACGGACGTCTGGCGGCTGGCCTCCAGGCTGGCGCTCCGTTGTCGGGAAAAGGGGCTCACCGTCCCCATCAGCGACATCGTCACTGCGGCGTGCGCAGAGACTCATGGATTGGAATTGGAGCATTGCGACAAGCACTTCGATGACCTCCTGCCGCTCGCCAAATCATTGTCCACCTGAATTTCTAATATGCTCCATTGCGGCATCACCCGCTTTTCTACGAGGATGCATTACGAACTCTTAAACTAACGATATGAGCCAACTTCCGACTTACGACCGGCTTATGAATCCAGTTCTCCAAGCGTTGCGAGAACTCGGCGGCTCCGGTTCAACGGATGAAATCTACCAACGGGTCGCCGAGAATCTGAAACTTCCTGAGAGCGTGTTGAGTGTCCTGCACGATCCTGAGACTAGTAATCAGACTGAAGTTCAGTATCGCATGGCTTGGGCACGGACATACTTAAAGAAGTTTGGATTTCTTGAGACAGCTCAACGTGGTCTCTGGTCGCTGACCAAGAAGGCTGAGTCGGCATCCGAGGTCGATAGCAAAGAAGTTAAAAGGTTTGTTCGCGAACTCGATCACAAGCAGCGGCAAACAAAACCAGCTTCGGAAGAAAATGGCGAACAAGCTGAGCCTGAGAAACCTGAAGAGACAAAAAAATGGCGCGCTGCTCTGCACGCGATTCTTACCAAGAAGCTCTCACCCGCTGCGTTTGAGCGCCTGATACAGCGAGTTCTTCGAGAATCAGGCTTCATTCAGGTTGAAGTTATGGGTCGAACCGGAGATGGAGGCATAGACGGCAAGGGTATTGCACGGATCCACGGTTTCATGAGTTTCCATGTCGTGTTCCAGTGTAAGCGCTGGCAAGGAGTAGTTGGTTCAGCCGAGATCCGCGACTTCCGTGGCGCGATGGTTGGTCGTGCCGACAAGGGATTGTTTATCACTACCGGAACTTTCTCTCGCGATGCCATCAAGGAGGCGACTCGTGATGGAGCGCCTCCGATTGATCTCGTGGATGGCGACTTGTTGGCTGACAAATTGAAGGAACTTAAGCTCGGAGTTACGACCGTGATGATTGAATCGGTGTCCGTGGACGCAACTTGGTTTGAGAGGATTTAGTTCATGAAAGTTACACTTAACTGGCTCAAGCAATACGTTGATTTCAACTGGTCGCCCGAGGAACTCGCGGAACGGCTCACCATGCTCGGCCTCGAGGTCGAGGGCGTGCAGAAGCTCGGCGGCGAATTTGCAGGTATCGTGGTGGCGCAGGTCATCACGCGAGACAAACACCCGAATGCCGACAAACTCTCCGTCTGCCGCGTCAATGACGGTCAAGGGGAACGCCAGATCGTTTGTGGCGCTCAGAATTTCAAAGCCGGCGACAAGGTGCCACTGATCCTGCCGGGCGCTTCATTGCCCATGAAGCCCGGTGACAAGGAGCCATTCACCATCAAGGTCGGCAAGATTCGCAGCGTCGAGTCGCACGGCATGATGTGCTCGCCGTCCGAGCTCGGACTGACAGCGGACGCGGAGGGTCTGCTCCTGTTGCCCGAGAACGCAAAAGTGGGCCAACCCTTCGCCGAGCATCTTGGACGCGCCGGCAGCGATGTGATTTACGATCTCGAAATCACACCCAACCGCCCTGACCTCAACAGCGTCATCGGCATCGCGCGCGAGATCGCGGCGCTCACGGGAAATCCACTGCGCATTCCCGAAACCGGCATCGCGATCGGACCTGAAGCAGTCATTGGAGCAGCTCCAGGGACGACCATAGACAGTTATGTCGCCGTGCGCATCGAGGAGCCGGAGCTCTGCCCGCGCTACACCGCTCGCGTTGTGAACGGAGTGAAGATCGGCCCCAGCCCCGACTGGCTGCGCAGCACTTTGGAGAAGGTCGGCATCCGAAGCATCAACAACATCGTGGACGTGACAAATTATGTGATGCTCGAAACAGGCCAGCCGTTGCACGCCTTCGATTATCATCTCATCGGCAAAGCGGACGACGGCAAACCGACCGTCATCGTGCGCTGCGCCGGCCCCGGCGAGAAGTTCAAGACGCTCGACGGCCAGGAACGCACGCTGACCGGTGAGATGCTCCTCATCGCCGACGCACACAAGGGCATCGCGCTCGCCGGCGTGATGGGCGGCGCGAACACCGAGATTCGCGACGACACCAAAGACGTGCTCATCGAGAGCGCCTGCTTCTCACCAACGAACATCCGCCGCACGAGCAAAACACTCGGACTGCGGAGCGAGTCCAGCTATCGCTTTGAGCGTGGCTGCGACATCAGCATCGCCGACTACGCCAGCCAGCGCGCGGTGCAACTCATTCTTCAGACCTCGGGTGCAAACCTTGTGCCCGGTGTGGTGGACGCACACCCAAAGCCTATCGAACCGAGGCAAATCACCTTGCGCCATCACAAGGCCAACGAGCTGCTGGGCCTCAACCTGCGCCCGGAGGAAATCGAGTTTCACCTGAGCCAGCTCGGCCTGAAGGCCGTTGACCGCACATCCACCTCGAAGCCACTCGATGACGCCAGCATGTCTGAGCCAGTCACTTTCCAGATCCCGACCTTTCGCGTGGACCTCAAGCGCGAAGTGGACCTCATCGAGGAAGTCGCGCGGCTGCACGGTGTGGACAAGATTCCGAGCACAGCCCCGCGAGGGGCGGTCGGATCGCACCCGTTCGACGCGCGCTATGACGACATTGCCGAAGTTCGTCGGCTGCTCACAGGGCTTGGCTTGAACGAAACACAGGGACAGACACTTGTCGGAAATGCGGAATGCAAAGCTCAGAGTGCGGAAATTGTCGCGCTGGCGAATCCGCTCAGTTCAGACATGGATGTGCTGCGACCAAGCCTGATGCCAGGACTGCTGAACATACTCCGCCATAATCTCAGCCGGAAAAATTACGACGTGGCGCTGTTTGAGATCGGCCGCGTCTTCACCAACGTGAACGGGACGCCGAAGGAAGAACGCCGCATCGCCATCGCGCTCACCGGCCAGCGAGCGGTACAATTCTGGAAGGGTGATGACCGCGAAGCGAAGTTTGACGCGATGGACCTCAAAGGCATCGTCGAGGATCTGCTGGAGCACTTCGGTTTGCGCGGCATCGCATTCGGCAGGCGTTCAGAGCCGACGGCGCTGTTTCTCGAATCCGCCGCCATCACCCTCGGTGGCAAGCTGCCGCTCGGCGAACTGGGCCAGTTGCTCCCGGGGCTCGCCAGACAATATGACCTCCGCGATGCCGTCTTCCTCGCGGAATTGCGGCTCGATGAGCTCTTCGCACGCCGCAATGAGACCAAGACCTTCAAGCCCCTCCCGCAGTTCCCCGCCAGCCGTCGCGACGTGGCGATGCTCGTGCCGGAAGCCACAACACACGAAGCCGTGCTGATGGCGGTGAAGCAGTCCAAGCCGGCGAACCTGGAGAGCGTGGAGTTGTTCGACGTGTTCCGCGGAAAGAACGTGCCTGATGGCCAGAAGAGCCTGGCGTACACCTTCACCTACCGCGCCGCTGACAAGACCCTCACTGACGCGGACGTGAACGCGGCACACGCGAAGGTCGTTGCCGACTTCAGACAAAAATTAAGCGCTACCGTTCGGGAGTCCTGACGGAGTGTTTCTTCCTTCTGCAAACTGAAAAACAGCCGCGCCAGGGATTGGCGCGGCTGTTTGCGATTGAGTTTGAGTGAACTCCTCGCGCTTTCGCGCGTTGGTCACTTCTTCTCGGCAGTGTTGGCAATGCCGATCACTCCACAAGCAATGCGCGGTCCGGCATTGCCGACAGGCTGTCCGCCATCGTCCACTTTGGCATGAACGATCACGCCGCGGCCCACCATCGGATTCTTGATTCCCGCCACTGAAACATTTTCGACGGTGATTTCAAAATGAGCCTTGCCGGCGGCATCCGCCGTGAGGTTTCCGAGATCGCCAGCGTGCCGTTTGTCGGATTCCGGAAGGGCATGCGGATGGCCCTCGGGATTGTAATGGCCTCCGGCGCTCATGGCATCCAGAGCGGAGCAATCACCGAATTGATGAATGTGAAACGCATGTTTTTGCCCCGGAGTCAGGCCTTCAATGTCAGCCACCACCTTCACCTTGGACCCATCCTGGGTAAAAGTGATTTTGCCCTGGCATTTGTTTCCTGCGGTCGGGTGGAGGACAGCGACGGCCTGTTTGACGGATGACCAGGCATCTTTGTGGGCATGGGCATCCTTTTCCGCCGCTCGCACGGCAGTGGACGCGAAACAAAGGATGCCAACGGCGACAAGAACGGAGCCCGCATTGAAGAAGCTTTTGTGGTGTTTCATTTTTGAATCAGGTTGGGATTGGGAGTTCAGTTGCCGCCTTCTGCAATCATCATCGCATGGCGGATCGGACGGATTAGAAGCTGAACCCACCACGAGCGCAAGCTTGTCAAAGCCAGACGCAGGATACGGAGCCTGGCTGCGGACACGGTCTGCGTCTCAAGATAAATTCTCTTGTCCACACATCAGGGGGAAACCTCCTCTAATTGACCCTACTACTTTCATGTGATTGCGCCCGGAAACGGTCTTGTGATTAAGTGTGACGGCTCACGGTTCACTCACCATTCATCCAGGCATGAAGCTGTTCATTCAATCCCTCGCTCTCGGGCTGTTGTTAGTCCTTCCACTTGCGGCGACGGCTCAAGGTGCCGCCAATGACGCGTTTGCCGACCGTGTCCAGATGAACGGCCTCAACCTCGAAGACATTGTCATCGACCGGGCGGGCAACCGCGGCACGGGACGCGAAGCGGGTGAGCCATCGCACGCCGGCCAGGGTGGTGGCGCCTCTGTCTGGTGGGTCTGGACGGCTCCGCGCGCGGGCAAGGCCATCGTGGACCTGAGCGGAAGCAGCTTTGACACGTTGCTCGGCGTCTATTTTGGAAAGGAATTGAACAGCCTTTCCACAATCGCAAGCGATGATGACGGCGGATCGGCTCCCGGCACGAGCAAGGCCGTGCTCACGGTTGTGGCTGGCAAAGATTACCTGATCGCTGTCGATGGGAAACGAGGCGCAACCGGGGACATCAAGTTGCACTTACGCCTGATCACCACGCCCGAGATCTCGCTGCAACCGGTGGATCAAGTCGCGCCGGAACGCGAGAATACGTCGTTCAGGATCGAGGCGATCGGCCATGATCCGTTGAACTATCAGTGGAATTTCAAAGGCGTCCCCATAGCAGGGCAGACCTCTCCCACGCTGAATCTCTCAGCCGTGACGGACTCAAATGCAGGTTCCTACACGGTGATCGTCCGCAATTCTTACGGCGAGGTGGAGAGCGATGAAGCCACTCTGACCATCTCGAAGCCTCCCGTCTGCAAAGAGTCCCCGCGAAGCCAGACCGTGGACACGGGCGGCAACGTCACATTCAGTGTCGTGAATTCCGGGGCGGCTCCGTTTACCTATCAGTGGCAGCACAACGGGGTGAACCTGGTGGGTGAAACGGGGCAAACGCTCTCTTTCTCAAACATTGGAACAAACCTCGCGGGTCTTTACCAGGTCATCGTCAGGAACGCGTTTGGAACAACCAATTGCGGCCCGGCCACGCTGACTGTGATTCCGAAACCTCCAGCCATCACTCTTCAGCCCAGGGATGTCTCGATCCTCGTGGGCAATCGCGTCGAGTTCACTGTGGCTGCGACTGGTTATCAACCCATCAGCTACTTCTGGCGTCGCAATGGCGTCGTGCTGACTGATGAAACCGATCCAATTCTTGTGCTGCCGCAGGCGCTCACAAATCAGGCTGGGAACTATTCGGTCATCGTGAGCAATGCGTACGGAATATCAATCAGCCGCGAAGCCGTTCTCGTGGTGGAGACACGCCCCCCGAATGACAATTTCGCGGATCGCTTTTACCTGGGTGAAACCGTCTCGACGAATGTCACGGGTTTCAATCGCCGCGCCACGCGGGAGCCAGGAGAGCCACGGCACGTCAATGTAAACGGAACGAATTCCGTCTGGTGGAGCTGGACATCACCCGAAGTGGGATTGCTGACAATTGATTCTTCGGCGAGCTCGTTCAATTCGTTGCTGGGAATTTACACTGGAGACACTCCGGACAACTTGAAAGCTGCCGTTCCCGACTCAGCGCGGAGCGGTGCCACCCGAGTCGTTTTCCTCACGGAAGAATTGCAGGATTACATCATCGCGATTGACGGTGTCCCGAATAACCGTCCCGAGGGCAATGTCACTTTTTCGCTGAGCTTCAACAGCGTCGTTGGCAAACCCGAGATCACACGCCAGCCTTTTGATCTGACTTTGCCCTGCATTGTCGAGGGCGACCTTCTGGCAGGAGGCACCGGCTGCCGGAATGCCGTCTTTAATGTCGCGGCGGCAAGCATCGCTCCGTTGAGCTACCAGTGGAAATTCAATGGTGTCGATATTCCCGGCGCAACGAATGACACGCTGTCAATTCCCGGCTTCACGACAAAACACGTGGGCGACTACACCGCCGTGGTGCGCAATCGTGGCGGTTCCGTGGAAACAAGGCCCGCCAAACTGACCGGCATCACACTCCCCTGGATCACCAGCCAGCCGCAGGACGTTACCGTGCGGGACTGTGAACGTGTCACCTTCAGCGTCGGGCAGGAAGCATGCGAAGCGGTCACCTACCAATGGCGGCTCGATGGAGCCAACCTTCCCGGCGCAACGAATGCCAATTTCGTACTGCCCAAAGCGGACACGGCAGACGCCGGCTTGTACAGCGTCGAAGTTCGCAACCATCTCGGTCCTTCGTTGAGTCGTGAAGCCAGACTCACTGTCAATGGCCAGCCCGTGATCACCACATTCAATGGGCAGAACGTTTCTGGAAATCCTCCTCCCAACCAATCCCGGACCGTTCGCGACTGCGAGCCGGTTCAATTTACAGTCGCCACCTTGGGCAGTTGCACGCCGCAAAAGCTGCAATGGTTCTTCAATGGGACGCCTATTCCCGGCGCCACCAACTCAGCGCTGGCATTCAATGCCACCGCTCAGAATGCGGGTGGTTATCATGTGGTCGCTCAAAACGAAGGCGGTTCCGCCAAGAGTCCCAGCATCACCCTGACCGTGAACGCGGAACCGGTCATCACTCTTCAACCTCGCGGAAATCCGCGCGTTCGCAAAGGCGACACGATCAAGCTGGAGATGGCTGTGCAAAGCTGCGGGGTGCTTCATTACCAATGGCAAAAGAACGGCACCAATATGGTGATTGTGCCCAACCTGATCACCGGCGTGACCAGCAACATCCTGACAATCGTCAACGCCAGCACCAACGATTCAGGAATCTATCGCGTTCAGGTGACCAATCCATTGAAAGTCGTCCCCAGCGCCGATGCACCCGTCACCGTCCTGATCGCTCCGCCGAATGACAACTTCGTGGATCGCATTCCACTTCAAGGAACGGACGCCCTCACCACCGGATTCAACGTCATTGCCACTCAGGAGCCGGGTGAACCAGTTCACGCGAGGCGCTCCGGTGGTCGATCCGTCTGGTGGACGTGGACCTCCCCGTTTCCGAGTGATGTCACTGTAGATCTGAGCGGAAGCACGTTTGACACGCTGCTTGGCATCTACCGAGGCGACACGGTTGATGCTCTCACAGAAATCGCTTTTGATGATCAGGGCGGCTCCGGCTCGACGAGCAAGGTGACATTCCAGGCGGCGCGTGGCCGCGTAATTCAGATTGCAGTGGACGGAAACTCGGCGGCAGAGGGAGACATTCGTCTGCAATTAACTGCTATCAAAAACGTCGAGCCACCCGTCATTACCGTGCAACCAGAAAGCCAGGCTTCCACCGCTGGGAACACGGTCACCTTCTCCGTTCAGGCGACCGGTGCACCGGATATTCTTTACCAGTGGAATTTCAACGGCACGGCGATTCCCGGAGCGACGAACACCACGCTCGTCCTCTCCAACGTGCAGCCGAAAAACGAGGGGAACTATACCGTGACACTGCAAAACGAATTCGGCTCCGTGAACAGTTTCATTGCGCGACTGACCTTCGGAGCAATCGTTCGTGGGCAGGTCACCGACGCCACGAACGGGCGTCCGATTCCTGGAGCAAAGGTTTCTGTGGGCGACGTCGAGACGTTCACCGATGAGAACGGAAATTATACCTTGTTCGGCGTCCGCCCCGGGAGGATGAACGCCGATTTCGACGCCCGCAAACGTATCGTGAAGTTGAGCGAGCCCGTCTGTTTCGACAACCGTTCCACGCTGACCGCCGTCACGCTGCGGGGCGAAGCCAAAGGATACATCGATTATGAGAACAATCAGTTTGAAACGCTGCCCGGCCAGATCGTTGTGACCAGCTTCTCGATGTCGCCCATCATCGGCGATGGAATGCGTTTTGTCCTGAACTGGGGCCTTAATCCCGCTGACTTGGATGTGTATCTCGAAACTCCAGTGATCGAAGGCACTCGCCATACCGTGTTCTACCTCGACACCGCGCGGGGCAGCACCAACTCCGCGCCTTATGCGAAGCTTGATGTCGATGTGCGCAAGAGTTACGGCCCGGAGACGGTAACAATCCACAAGTTCCAGCCGGGCACGTATCGTTTTTACGTCAAAAAATTCGGCGGTTTTGGAGAGCTCAACACCTCCAGCGCCATCGTGAAGATTTACACGAGCAATGGACTCTTCGGGACGCGTGAAGTGCCGACTTCGGGGAGCGGGCGTTACTGGCACGTCTGCGATGTCATAGTGGACAAAGATGGAATTACGAGAGTCGTGAACTGGGTGAACGCTCTGATGCATGCGCCCCCGCAGCCTCAGAGTCTCGGCGCCAATACCGGCTCCAACGACCATGTGGCGCTCCAACAACCTGCCGCTGGAACACCGCGCGTCGGCCCCCATGCAAGGCCTCAAAACAAAATCTCCTATCTCTGGGACTTTGGCGATGGCTCGACCAGCACTGAGAAAGCCCCCTGTCATCCTTACGAAAACCCCGGCGAGTACACCGTCAGCCTTACACTCATCAATGATACTTCAACCAACCGGGTCTCGGATATTGAGGTCAAGGAACAGTTCATCCGTGTCATCAATCAACCGCCCGTCGTCCGCATCATTGATCCGCCGAGCGGTCGTATTCTCCGTGCGTTCACAAGCCCTCTGATTACAGCCGAAGCGTCCGATCCTGACGTGCATGGTCGTGTGGTGAAGGTTGAATTTTTCGTCAATGGCAGGCTGCTCGGCACGGATACCACCGCTCCATACTCGATTGTCTGGCCAGATCTTCAGGAGGGGAATTACACGCTTACCGCCATCGCCACGGACAACCACGGCGGGACTTCGGGGGCCACCACCGCCGCTTCCGCAACCATTCCAACGATTGTCAAAGACCTCACCGGCGATGTCCTGATCGTGCGGAACTTCGCCGATCCGGAGATTGATACCTTGGTAGAGTACATTGGCGAAATGAAACCCTTCCGCGACGAGCAAGGCCGACACATTCCGCTTGTTGCCCGCGTGCTTGATCAGGAGGGGCTCACGTTTGATCTCGTCGCCGGATTTCGACTGATCATCTGGCATGACCTCGGCAATGACAAACAAGGGTTGACCGAGAATGATGTCGCCATTTTTCAACGCGCGTATGAAGAAGGTATTCCGTTCTATGCCATCGGCGAACAACTGGCGACCGCAGGGGACCGCCTCAAGGAGCCATTCCGCAGCCAGTGGCGGAACCTCACCCGCCTCCGCGGCACCAACGCCCGCGGCGGCACGGGCATGATCGACTTTCCCTTCACTCAAAACACCCACCCGATTTTGAACGGACAATATGTTCCCGCCGCCGAACAGATCCCCTATCCGCCCCAGGTCGAAATCAACAAGGCCGATGTGGACGGAGGGGCCGAAGTGTTCGCCCGATCCGGAGACGCCGACATGTTGATCGGTTATCCAGGACTGGAAGTAGCCGATTTTGGAGCGACTCGCACTTTCACACAAAATTTCCGCGTCGCCGAAAGCTTCGGAAGCCCCGGCCTCGATGTCCGCAAAGCTCTGTTCCAGGACATCAGTTGCTGGCTCATGATCTGTGGCGAATGCATCAATAACAATTTGAACCTCGCCCCATCAGAGGCAGTGAAGCAGGTGTCGGTTGGCGAAGTTTTCACCTACTCCTTTGAACTTGGCGTCACTGGAGCGTGCGCTGCCACCGGCATTGTTGTCTCAAATGCGATCCCCGCAGGGCTGAAGTTCCTCTCGGCAACCAACGTCCTTGGACGATGGCGCTACAGCGATGGTGTGGTGTACTTCACCTTTGGAAAGCTTCCCAGCGCGGCGGTCGTGGCTCTGACGGTGTCGGCCATGGCGACTCAACCGGGCATCTTCCATTCCAAGGCCTTCTCGTGGGACAACTCGATCGAAAACATGATTGATAACGACGCCTCCGTGACCATTGATGTCGCTGGAACTGCCGCACCAACGGAGCCACCGCAGATTTCGCTTAGGCGTAACAACTCCGAGGCTCTTGAGATTTGGATCACCCGAGGCTCAGGCAGCATCACGCTTGAATCTTCACCCGATTTGAAACAGTGGTTGAAGGTGATCAACTCCCCGGCGACGACTTCACCGATGCTGCTGTTTCAGTCTCCCATGCAAACCGCAACCCAGCTCTTCTACCGCGCCAGAGGAGAATAGAATGCCAATGGAAGGCCTGTTTTGGCCGCGCCAGTCGTTGCGCCAACGAAAAGAAGGCAAAGCCCACCTTCCCGATCATCCGCGCTCAAATTGCTTTGTGGCGCATCCGGTCCAGAGCCTATACCAAAGGCAAGTATGAATCCAATCCTGAGAATTCTCGCGGCTTCCACCTGCCTTGTCACCTGGGTGGCGAGCGCCATCAATCCCACCAACACCCGGCTTGCCTCGGACCCTGCCCCAGGGGTAAGCGGGATTGCCTTCGCCTATGCCAACGATCTCTGGATGGCCGCGCAGGATGGCTCGTCCGTACGCCGGCTGACCGTTCATCCGGGCGTGGAGTCGGGCCCGCGGCTTTCTCAGGACGGCACGCTGGTCGCCTTTACGGGACGCTACGAAGGGAACACGGACGTCTATGTGGTGCCGGCTGGAGGCGGTGTCCCTCAGCGACTCACCTGGCACCCCGGAGAGGATGTCGCGCTTGGATTCACACCCGACGGCAAATCAGTGTTGTTTTCGTCACCTCGCGAAGTCTATACAGGCCGTTACACCCAGCTCTTCACGGTCCCGGTGACCGGAGGCTACCCCACGAAGCTGCCGATTCCCAATGCAACCAAGGCCGCGATCTCCCCGGATGGCCGGACGATCGCCTACGTTCCACTCCAGGAATCCTTCGGGCAATGGAAACATTACCGGGGCGGCAGAGCGTCGCGCATCCTGCTGTTCGATGTGGCCACCCAGGAAGCGAAGCAGGTGCCTCAGCCGGCCGGCCGCTGCAACGACACTGACCCAATGTGGGTAGGCGACGCACTTTACTTCCGTTCGGACCGGGACGGTGAGTTCAACGTGTACGCCTTCGACCGGTGGAGCCAGACGATCCGGCGGTTAACGCAACACTCCGACTTCCCGGTCGTACATGCCGCGTCGGGCGGAGGGAAGATCACCTATGAACAAGGCGGCTTCGTTCACCTGCTCGACCCCGTGAAAGGAACGGCGCAACAAATCAAGCTGGCCCTGGCAGCGGATCTCATGGAACGCCGTCCGCGCTGGACCAAAGGCACAAAATGGATCCGGTCGGCCAGCCTTTCGCCGTCCGGTGCCCGTGCCGCTTTCGAGTTTCGAGGGGAAGTGGTGACGGTGCCGCGCGAGAAAGGAGACGACCGCAACCTGACACTTACACCCACGACCCATGAACGTTCCCCCGCCTGGTCGCCCGACGGCAATTGGATCGCGTTGTTCTCCGATGAAGGCGGTGCGTATTCCCTGCACCTGGTGCCGCAGGACGCCAAAGGCTCGCGAAAAACCTTCCCTCTCCAGGGTGCGGGTTTCTATGCCGACCCACGATGGTCGCCCGACTCAAAGAAGATCAGTTATACCGACAACGCACTGGCCATTTGGATTCTCGATTTGGAATCGGGCCGGCAAACCAAGGTGGCCGCGGACGTGGTTTACTGCCCGAGGCCAGTTATCGACCACGCCTGGTCGCCGGACTCACGCTGGCTCGCCTACACTCAGAACACCCCCACGTTGTTCAACCGCGTGTTCCTCTACTCGGTTGCAGACGGCAAGTCCTACCCCGTTAGTGACGGTCTGGCCAATACGACCAGCCCGGTGTTCGACTCCTCGGGGCGCTACCTCTATTTCCTCGTATCCACCGATGCCGGCCCGGCCATCGACTGGTTCTCCCAGGCCAACGCCGACATTCGGTCCGTACAACAAATCTACCTCGCCGTGCTCGCGAAAGGCGTAGCTTCGCCCCTGGCCAAAGAGAGCGACGAAGAGAAGCCCAAGACCGACGAAGTGAAAGAACCCACCGCGGAGAAGGAGAAAGGCGCCGACGTGAAAACTGAGACGAAGGAGGAGAAGCCAGCCAAGGAAACCAAGCCAATCCCGGAAGTGAAATTCGATCCTGATGGGCTGGCGGAACGTATCCTCGCGTTGCCAGTGAAGGCCGGAGCCTACTCCGACCTGACGGCAGGGCCGACAAACCAGCTCTTTTATCGTCGCACGACTTCGACGGATCGCGGTGCGGATGCCGCAGTCTTCCGTTACGATCTCACGACACGCAAGGAAGACCAGTTGCTCGATGCCGCGGACAGTTTCATGCTCTCGGCCGACAACAAGCGCGCCCTGATCCGCGTCAAGGAGGCGTGGCATATCGTCGATGTGGGCGACAAGCTCGATCTCGCGAAGTTCAAGATCGATATTGAACGCATCCAGGTGAAGATCGATCCTCCTGCGGAGTGGGCGCAAATCCTAGATGAGGTCTGGCGGATCAACCGGGATTTCTTTTACGATCCTGGATTTCATGGCGCCAACTGGCCTGCAATGCGGGAAAAGTATGTGGCGTTCGTGCCAGACCTCGCCACGCGCAACGATCTCAGCCGCGTCATCCGATGGATGCTCAGTGAACTCGCCGTCGGGCACTCCTATCAATCGCCGGGGGACAATGCCTTCGAAGGGGAGACCATTCCGGGCGGGCTGCTCGGGGCCGATTATGAAGTGGCCAATGGACGTTACCGTTTCCGAAAGGTTTTTGGCGGGCTCAACTGGAGCCCCGATCTTCGCTCTCCCCTCACCGAACCCGGCGTCGATGTGCGGGTCGGCGAATACTTGTTGGCTGTGAACGGGCGCGACCTCGCGCCGCCGGACAATCTCCACGCCCGCTTCGAACGTACCGCGGGGCGCACGGTGGATCTCACCGTCGGGCCAAATCCCGATGGCACCGGCTCGCGCACGGTGAAAGCCGTGCCAGTGGAGAGCGAGTCCGGCCTTCGCAATCGAGATTGGGTGGAAGGAAACCTCCGGCGTGTGACCGAGGCATCCCAAGGCCGCGTCGCTTATGTCTATGTTCCGAACACCGCCGAGATGGGCCACACCTATTTCAAGCGCTATTTTTATCCGCAAGCCGACCGGCAGGCCATTATCGTCGATGAACGACATAACGGCGGTGGCTCCGTCGCAGATTACTACATTGATATCCTTCGCCGGCCCGCCGTCAGCTACTGGGCCATGCGCTACGGCGCGGACCTGAAGACGCCGCTCGCCGGAATCCAAGGGCCCAAAGTCATGATCATCGACGAAACCGCCGGTTCGGGCGGCGATCTCCTGCCTTGGATGTTTCGCAAGTTCCAGCTCGGCCAGCTCGTCGGCAAACGCACCTGGGGCGGACTCGTAGGGATCCTCGGATTTCCTGTGCTGATGGATGGTGGTACAGTCACCGCACCGAACCTCGCCTTCTGGACTGAAGACGGCTTTATCGTCGAGAACGAAGGCGTCGCACCTGATATTGAGGTCGAGCAGACACCGAAGGACGTGATCGCCGGACGCGATCCACAGCTCGAGAAAGCCATCGAAGTGGTGTTGAAGGAGCTTGGGACCAAGGCACCGGTGGTGCCAAAGCGGCCACCGTTTCCGATCCGGGTTCAGCGTTAGCGCCTGCCGTGATCGATCGGGGGGAGACGCACGCTCACACGCTCTCCGATCAAGACCGGGTTGCGATTCCGAATCCGCGCGTACCGACTGTTTTGACTGGGAAGCCAGCCGGCAAAGGTGAATTGTTCTCCCCCAGAAACGGCCACCACGAGTCCTTGTACAAGTGCGATTTGTTTTGAGAGGCAAAGGGGACGAGGGAAGGGCCGTCATTATTGATGGCGATGCACTTGCTCTGAAATGGGCGAACCTCAACCAGGGCCGTTTCGAGTGAACCGATCGTATCGCAAAATCATCCGTAACCGGGAAAACGCATCGCCCGCCGACTCGCACCCACCACGTTCGACGATCAACCGCAGCCGATGTTCCAAGCGCGCAACATTCATTATGACCGTCCGCCTCACGCCCCCCGGAATTGCGGCGACTGCGATGTGAAACCAGCGTCGATATTCCACGCTCCAGACCCCGCCTCACGCCCCCCGGAATTGCGGCGACTGCGATCTTACCGAGCGTGTGTGAATACTCTCTAAGCGCACCGCCTCACGCCCCCCGGAATTGCGGCGACTGCGATTATATCGCACTCCAAAACGCGTTCACCATGCTGGACCGCCTCACGCCCCCCGGAATTGCGGCGACTGCGATGATATGTAACCGTTGAGCCGTTCGGAGATTACCTCCGCCTCACGCCCCCCGGAATTGCGGCGACTGCGATCAAACCGTTGAGATTCGTCACAGCGCCGGACAATCCGCCTCACGCCCCCCGGAATTGCGGCGACTGCGATGGTGCGTCCAAACCAACACCACTCATATGCGACCGCCGCCTCACGCCCCCCGGAATTGCGGCGACTGCGATAGCCGGCCAAACACTCACCGCTCGCAGCGTCTGCCCGCCTCACGCCCCCCGGAATTGCGGCGACTGCGATTGCTGGAAGCCGACGGCG
>SXMN01000056.1 GCA_005777315.1 Verrucomicrobiales bacterium
CCTGCGCCAAGAGATCGCCGCCTGGACCCGGCGTCGCAATCAGCCCTCTTCCAAAATCAACTGGCGTTTCACCACCGACGATGCCCGCGTCAAACTCAAGAAACTTTACCCCTCATTTGATGACTGACGGAGTACTAGCCCGGCACGCGCCGAGCATCGCCTTCGTGGTGCTGGAAGAGCAAATGCCCGATGCCGCGGGCCTCGATTTTGCCGTCCGGATCCGCGAAAGCCAGCCGGACCTCCCCATCATTCTGCTCACGCTCGGCGATGAATCCCGTGCTGCCTCGCGACCGTCCGGTCCGTTCGCGACAATAAAAAAACCCTTCCGGTGGAAGGTCTTTGCCGAAACCGTCCAACGCCTGCTGGCGTGATCGCTCAGACCACCACCGCATCGTTTTCCAAGGATCCCTGCAACTGCCGGAGCCGCGTCGGATGCCGCGTCTTGCGCAGCGCCTTGGCCTCGATTTACAGGATGCGTTCGCGGGTATCCCAGTCCTGGACCGCGGGACCTTGACGGGAATCGCCGCCTTCGACGGACGCGTCACGGGAGAAACGCTGGGCCATGATGAACTGGGGCTGGTTTTCTACCTGCTGGAGCAACTTGGCCTTGCCATTCGCAATAGCTGGCTCCATGACGAACTGGCCGCGAATCACGAGATGATGAAGGGGATCCTCCGTGAACTCACCATTGCCTGCGTCGTTGTAAGACGCGACCTGACGATCATTCACGCTAACAAGATTGCGCGTGGCTATTTCATAAAGGCTGGCAACCGTGGACGTGAACTTGAGTTCAACGATCTGCCACAGGAGCTGGGGGCAAAGTCTATCAGGTATTAAAAACCGGAACCGCCATCGCTTCCTTCCGGTTTCAACCTGCCGACTCAGCCCAAACCGTCTACCACGTCTCCATCATGCCGTTGCAACAGAGGGAAGGCGCGCCACCCGACACTGCGCTCCTGATGGTGGAAGATCATTCTCAGAGGGAGCAGATGCAACGTTTGGAGATCGAGACTGCGCATGCCCGGCTTATCCGTTCCATGGCCGACAGGCTGGCCCATGAAATCGGCAACGCCATGGTGCCCCTCTCCACGCACCAGCAATTGCTGGGCGACAAGTATAAAGATCCCGAGTTCCGTGCCTCCCTGAATGTGGCACTGGCCGATGGGGTGAAACGCGTGTCCCGCCTGATCAACCAGATGCGGCTTTTGGCACGCGACTTCTCCGGGACACGAGAACCGTTGCCGCTGGCGCCACTCCTCGAAGAAGCCTTTGTGGAGGCGCAAAAACAGCAGCCAGTTAATTCCGGAAGACTACTCCTCGATGCCAGCGTCCAACAGGTGGTCGTTGCTGGAAACCGTAGAGCGCTGAGAGACGCCTTCTCCGAGGTGCTGCTTAACGCGCTTCAAGCCAATCTCGCCGAAGCGAAGGTTCTCGCCGAAGCGAAGGTCATCGTGCGTGTGCAGATCGCAGATCAGCCTGAGCTCAAGACCAAAGGCTGGACAGGATCACTCGGCAAGGGGCCGGTTCCGACACTCCACATTGACATCCAGGATAGCGGCGAAGGCTTTTCTCCTAAAGCGTTTGAGCACGCTTTTGAGCCGTTCTTCACTGAGCGCCTGGTCGGCCCAGGATTGGGATTAACAATTGCCAAGCTAATCATCGAGGCCCACGGCGGTCGCATCACAATCCTGGCTCCAAAGCCCGGTCAATCAGGCATTGTCCGAATTTCCTTGCCGGCAACGAACTGAGTTCAGCTCTGCGGAGGCGCGTCCTTTGGTCACACGGAACCCCGCGTCTAATCCTGAGGACGGTAAAATCCATGCGCCTGTCTTCGGCTGGTTGCTGCAAAAGCCGCCCAGTTCAAAGGGGAACTTTGATGCCACTTCGTAGCCAGGAAAATCAGCGGCAATTCGCCCGGCAGTCAAACTCCGACGTCAGTTTTAGCTGCAGAAGAAGAGCAATTTGACTTTGAGACCATCTTGTTTCACTGGGGTGACGAAAGGAATGACTGAAACCTGAAGATTCTTTGTAAGGAATTCAAGGAGGCACGGTTTATTTAGGTAGTTATCGAAGCATTTGTATGGAAAAGCAGGAAACAGAGGTCGAAGAGCACGTCGGAAATCCGTCGTTTCTACTACAACCCTCCTGGCTCGGATTGCTTCGGTAAAGCCAGCGGCGGTTCAGTCTTACAATCAACCCAACAGCGACAACCACAACAATCTGGCGGGGCGGCAATCACGGGGTTTCCGTGGCAGGAGCGAGGCCAGCAAAAGGGAATCAATGAAACTCAACAAGGTATGGTCGACATTCGTGATGGTCTTCACCGGAGTTCTGCTGAACGTTTCGGCTCAAGCCCAAAGAGCAGCAACAGCAACTCCCACGGTGGTCAACGGATTCGTCATCGCCATTACGGTGACAGATGGAGGGGCGGGCTACACGGATTCCCCCAAAGTTCACATTCTGGAGGGCGGTGGAACTGGAGCATTGGCAATTGCCACGGTGCTGAATGGAGCCGTGAACAAAGTAATCGTCCAAAATGCTGGAAGTGGCTACACGGTCGGAACGCCGACGGTGACCGTTGATCTCCCGCCGTCTCCCAAACCCCCTTTCAGCGATGGATTGGTGGCTTACTATCCGTTCAATGGAAACGGTGATGACATCGGCCAAGGACAAAACCCAATGCTGCTCACAGATACCGCGTTCGGGGCTGATCGTTTTGGCGAAACTGGCAAGGCACTCTTCTTTGATGGAATAAAAAACAGTTTCGCTCGTTCTACAAGAATTGTCACCCCGCAGGTCGCCGACTCCTTTACGATGAGTATCTGGGCACAGCCCGAACAGCCATATCATGCCTCCGGTTATGCCTCCGGGGGAAACATCCTGATCCAACCGATTCACGGTTCGGTTAATTATGGACCCGGCAATGCCGGGGTAGGCCTGCTTCTCGGGACGGACGGTGTGGGCATAATCGCTCACTCAGACAATTATGATCCCATGGCAGTTGAATACCGGTCGAGCCTGATCGGGTGGCAACATATCGTTGTCCGGTATGATCAGAAACGACCCTCGCTCTTCGTCAACGGCAAACTAGTCGCATCAGCCGCCGCAGACCCCAACTACGTATTCCATCCCTCATCAGGCGATCCCAACATTTCCGGCGAGTTCTGGATTCCTATCTACGGAGGCGTTGGACTCTGGGCACAGTGGAACAACCCCGGACAACTGTGGGATTACAGTCGGTTCTCGGGTTCGGTGGACGACTTCCGTATCTACGACCGAGCCCTCACCGATCAGGAGGTCAAGGATCTCTATCGCTACGAAGCCCCGGAACGGCCATCCTTGCGAATCGAAGTGCAGACAGTTCGGGTAACTCTCTTGGTGAAGCCCACCAAGCGCTATCAACTGGAATCCTCCTTTGATTTGAAGGCGTGGACCCAAGTTGCCGATCCAATTCTGGCTACCAGTGCGGAAGTCCCTCTCACATTCAACGTCCTGAGCGAGGGCCAGTATTTCCGGATTTATCAAGTGCAGTAGGCGAACGCGAATTGACCTATGAGCCCCATCGCTTTCAACGGTCGGGCTGGTTCGATTGCGATAAGCCGCGAATCCGATTTCCCATGCATCCCCAATCATTCCCTGAGCCAATGAGTGAAAAGGAGTAGCGAGAATGAGACATGCCAAATCAGCATTCAAAATAGTCCTGGCAGTCATGGGAGTTCTCATTTGTGCTTCAGCACAAGCTCAGCGAACGGCCAAGGCGGTCCCAACTGTGATCAACGGATTTGTAGTGTCCGTCACCGTCACCGATCGGGGAGCGGTTTACTCCGATGCACCATTGGTAACAATTGCCGGCGGGGCTGGGCGAGGAGCTGTAGCCGTCGCCACGGTTGTAAATGGAGCTGTGGACAACGTCATTGTCAGGAGTACGGGCGAAAACTACACCGCCGATGCGACAGCGTTAATTGGACCACCCTCGTCCCCCAAGCCGCTCTTCAGCGCAAAGGGCAATGGAGACAATCCCTACATCATCAATTCCCATCCGGCGTCCGATCGGTTTGGGACACGCGATGGTTCCTCCCCCTTCGACGGTAATCCTCAAGAGGGGATGAGGACGAAAAGCAGCCAGCTTCCAATGGGCACAGGAACCACTCTCATTCGTCCCGAGATGCCGATGAATCTTCTGGTGATCGCAGCAACCTGCCTGGTCTCCATTTGGGGGTTCAGCAATCGGGAAATTGAAGAGAAGTTGATCTTTCGACCCGAGAACATCCTGGCGCGCAAAGAATATTATCGACTCGTGACCTCGGCGTTTCTCCATTCGGGATGGCCGCACTTGGTGTTCAACATGTACAGCCTTCATGGCTTCGGACCAGCCATCGAGCGGGAGTTCGGCATGTTGCATTTTCTCTTGATCTATTTCGGCAGCATCATCGGTGGAAGCCTTTTGTCGCTTTACCTTCACCGCAACCATGAATATGCCGCCTATGGAGCCTCCGGCGGCGTGTGTGGAATCATCTTTGCTTCCGTCCTTTGTCATCCAGAAGGGAGCACGCACATGTTTCCGCTTCCAGTTGCCTTGCCTAGCTGGCTTTTCGCCATCGTGTTCATCGTCGGTTCGTTCTTTGCCATGAAAGCTCAGAAGGACGATATCGGGCACGACGCCCATCTGGGTGGAGCCATCATCGGACTGCTCATCACCGCGGCGCTGCACCCGGAAATAGCACGAATCAACTGGATGCTCTTGGTTGCGTTGCTCATTATTTCCGGCGGGATGCTGGCTTATCTCCTGGTCAACCCGCTTTTCCTGCCATTGTGGGCTTTCTTTAGTCCTCCCGCATGGCTACAAAAAATACGCATTCCCAAGCGGCAAGGCACGAAAACGCGTCCCCATCCGGTCCAAGCTATTCGCAGGCTTCCCAAGCTCGAAGTGCCGCTGCCTGAACCGGACTGGCTCATGCTGAAAATAGAGGATGAGGTCGGAAAGCTGGAAAAAGACAAGAAAGGAGGGCACGATTGGATCGACCGCTTTGGCAGATCCTATGACGTGCTGGTTGCGAAAGCGCACGACTTCACTCTGGAGCGCTTTACGGCAGAAGTGCTGGGCCGGCTTAACACGCCCGGTCTCGATTTTGTGATAGTGGATACGAGACAGCTCCAGGAAAGCCAGGTGGCACTGCTGAGGCCATTCTTTGCAAAACTGCCCGACAGCCAATTCAAACGCGTGGTTCGTTCCTACGCCCTGAAGTTGCGCAATCGGCAATGACATCTCGCACTGATGCACCTCTTGCTTTCCAGTCTCCACCAGTATCGCGACGCAGCGATAACGAGCGAAAGCTCCAACCTGATTCGACCCTGTCCATCTGGGCCACGATTTCCGAGCATCGATGCGCGCAGCGGCGAAACGGCGGGATGCAGGAACACGTTGCGGCTCCAGCGACGCACTTCATGCTGGAGCCCGGCTTCCCCGTTGAAATAGTCTGAACACCAGTAAATGCTCTACGCCCAAACAACTGATCCGACATTGCTGGAGGCGGCGAAGGATTGGAGCAACGACGCCGGTTGGAGGGAATTTTATGATCGCTATGCCCCGGCGATCCGGCGTCACGCTTGCATGAGCGGCTTGTCCGAGGCCGAAGCCGAGGACGTGGTGCAGGAGACGATGATGAAGGTGTCGCGTTATCTGCCGCGCTTTGAGTACAGTCGCACCGTCTGCCGGTTTCGCTCCTGGCTCAACCAGATCGTCAACCAGCGCATCTTCGATGCGATTCATCAACGCAAGCGGGGCCTTTTCAGTGAAAGCTCGATGGACGATTTGCGCCAGATCGTTCACGCGGTCCAGGCCACTTCTGTGGATCCCCTGGCGCAAGGGGAGGTCGAGCGGCGTTTGTTGGAGGCCTGTCTGGCGCGGGTGCGGGCAAAGGCCAAGCCCCGGCACTGGCAGCTGTTTGAGGCGCACGCGTTGCATGGCCTTTCCGCCAAGGAAACGGCCCGGCTGCACCATGCCTCGGTGGCCAACGTTTATATCATTCGCTATCGGCTGATCAGGGCGCTGCGTTCGGAGTGGCAACGGTTGCTCGAAAAACCATTTACCCAAGAGTCGGGCAAATGACCCCGCTGACCGCCTGGCCCTGGCCATCCGAATACAAACCTCTGCGCTTGCTTGCGGAAAGCCGTGGCGGAGTGGTCGCGCTGGCCATGGATTCGCGCGGCGAGTTGGTCGCGCTCAAGCTGCTGCACCTCACCGATGACGCGAAGCCCGAGGAAGCCCTCCTCCGGCACAAGAGATTGGGAGGCCTCACAACCCGCCCAGGTCTGCTACCCATCCTCGCTTGCGGGATGACCTCGGATCAAAAGTGGATCTGGGAATCGCTCGCTCCGGCTGACAATCTGGATGGGAACCCTGCGTCCAACGCGGAGGATTACTTCCCGTTCAACCTGCGAGCGCACGTGATTCAACACGGCCCGCTTCCCGTGGATGAAGTCATTCAGGCCGGGCTCACCATCGCGGAAGGACTAGCCGCTTTGCACGGTGCCGGTCTCGTGCACCGTGACGTGAAGCCAGGCAACTGCTTTCGCACGGGGGGAAAGTTCATGCTCGGAGATTACGGGTTGGTATCCGACCCAGGCGGAATGATATTCGCCCCCGCAGGCACCGAGGGATTTGTGCCGCCCGACGGTGCCGGGAATGAAGCCGGGGACTGGTATGCGCTCGGCAAGACGCTTTACGAAATCTGGACCGGTCGCGACCGGCTTGAGTTTCCCACGATCCCCAAGGCCATCCTCCAAAACACAGAATGGCATCCCGTGGGCGCAGCATTGAACGGGTTCTTGCTGCGCGCCTGTTCGGCGCGGGCGGCGGATCGCTACGTGACGGCGGCGGGATTCATGCGTGATCTGAACTCCGCTGCGCAAGGCCGCTTGCTCACGATGAATCGGCGCCGATGGCTGACAGCCGCTGGAGTCACCGCAGGCGCTTTGGCGGGAGGAGGGCTGTTCTGGATTAAGGCCCGCTCCCAACCGGTGATCCACTGGCGGCGCCTCAGCCAATGGCGGAACGTTCCAGATTGCTGGCATGATTACGCTCCTGTCGTGGATGAGCGGCGCGGCTGCCTTTACAGCCTCCGGTGCCGCCAAGACTGCAAGACGGTGCATCGGATCGATCTGCGCAGCTGGGAGCATTCGATGAAGCACTTCAAATTGCCGGAAGTAGCTGCCTTTGGCGCGATCCTCCATCCGACCGAGCGCACCCTCTGGTTTGCTGAGAATAGCCGTGGGCCAGTCTGGCGCGTCGATCCGGAATCGGGGGAATTCAGCCGGGTGGGAGGAAAGGAGCCTGCCGTGGACACGGACTTTGGCAACGGTGCCTATTGGAATCCGCTGAGCAAGAGGCTCGGTTCTTTCAGCGGTTACGGCCAGTATCAGGTGCACAACTGGCGGTGGGAGTTCGAGGTCGAATCCGGATTGTGGATTGAGGTGGAGAAGAACGACCCGTCCAGGCGTCCTATGTGCCGTTCCACCGGCGCTCTGATTCCCATCAACGGCGGTCAGAAGCTATTGATGCTTGGAGGACAAGGTAACACAACCGGCCGGCAAGGCGAGCGCGACGGCACTTCCCGATTTTGGACCGCTCAGTTTCATGTGCTGGGTGATCTTTGGTCGCTCGATTTGGCCTCTGGTAAATGGGAATGCGTCGTGCCGGTGCCGGGATTGGAGCTGCCCAATGCCACAGGCACCGCCTATGTGGAGCGTGCAAACGTCTTGGTGGTGACCCATAGCAATTCACATGACTCACCGATTGTGAATCCACCAGAAATCTACATTCACCGGCTTAAGAAAGGCGATCCGTTCGAAAAAGTTTTGCATCGCGGCGAGATTCCGGTGGATCACATGTCGAATTTGCTTGTAGCACTTCCTGGTGGCAAAAGGATCGCAGCCTTTTTGGCGACGGGCATCTATGAAATGACGCTGGAGGTGTGACCGGAAGGCTTGCCAAACCGACACCGCATCACTGTTTCATTGAATTGCCTTCGACCGCCGACTACCGGACCAAGGGTTCGTCGTCCAGGAATTCAACCGATCGGCAATTACGGTTTTCGCACTGGAATTCTTGTCTCCGAAAAATCACGTTTTTCCTTTGCCATGCGACGATCATCGTCCGTTCCCTGGGGATTGCTGGCAGCCAGGCAAAACCAAGCATAGGCCTCAGCATAATTCCTCTCCACTCCTGTGCCGTAGAAAAAGCAGCTCCCCAAGTGGAGTTCAGCCTCGGCGAGATTCTGCTGGGCGGCTTGACGGTAAAACTTAATTGCCTCGGTGTAATTCTTCTCCACTCCTTTCCCCAGGATGTAGCATAAGCCAAGAGCGAATTGAGCTTCGGCGCAATTCTCTGCGCCAGCCTTCTGGAAAAACTCAATCGCCTCCCGGTATAGGTTCTGTAGTTCCTGGCCCCGGCTGAAGCAGCTCACCAGACTATTCTGAGCGGTGGGGTAGTTTTGCTCGATGGCCTCACGAAACCATTTTACCGCTTCCGTGTAGTCTTTCGCCACTCCTTCACCATTCGCGTAGCATCTCCCCAGGATGAATTGGGCCTCCGTGAGATTCTGCTCGGCGGCCTTGCGAAACCATTTCACCGCTTCCGCGAAATCTTTGTCCACTACTGTGCCATGGTAATAGCAGTTCCCCAAAGCGAATTGACTCAGAGCGTCGCCCATTTCGGCCCTGGATTGATACTCCAAGAATATCATGCGGGATGCTTCGTTTTCCGGTGCGTGACTGGGAGGCATTTAAAAGCAATCTCCAAGATCGCCATCTGCGATCTATGCACCAAGGATCTTGTGCAGGGCTTCACGCAGCGTCACGAGCATAAATGGCTTCATCACGATCAGGTCGATGGCAGATGGCACGGTAGTTGGCGGGAATGCCGTGAGCAGGATGACGGGTCTGACCGGCTCTCGCTGCTTGATGGCTAGTACTTCGTCAACCGTGAGTTGATGGGTGGATAAATTTGTACTTGTACTTTTGATAAGCATGTCTAATTGGAGTGGATGCCTATTAAATACCGCATCCGGCTAGCTCCTCAAGAACGAGAAAAGTTGATGAACATTCTCCGCAAGCAGCGATGTGCGACGGCACGTCAATCGCACACGCATCCTGCTCAAAGCCGACGAGAACGGGCCTGAGGGTGGCCTGTGTGACCTGGACATTGCCGCAGCGGTCGAGATCTCCCTCCGGGAGGCGCGTCCAGCCACACCCGGGGCGGGTGTGCTCCCCGAACTTCGAAGTTCAGGATGAGTTCGGTTCAGGTAGCCGCGCACGCTCGTCCCCAGACGCTCCGCGATGCAGGTCACAGCCAGTGTCCTCGCAGCCCGCAAGCGTGCCGCGAGGACCACCTTGGTGGATCCTCCTTCGAGCCGGAACTTGGGTCGGCCTATTTCCAGCGCCGCTGCTTCTGGTCGTCCGCGATGAATTCGCTGGCCAACGTTTCCGCCTTCTCCGTCGTTCAGCGCACGGAGGAAAGCGGTTCCATTTCACTCACCGCAATGGAAGCCCCTTGAGCAGCCGCTTCACGGCGCGCTCCTCTCGAGTGCTCGCCTGAGGCATGCCCTGAATCACCGAGATCGTGACGTCGCCCTTCGAGAAGGCGACCCATTCGGTATCCGGCGCGGTATCCACCGGCAGGGGTGGTTTCGGCGGATTGAGTATGCCGCCGAACGAGAAGCCGGGACCCGCCGGATACTTCGAGGCCGAAGGCCTTGACATTGGGATCCTGTGAAATGTCCTCACTGAAGTACACGCCCATTTGCAAACCGAGCCGTGTCATCGCGAATCGGAGCTTCCCGCCCTCGCCAGAAGCAAAGGCCGGGATGTTCACATTGAGCCCGACGCCCGGCGGCAACAGCGGCTTCCGATCCTGCTTAGCTCGCGTTTCGAGCTGAACCACCAGTCGGACGACCACGTCGGCGATTTCAAAATCGATGTTCCCTTCCTTCAGATCCTGATAACCGCGGAATTTCGTAGGCTTGTGTCCATTGCTGACCGCGATTGCCGGCACACCACGACCAATTGCATACCGGGCGGCCGAAATCGTACCGGAGTCCATTGCGGCACTCCCCAGGTTGTAACCGTAATTCGGACCGGAGATCACGAGATCAGCCCCCTTCCCCCAGCGTTCGGGGACCAACTTGTCGAGGGCATAAAGCACGGAGCAGCCTGGAGTGGAGTCAACGTAATGGATGTCCGCGTTATCTGGCAGTGAGCCCAAACCCGGCGAACCTGCTTTGATCGAACCGGCACGGGTGTCATGGATGAGCGGCGCAATCGGACCGAAGCTCGATGCAGTGCCTTTGGCACTTTGATTCTGCGCCGGGGCCGAAATCATCACCCGATGTCCGGCCGTCTTCAGTTGGCGGTAAACGGCATGCGTGTAGGCGGACTCGAACCCGTCATCATTCGTCAGAACAATGTCGAGGGCGAATGCCAAATTGTGGCTGCAAATGACGGCAGCCAGCGTCGCGAGCCATCGTAACGATCTTTCCATCATAGGTCTGATTTTCTTGAACTGACACGGCCGCGCGTATCGTCCGCAGTACCCGGTTCACTGAATTCAAAACTCGAGCTTCTGGCGGTCCGAAACCAGATGAGCGTCGATCGTGCCCTTGATCTGTTTCACGCCTCCGACTTCAACCAGCCCGACCTTCAGCGTCCCCTCCACGGTTCCGTGGTTGATGGGTCCTTCCTTGCCCGCCTGCAAGGTGCCGAACCAGGAGACGACCTGGCTCTTGTGCAGCTTGAGCTCGTGGCCGGACGTCAACAGACCGGGATCGATGTCAAAGTAAATCCAGACCGTCTGTCCCGTGGTGGGCGAGGTCCTGGCGATGGCCACTTCGGAGGATTCAAACCAGAACGGGTCAGTGGCCTTGTAACCCGCGGTGCCGACCATGATCGGAAAGTCGATCGGCTTGCCGCGCCACTCGAACTCGAACGTTCCGTTGGTCAGGGAATGCAGCTTGGCCACGTCGTAGCGCCCGAAGGGGATTGTGAAGTCGCTCTTAACCGAGCCTGCCCAGCGCGGCGCCTGCGGCCCGGTTGAAGGTGGTAGTTCCGGTCCCTCCTGGGGTACTTTAACCACCCAGCGATCGGGCGGGTTTTTCAACTCTTCGCGCACTTTGCGGGGAATGCTTTCGATGTATTCACGCAAACCCGTGAGGGCTTGATCGAATTCGCTTTGACGCAGATGAATATGAGGCCGAATCAGAGCGGTGGCCCGATCGAGCTCGGCGAGCAACGCGGTAGTCTTCCACCACTCGTCGAGCTGTTTGGCCACCAGGCTCAGATAGCGTTGGCGGTAGGTAGGATTCGAGTAAAGTGCCGCGCACAGCCGGCCGACTCCGCGGGTAATCCTGGGAGATGGCTCGGAGATGAACGGGCTGCTGTCGTCGAATGTCTGGTCAGTACCCCAAGGAAGGAAGTCAATGCGTTTGCTCTTCGGACTGTCGTAAACGAAGAAGTTGTTCTTGCCGCCAGCGTAACCATCCCAATGGCCGAGCAACATCTCCGCAACCCAGAACTTCATGAACCGGTCCAAGTCCACCAGCTCGCCGAGCTTTTCCATATCCACGGACTCGAAGTTCTGCAGCAGCCTGGCGAGTTCACGAAGCTTGGAGCGATCGGGTGATTTCTTGTCCGTCTTGGCTTCGATGGCTTCGACGGCCTGGGGTTGGAAATCCTGATCAGTGCCTTCGAAGAGCGCGCCCTTGGTGGAATCGAAGTTTCGCTTAAGGAAGGCCTTGTCCACGGCTTCCACGTTCGAATAGATGCCGAGGTATTTCCCGTTGACGAACACGCGCGCGAAATTGCAGCGAGACGCGTGCAGTCCGGCCCGCCGGAACCACATGTAAGCGAGGTATTGCCGGAGCAGGGAGGCATCCTGGCGGTTGTTGTTCAGGGTGAGTTCATCGAGACCGACGAATTGCTGTCCTTTGACGTACTCGTCGAACTTCAGTTTGAGCGAAGGGCGCTGGGCGGAGAGCGAACCAAAGTATCCTTTCTTGCGCAACCCGACTTTGCCGACCTTGACGCTGTTGATCGTGACCTCGCCCGACACGTACTCATAATCCGATTTCGTGGCCACCCATTTTCCGTCCTTCTCCTCCATCGCTTCCCCGCGCCACGAGAAGCGCAGTTTGTCCCAGTCTTTGGGCGCCACGGTGATCTCGACCTTGATGAGGTTCTCCGGTGCATACAATTGATCGCTGGAAGAGATGGGAACCGCTTGCGGCTCCGCCGCGAATGACCGGGAGAGAGTGATGGCAATCATTCCGACCAGAATGCTCTGGCGGAAAACCGATTGCCTTGAGGAAAGGGTGCTCCGTGGAATCATGGGTGCGGAGTTACTGGATTTCTTCGGGGAGAGTAAAGCCGTTTCTCTCCGTCCGCGAACCGCGTGAAAGGGTCGCGGCTTTCGGGAAATTTCCTTGCTGCGAAACGAGCGACCCGGAGGGCATTCAGAGTCCGCATGAGAACCTCATGCGTCGCAAAGTGTGTCAGCACCGATGACTGGACAGCGATCGCGTTGAAGAGATTTGTCCGTGAGTCGGGGGCCGGCATCGCGAAACGTGGCGAAACGTGGCGAAACGTGGCGTTGAACTGACGCCTGGATTCATCTAAGTTGGCCTCACTATGAACGTGACCTTGCCGCCGGAACTGGAGGCCTACATCGAACAAAGCATCCGCAATGGAACGTTTGCGTCCGCGAGCGATTTCGTCGAGGCCGCCGCCCGGCGTCAGATGCAGGAGGAGGCATGGTTCGAACGCAAGGTGCTGGAGGGTTTGCAAGGCCCAATCACGCCGCTGACGCGCGAGGACTTGGACTCCGTCCGCGCCATCGCAAGGAAGACGCGTGCCGGCTGAATTGCTCAAGGGTTCGCTTTTCCTCGCGGATTACGCTGAGATCATTACCAAGTTCAGCGAGGTGAACCCGGACGCGGCCGAACGTTTTTGTGACGCGGTCGAGCGTGCGCTCACATTGCTCGCGACACATCCTCAGCTTGGGTCGAAGGCAGGATTCCGCCATGCGCCGAGCGTCCGCAAATGGGTCATCCAGCCATTCCCAAACTATCTTCTGTTTTACGAAGATCGAGCCGATGGCGTTCTGCTCATTCGCCTCTTGCATGGGGCGAGAGATTTGCCCTGGTTGATTCCGCCCGGCTGATCCCGACAGGCGCGAGCCTGCCAGCCCGTCTTGGCGCAAAGCTCGCCCAACGTCTCGACAAAGCGCTGGCGATTCACCTCATCGTGGCCAGCGTTTGCCACGTCATGAGTGAACTCAACGTTTAAGAGCGGCAGTACTAGCGCTGTCGTTCAACAGCCAGTCGAAATCAGTGTAGGTGATTTCAAATCTGCTGCCGCGGATCGTTTCGGCAATGTCGGTGTCGAGATAGTTTACCACGAACTGAGTTAGCGACCCGGCTTTGCGGTTGAGATCCTTTTCGTACCATTTGAAGATCCTGGACAGGTGCAGCATCCGGCCGGAAAGATCGATGCGGTTTTTTGAAGGCTGTCGCAGGAAACGCCGGATCTGATCATCCATTTGCTCGTCAAGCTTCGCGTCCTGGTAAGCTTCATGGCGGAGTGGAGGGAACCCAATGGCGGCGCTCACAATGGCGAAGTGGAAACGAGGTTCGTCATGATTGCGGCGGAGAACGTGGTGTTCGATGTCGCCCAGGCTCAGGCTGCGTCCCATGAATCGAACCGTCTTCTGATCGAACGGGCCGGTCAGCCAGGAGCCAATTTCCTTTGTGCTTTTGATCGGATAGTGGCGGACGATGAGTTGAAGGGTGGAGGCGTTGTAGAGATTGATGAGGAATGCGATCTTTTGCTTCTCGCTGAACTTCGTGAAGACCGGTTCCGGAACTTGAGCAAGTTGATCCAGGTAGCGTTCGAGCGAAATCTGATCGGTTTTGAGAGTGGAGTAATCAACCAGATCGTCCTTCACGATGCGACTGAGTACCTGTGAGAAATTCGTGTGAGAGTGATCGAACGGTGCCGCGCGCAACTGCGGCGGCAGAACGAGGGCACTTGCCAATAATAGGATGTGGACAGCCAGTTTCACGCGCGGGAGATTTGCATGGGGAGGATGCTCGCGCAACTGCTGACAACTGACCGGGCACTTCGGGCTTTGCAAAATGAATGTTTCAGAAGCACGCGTGTTTCTATTGTGGGCGTTTCTTGCGGTGAACCGGCCGGCTTGATAGCGTCCGGCGCATGTCATTGCTTCATGGATGCTGGCGCGGCTGGAGAAAGTGGCCTGATCCGGCTCCTCAGCTTAATCAAGAGCTCTCAGAGACAAGGATTAGGAGCATGGACAAGATTAAGATCAGAACACTGCCCGGCTGGAACCGCGGCAATCATGGTGAGATCATTTGATGGATCTCCATTCTTTGATGTCCTTCTCATTCACTTTTCTCGGCACGGGAACCTCGCAAGGGGTTCCAGTCCTCGCGAAAGAATATCCGCCGTCTTTCATCGCGAATCCGAAGAATCATCGCACGCGGCCTTCCATTTACGTTGCGACGGACAAGGTCAAACTGGTCGTGGATACAACGCCTGAATTCCGCATCCAGATGTTGCGCGAGGGGATTCGATGGCTCGATGCGGTGATCTTCACCCATTCACACGCGGACCACATCATGGGTCTCGATGATTGCCGTCGGTTTTGCGAAATTCGCGGCGGCGCACCATTGCCGGTTTATGCCAGCGCGGAGACGATGGCTGATCTGCGCCGTGTGTTTGACTACGCATTCCATGGCGGGCCGATCCCGAAGACGTATTTTGTTCCGAACCCTCGTATTGTGGATGGCCCGTTCGAGATTGCCGATCTCCGGATCACACCGCTTTTATTGCCGCATGGAAAAGCGCCGGTGAACGGCTACCTGTTCGAACAGAACGGCAGCAAACGACTAGCGTATATGAGCGACTGCAAAGAGGTGCCACCCGATGTCATCGCTCAAGTGCGGGGCACCCAGGTGGTGGTGCTGGATGCGCTCCGACGGGAGCCGCACTGGACGCACATGTGTTTGGATGAGGCACTCACAGCCGCGCGCCGGATTGGAGCGCCACGCACATTTTTCACACACCTGACACATGACTACGACCATGATGTGGATCAGGCGGAGATGCCTGCGGGAATCGAGCTGGCTTTCGATGGTCTCAAAGTTTTGATCGAAAAGTGAAGTGAGTGAGAGATGCGATGAACACGCGATTATTTCTCAGGGCATGGCTGGTCACCTGGACTGCGATGTGTTGCGCGGCTCCTGATGAAGGCGCTGCCGCTGATAGGGGCGCTGAGGCGGTGGTGGTTTACAACAAAGCGGTGCCTGAGTCCAAAGAGGTAGCCGAGCACTACGCAAGACTTCGCAATGTTCCAAAGGAACAGGTCGTTGGGTTTGCCATGCCTGCGTCCGAGGCGATTTCACGAACCGATTTTCGTGATAAGATTCAACAGCCATTGGCAGCATGGTTGGAGAATGCCAGGCACCTGTCTTTTCGCACCAATGACCTCGCGGCATCGACGGAGAAGAGAGACCCTCGTCCGATCACGGCCCACATCCGATACGCAGTGCTCTGCTGGGGTGTGCCGTTGAAGATCAGGAATGAACCGGCGCTTGCAGAGGAGGGAATGGAGCGCTTGAGGGAATCCGTCCGGCGTAACGATGCGGCCGTCGATAGCGAGCTGGCGCTACTGCCAATGATGCGTGCCAATCTTCCCCTGTATGGCCCCGCGCGGAATTGGACCCACGGGTCCACCAATTCCGCGGCGCTGCATCCAACCAATGGAATCCTGCTCGTCGCGCGACTCGATGGCCCGACTCCCGCGATTGCTCGCGGTCTTGTGGACAAAGCGCTCCATGCCGAGCGGGACGGAGTCTGGGGCAGGGCGTATTTCGACATTCGTGGATTGACCAATGGTCCCTACAAACCAGGCGATGACTGGATTCGTCGATCAGCGGAGATGGCGAGACACGCAGGGTTTGAGACCACGATGGACACGAACGCTGAAACTTTTTCAGCAGCCTTTCCGATGAGTCAGATTGCGCTGTATGCCGGTTGGTACGATCAGCACGTATCGGGTCCGTTTACTCGCCCGAAAGTAGAATTCATGCCTGGTGCTATCGCGTATCATTTGCATTCCTACAGCGCGATGACTTTGAGATCCGCTTCCGCGCATTGGGCGGGTCCGTTGCTGGATCGCGGAGTGGCCGCAACGATGGGCTGCGTGGAAGAACCGTATCTGGAAGGCACGCCGGATGTGGGAATCTTTTTTTCGAGGCTGTTGATGTTCGGATTCACTTTTGGTGAAGCGGCCTATGCCTCGCAGGGTTCGATCTCGTGGCAGACCACAGTGGTTGGTGATCCGCTGTACCGTCCGTTCGGCAACGCCCCGCACGTGCTGCATCAGGATCTTGAAAAGCGTAAGAGTCGTCTGATCGAATGGTCCCTGTTACGCGCAGTGAACCAGAACGTCCTGCTCGGCGATCCTGTGGCGAAATACATCGACCTGTTGAATCAAGTGGAGCCAACGCGGACAAGTCCGGTGCTCCTGGAGAAACTCGGAGATCTTTACACCGGTACTGAACAACCTGAGAAGGCGGTGCAGAATTACCAGCTTGCCCTGGAGCAGGGACCTACGGCGCTGCAGCAACTGCGTCTCTTCCTGCGGATCACGGAGCAACTGGAAGGGCTTCGGAAATGGGATGACGCCTACCGTACTGCGCAGCGGTTGGCGAAAACCTTTCCCGACTACGCCGATCTGCCGACGATCTATCGTAAACTCGCCGGACTGGCGGAGAAGCTGGGGAAATCCGCCGAGAAAGAAGAATGGGAGAGGCGGGCGGCTGACGTGAAGTAGATTGCCGTGTAACTTCAGTATCCGGACGGCATGGCCTGAGCAGACTGACGGGCACGGAAAAACTGCTGGCCACCCTGACCATCGACATCCACGCTGTATCGTCCTTCCACGGTAATGCCCCCAGGCAGTGCTGACCACACGGCGCCGGAGCTGATGTTCCCGGACATCTCGATCACCCACTGGACGCCCGCTGGCAACGTGGTCTCAATCCGCACTTTGCCTCCAGGCGTGAGTGAAATGGCAAGGAGCGGCGGCTCGATGGAAACATTCTCCACGTTCAACACAACGTTGGCGGCAGTGTAATCGGCGCCTTCCACGATCGGACCATCCCCCAATGGAACGACGAGGAAATCGCTCTCGAGTGCGAGTCCGCGCGAGCCGGGCAGAAGACGGAACCGGGCAACACCCGATCCTGTGGCGATGACCGGAACTGAGAACAATTCGACTGCTTCTGTGCGGCCCGCTGCCGGGAAGTTGAGGAACGTATCGCGAATCCCGCGCAGGTCCGCCCCGTCTGGAGTGCCCGCGGAGGACGTCGCTGGATCCCGGTCGGACGCCGGGCGGAGCAGTCCTGCCGCATCGATTCGGGCGACCGTCGAATCGAACACAAGCAAATCGACGTTCCATGAAAAGATCTGATCCGAATCTGAAATCACTCCGGGTGTGACAAGTCCGAAAGCCCGGAGCACGGTCTTTTCGCCCGGCTTCAGCCGCGTGTGATCGAGCTTGAGCGTGGCGGTCACCGGCATGGTTTGAAGTGTCGGGGGAGTGTCGTTGGATTGTGAAAAGGCATTCGAGAGCCACAGGGCAATGCAGCACGCAACGACGCCAGCCACGAGTCTGGACCGGACTGGCAGGGAAAGGTGGCGGATCTTCACGGGTTCACAAGGGGTGCTGCCGGTCGTTCAGCGCCGCTGCTGCCAAAATTGCGTTTGACCCATTCGAGGTCGGCGGCATCCACTTTGCCGTCGCCGTTGACGTCGGCCGAGCGGTCGCGTTGGTTTTCCAGTTTCCTGATCTGGCGCCAGACGAAAAGATAATCCAGCTCGTTGGTTCGACCGTCCGCCGTGGCGTCTCCCGGGGTGACTTTGAATCGGATGACTTCATCGCGGGTCAGGACGTTGCCCGCAGTATCGGTCACCGAGCGCGCCTTCAGCCGGACTTCGTATTCGCCAGGTACGAGGCTCGCGCCTGGGAGCCCGGGGAACGTCCACGTCACCCGGCGCGGCATGACATTGACTTCGACTGCCATGAGCTGAGTCGGGATTATCTCGCCGGTGTTGAGGCTCGTCACGACAAGGCCACTCACGGCCACGTTCGTCCGGAGATCACGATTGAAGTTGAACGAAACAGAGGTCAACGAGGACAACTGCCTGGAACCTCCATTCAACAGAGAGTTCGTCACCTGAAGAATCGGAGGCAGGACCGCGATCCTGAGAGAAGCGCTGTTGTTACGGTCGTTGCGTTCGAGGATGCGCTCCGCCCGATCCAACACCACCGAGAGGGCTTGGGTGGTCGAATCAAATTTGCCGGTGTCCAGCGTGACAGCCACGGTCGCTGTGTCCAAGGCGGCAAGGTTGGCCAGCACCGCGCGTCCAACGAGCGGGCCGAGCTTTCCGACCGCGCCAATAGCGAACACTTCGACGACCACTCCCTGCGCCTTGGCAATGCCGAGATTCTGCACGTCCACGTCAAGCCGCATGGTTTGTCCAGATCGAACCTGGGGCGGGTTGCCTGCCACACATGGCCCTCGACAAGGAGGGTGGAATGAAGTTTGAGGGCAAGGAGATGGAATGAATTTGGTGGCGCGCCGCTGTGGACTCTGATTGGATTGGCGCATGTCCATCGCGCATGCGGATCAAATGTTGGCAGGATTGCC
>SXMN01000057.1 GCA_005777315.1 Verrucomicrobiales bacterium
AAAACACGGCGCGAACGGCGGAGCGCGGACGGCTCCCGTGAAAATCGGGGAGACAGTCGCCCAAGCGGCGTTTTTCTTGTCTCCAGCCGCTCCGACAAGCCTTGGCCTCGTCGTAACGTGGGAGTTTTGAAAGAGCGTCCATCGTCAGCGTTTCTTTGAACTCCAAGGAATAGATCTGACACAGGCATTTCTGCGTTCGGACTTGAAGAGGCATGATTGCCATGCATCAGGCGTGATGTTCATTCAGGACTATGTTTGGGATACCGACCAGCATCGGACTTTTGAACCAGGCAGTCGGGTCGGTGGCGGTGTGCTCAGCGCCTCTTCACGCTTGGGGGCAAGGTGCCTTCTCCAACTCAACTGATCAGCAGCAACCGCGGTGGTTGGCCAAGAGGGGGGGCAGGAGCGCGATGGATGCACGGCGGGACGGGACTGCCGGGATAATCCACGGCGATGCGCCAGAGGTTGCCCAGGCCAAAGGAAAAAGGCTGCGCCAGCGGGACTGCGGCGTAATGGAGATCGTAGCAGTGATCATTCAAGTATTCGCGGAAAGCGGCATCATCATCCCCGCCGAAACGCTTTAGCAGTTCAGCGCGGATTTCCGGGATGTCCACTCGCTTTTGCGCTTCATCGTTGCGCAGCCCCTCGCTCACCGGTCCGTGATAGGTGCAAAGCCAGGTATCGGCTTCCACCGGGGCGCTGTCTGCGTGGAAGGAGAAAACATCCGTGGGCACCGGCCCCGGATCTTCATCGCGTGGGTAGCCGTGGATGCAGTTGAGGATTGGGTCGAGGTTGTGTTCCAGGAGAAGACGCTGGTCTTCAATGAGAATGTCGATGGCAGCGCTCCCCGCCGTGCTCACGGGCAGACTGCGGAGCAGAGTGTCGTCGAGCGTGATGACCCCTTCGCCGGCACCAAGTTTTTCCACGACTTCGCCGAAATCGCCGGGTAGCGAGCGTTGCCAGCAGAGTGCGTTGATGCCGTCTTGAAAAGAGGTCGTGACAAGCTCCTGAAAACTTTTCACCACCTTGATGCGGGAGTAGCCGTGAGGCAGGGTGAGAGGAGTCATGCGCGAAGCGAAATGTAAATTGTAACGATGTTCACTGTCCAGCCACCTTGATTTTCTGTCGGAACTCCAACTACTAATGCCAGCGTGATGAAGGATGAAACAGTGTAGTCTGGGAGCTTTTCCGCCAAACTCGCTCACTTCGCACCCGCTCTACTCCATGAACCAACCCATTAAACCTGCCGACCTCGAGGCTGGTTGGCGTTTCGACAATTCCTATGCCCGGCTGCCGGGAGCATTCCACACCCGAGTGAACCCCACGCCGGTCGGCTCCCCGAGGTTGGTTCTCTTCAACGGCTCACTGGCTCGATCGATGGGGCTCGACCCTGCCGCCTTCAGCGGACCGGACGCGGCGGCACACTTCACCGGCAACCAGATGTTCGCCGGTGTTGATCCCATTGCCCAGGCTTATGCCGGACACCAGTTCGGCAACCTGACCAGGCTTGGCGACGGACGCGCCATCCTATTGGGAGAACACCTGACGCCCTCGGGCGATCGGTTCGACATTCAATTGAAGGGCGCCGGGCCCACTCCCTATTCGCGGCGTGGCGATGGTCGGGCCGCCCTCGGTCCCATGTTGCGCGAATACCTGATCAGCGAGGCCATGCACGCACTCGGCATTCCGACGACCCGCAGTCTCGCCGTGGCCGGCACTGGCGAAACGGTCTTCCGGGAGGAACTCCTCCACGGCGCGGTCCTTACCCGCGTCGCCGCCAGTCACATCCGCGTCGGCACTTTCGAATACTTCGCCGCGATTGGCGATACCGACGCCCTGCGCGTGCTTGCTGACCACACGATCCGACGCCACTTTCCGCACCACACGGACTCCGACCAGGCGGCGCTGGGACTTTTGGAGGAAGTAATGGAACGTCAAGCCTCCCTCATCGCTCACTGGATGCGGGTCGGTTTCGTGCATGGGGTCATGAACACCGACAACATGGCGATGTCGGGGGAAACCATCGACTACGGTCCATGCGCCTTCATTGATGCCTACGATCCGGCGGCCGTGTTCAGCTCCATCGACCACCAGGGCCGCTACGCCTTCCGCCAGCAATCTCGTATTGCCGCCTGGAATCTGGCCCGCTTTGCCGAGGCCCTCCTGCCTATCCTGCACAAGGAGCCGGAAACATCCCTTGCCGTCGCCAATGCGGCGCTTGAGTCTTTCCAAGATCGTTTTCGACGGCACTGGCTTGCGGCAATGCGCTGCAAACTCGGGCTGTTCACCGCCGAACCGGACGACGCCTCCCTTGTGGAGGAACTCCTCCGTGCGATGCACCGGACCCAGGCTGACTACACCCACACCTTTCGGAACCTGCGCCCCCACGCCACCGTGGAACCGAGACACCTCTCCGATGCCGCGTTCACTTCGTGGCACCAGCGCTGGACCGAACGCCTGTCCCGGCAACCCCAGTCCATCGAGGAAGTGGTCCGTCTCATGAACGCGCACAATCCGGCGGTGATTCCACGGAATCACGAGGTGGAAGCCGCCCTCACCGCCGCCAGCACCAGGAACGACCTGGCCCCGCTGAAACTCATCCTCGCCGCTCTGGCCAATCCCTACAATGAAGCCGGCCAACCCGGTGCCCTGTTAAATCCGCCGCCGCCCGGCACTCCGACCTGTCGAACCTTCTGCGGTACTTGAGATACTGAGGAGTCCTCGGGATGGACGACGAATTCAGGAAAGTGTCGGGGTGCAGATGCAAGACGTGAACGGGGGAGCGCGACCGCAGCGGCTTCTGATCAGCCATTTAAGTGCGCGGTCTCGACGCCACTCCTGGTTCGCTCGCCATGGTTGCGGTACTCTGAAGGCCGCCAGCCGATCCATTTCTTGAACGTGTTCGAGAACACAAATGGATTCTGATATCCGATGGTTTCTGAAATGGTTCCGATCTTGTCGTTCGTCGAAGCGAGCAGGCTGGCCGCGCGACGCATACGAAGATAGGTCACCTGGTGCATGGGGCTCCTGCCAAGTTGCTGGCGGCACAAGCGCCGGAGATGCTCGCTGCTGCAATGGGCAAGGCGGCAGAGTTTTTCGAGTGTCCAAGGCTCGGCAAGCTGCCGATCCACGGCTTCCCAGATATGCCACAGTCGGTCATCCACATGCCAAGGTTGCGCGAAGCGAATGACATAGCCTTGTATCAGTTCGACCCAATGCTGGACCAGGATCGGGTCCGCCTTGACGGTCATTTCGTCGTGAAGACCCTGGATCGCTGAATGCAACGGTCTTCCATTGAATCGAGCCAGCACTGGTGAGGCGGAGGAAATGACAGGCTTCTGTTCATCCGGCTGTTCATAGCGCACCCAGCAAAATCCCCAGCGTGTTCGAGGAACCGCGTGGAATGCATGCAGCACATGGGGTGGTGCCAGGCAGGCCCAGCCTTCGCCACATACCTGCCAGCGTCCATCCAGCAGGATTCGTCCTGAACCGGAGACACACGCCAGCATGTAGCTGCCACTCAAGTTTGTCCGCACCATTTCATAAGGCACGGCGGCGTCGGCGATACCGACGTGCCTGATGTGATGCAGCCTCAGCGCGGGGCACTGTTCTGCCCGGACAATCCATTCGCGTGTGCGTGATCCCACCGTATGCGTCTCGACCAGCTCTCTTACTCGATCACTCATGGCAGGCGAATTGACTCGGTGGTGGCATCGTATCCGGGTGCAGGGAGAGATAACACGCCGCTCTGATCAGGGAAACCCTTTCTCATGCTGCCTCGATTCAAACGGGAAGATTCATGGGGGCTCCACGATTTCAGAATCGCGCATTGGGACCTTGAACCTGAGCATCTCCTCTCCCACCCTCCGTGCTCGGAATGGAGGAGAGGAGGCACGGTTCATGGGGGCAGCTTCGCGCCAATTCTCGTCCGGCAAAATACAGGCCAGCCAGGTAAGCGCCCCACAACAACCGTTCATCTCCATCAAGGATTATCCGTTGTTGTAAAATTCCATCAAGTCAGCATAACTAGGCTTCAACATCAACCAGGAGTTCATTATGGCCAAAGGAAACAACAGTCAGAAAAAAGAAGTCAAGAAGCCGAAGAAGGAGAAGCCAAAGGCCGCGCAGGCGACCTCTCGGCGGGGTTCCTGACGCGACGTTCGTTGAAATCCCCATCTGCCGGGAGTCAGGGTTTGCATCCGGCCGCGCATTCCGCAAAGAATGCGTGGCCATGAGTGGCGGCAAACGCATACCAATCAGCAATCTTCAAAGTTTCGGGCAGAATCCTTTTGCGGGATTGAGCAGCGAGGGGCTCCCACCAGCTCCCGAAATTCAGCCTGGCAAGGATGCCTGCCAGCCGGTGACAGATTCCTCTGCACCACGAAAGAACCGAGGACGGGTGGACATCCTTCGTAACACGGCTCATCGCGGTGGAAAGACTGTAACGGTCGTCACAGGTTTCGTAGGCATCGGTTTGCCGGAAAAGGAGAAACTCGCCAAAGCGATGCAGAAATCATGTGGCGTAGGAGGCACCGTCAAGGAAGGACGGATCGAGATCCAGGGGGACAAGCGCACGGAAGTCGCCCGCATCTTGAGCGAAGCCGGTTTTCGCCCGGTGTTTGCCGGAGGTTAAATTCTCCGTTCAACGAGAGTGCTCCAACTCGCTACGGTCACCTTGGTATATTTTCCCTCGTCGAGCTGCCGGTTCGAAATCTTTTCTTAAAGATTTTCCGAACCAAATCGTGATCCTCCGCGTTCTACTGATGAGCCGTCTTGAGCGGACGGGTTCTCAAAAGAATCGACGCATGACCAACAACAGCCGCAAATTACGAAACAGGTTCCGCGACCCGGAGCCGAGATAACGTATGCGGACCTCCCCCTTTGCCGTGCTGCAAACGTTGTTCACCATCAGTGATGAGCAAGCCATGTGGCGCGTCCAGACTCAGGAAGATTCGACGGCATTCGCACAGCTTGTGAAACGCTGGGAAGGCCCAATCCGGGCGCTTTGCTCGCGGATGACGGGGGATACGCACCGCGCTGAAGATCTCAGTCAAGAGGTGTTTGCCCGTGTTTTCTCCAAGCGTTCCGATTACGCGCCTACCGCGAAATTCTCCACATGGGTTTGGCGCATCGCCCTGAATCTTTGCTACGACGAAATCCGCCGGCTCCAACGCCGGCCTGAGACCTCACTCGACGGACTCCTTGAAGGCGATGCTGCCGACGCATTGCCCCTGAACGACCAATCAGCTAGGACTCCGGCGCAGGATGCTATCCATCAAGAACGCGCGGAACTCGTTCGTCAGGCGCTGATGCGTCTTTCCGAGAGTTACCGGAGCGTGGTTGTTCTCAGGCATTATGAAGATTTGAAGTTTCGCGAGATCGCCGATGTGCTTGGGATCCCGGAAGGCACGGTGAAGTCGCGCATGGCGGAGGCCATGGATCAGTTGGCGGATATGCTTGATCCGACGATCCACGAAACGCAGCCCATTTGCACCGGATCCACGAATCGTCCGCGGAACCAGCTTTTGAATTTATGAACCACCCCGACCGCACTCAATGGATGAGTTTTCTCTACAAGGAACTCGACCCGACCACTCATGCCGAAGCCGAATCGCATCTGCGGAGCTGCTCCCGGTGCCAGGCCGCTGTGACGAAGTGGCAGGCAACCATGTCCATCCTCAGCGCGCCAGCGCAAGCCAAGGTCCGTCCAATGCCTCGAATGTACACCCAGCCGGCGTCCTTCCTGAAATGGGGCGCAGCAGCGATGTTGATTCTCGGAGCCGGTTTAGGTCTTGGCCGTGCCACACGAGCTCAACAGGATCTGGACGTTCTTCAGGCGCGGATTGTTCCAACGCTCCGCGAGCAACTTCAACAGGAGATGCGCAGCGACCTGGCCGCAGCCCTCTCCCCGGATGGTTCTTCCGCGACGAATGCATTCCGACGCGAACTTCGAGGCTCCGTTGAGATTTGGGCTGCCCAACAGAACGCGGCTCAAATGCAGGAGACACGCCAGTTGCTTTCAGGGCTTGCCGAGTCAGTCAGCAATGAGCGCTCCGAAGACCGTGAGGCCACGGTGGTGCTGATCAAACAACTTGAACAGAAAACTCTGGCCGCATACTCGCGATTGAAACAGAACCTGGAGACGGTCGCGGTTGTTGCTGACAACCGTTTTCAACGCAACGAAGACCAGCTTGGCCAGTTGATCTCCTACTCGCCTTCGGAAACTCAATAGGTTCGCTCCCTAAACCAGGGCCATCCTCGGAATATCATGAACACATTCATCACTCTCATCAAAACATTTGCCACGCTTGCGGCAGCGCTTGTCACGATTGCAAACGCTGTGATCCTCAACGTGGCCGAAAACGGAAAGGAAATTATGAAGAACCATCTCATCCCTCTGTTCGCCGCCATGGTTTCGATTTCGAGCCACGCCGCCATTGAACCTGTAGCACCACCCGCCGACCGTGTTGAGGCTGTCACCCGCGATGGTGAACAACCTGCCCAGGATGCCGAACATCAGACGCGGGCAGTGGAAAAGCAGGTTCGCGCCATTGAGCGTCACTCCAAAGAAATTCAGAACGCCGCCAGGGCTGCGGCGGACAAGGCGACGGCAGTGGCCGGTCATGCCCTTGAACTGGCACAGAATGCGATCAACACAGAGTTCGACGGCGAGTTGAACATTGATTTTCCCGGCGCATTCGCGGTGGCGCGGGACCACTTGCTGATGGCACCGCCACGAACCGGATCTGCTCCGTTGATCATCCGAAGTCGAACTCCTGATCCGGAGAGTCAGGCAAATTTGCAGGAGGATTTGACCGTGATGACACGACTCCTGAACAAAGCCACCGGGCAGGGAAAGAATCCGCGCGAAGATCGGGATTGGGCCATGGGCATCGTGGTCTCCAAACTCGGCGGTCCGCGCGGACCGCAGAGCATCTACCTGGAAGGCTACGGAGCGCTCTTCATGCTCAATGTGAAGTTCCCCCTCGTTGCGCCGCCCGAGCCAAAGGCACGGGAAGTGAAGGAAGCTGAACCCGAGGATTCGGAGTGGGAACAGGCACGCGAGGAACTCTTTGGCAGCAAGGGTGGACGCCGTCGTGGGGCGCCCGTGCCTCCGCCGCCAGTCGAGCCTGCCGTTGAGTATGATGCTCAACAAGTGGCTGACCTGAAACGCGATCTGCTCGAAGTTCTGAAGAACGCGTCCAAACTCCGTCAGTTAAAGGGCGATGAGTGGATCACTGTGGCAATCAGCGGTTCCGGGCAGGTTGCGGGCCCTGAAGTGCGCCGGATTCAGAAGTATTCCACGAGGCCGGATGAGGAAGCCAAGCTCCCGAACAGGCAGAACGCGAAGTCGAACAAGGATGTGATCACCGTCTTCCGTGATGATCGCGCAGCGTCCCACGGAATGAGCTCCATGACCATCCGCGTGAAAAAGTCTGATGCTGAATCCTTCGCCAAAGGGAAGCTGACGATTGAGGAGTTCGAAAAGAAGGCGTCCATCACCGCTTACTGAAGACCTAGCCTATACAAAAGGCGCATCTCCTTCCGGAGATGCGCCTGATGCCAAATCCACATTCACTCGATCTGCTTCTGAGCGTGGTTGCTCATTACTCCGTGAGCAGAAAACTCCACCTTCTCATTTACCCGGATTGAACCGGGCAACAGCTTCTGCGCAGATCAGGCTTTTACCGGATATTCGGTGTTCTTGCAGATGCCGGGTTGGGGGATTGGGTACTTGCCGTCGGCATCCGCCTGGAGCGGGGCCGGGCTGTCCATCGTGAACTTGTCCGCACCGGGAGCATACTCATGGGTGGAATTGAGGAAGTCGTCGTACGTGATCTCCTGGGCGGTGTGTGCCGCCATGCGTCCCATGGAAGTGACCACGCTGGCTTCAACACCGCGTTTGACCTCGCTGTAGGGCGTGTCATTGCGGATGGCAGCCATGAGATCTTCCCATTCGTTTTCGTATGGGTCGCGCTGGTCGGGAGGGAGTTGTGAGATCCAAAGCTGATTATCGCGATCCGGATTCTGGCCTTTGTAGGTGCTGGAAGGCAGCCCACAATCACCGTTCTTCGACACGATCGCCATGCCTTTGGTGCCATGCACGTAGCTGGAATAGATCGGATGGGCTCCAACCATGCAGCGCCCGTCCATGTACAATTTGGCCCCGTCCGCGAAAGTGTATTCCACCGAATAACTGTCAAAGTTCTGGTCCACATTATTACCGCGATAAGTCCGTCCACCGATGCCCTGGGCTTTGATGGGCCAGGCGTTCTTCATCCAGCAGAGATGATCAATGTGATGGACGTTGAAGTCGCTGTAGCCGCCGCCGCTCGCCCATAGGAAACTGTGGAAGCGTTGAATCTGCCACAACAACTCGCTGGGTGTGCCGGGCCATTTCTCCGAGAACGCCGATCCGAGCAATCCTTGCATCCGGTAGCCACGCAGGAGCATCAGGTCGCCGATCTCGCCGTCCTGGATCCGCTGATGAAGTTGTTGGAGCGCGCGGCTGTGGCGGGACATCAATCCAACTCCGACCTTCAAGTTCTTCGCCGCCGCATCCTCCGCGAGTTTCAGCATGCGGCGGGATGTGGGGCCATCGGCAGTGACGGGTTTTTCCATGAAGACGTGCAATCCCTTCTTGATGGCGTAACCGAAATGGACCCAGCGAAATGCCAGCGGAGTCGTCAGGATCACAATATCCCCCGGCTTCAATTGATCCATCGCCTTCTGGTAGCCGTCGAAGCCGATGTGCTTCCGGTCGTCCGTCACTTCCATCTGGCTCGAATACTTCTTGTTCAGCGTCTCAAAGCTGCCCTTGAGCCTGTTGTCGAACACGTCGGCCATGGACACGAGCTTGATGGGGCCTTGCTTGCTGGTGTTCAGCGCATTCGCGACCGCGCCCGTGCCGCGGCCACCGCAGCCAATCAGCGCGGCCTGGACGAGATCGCTACCCGCCGCGTGGACATGCGGGATGGCGACTCCCGCCAGGGCGGAAGCGGCAACGATAGTGCCGGAAGCTTTGAGGAAATCGCGGCGTGAAGTGAGTTGATCAGGTGTTGTCGATTGGTTCATAGGCGTATTTCCAGACGAGTCGGGCCTCATGTCAATTCGGAAAATGTCTGATCCTCGGATTATCCGCATGTCACCCCGGCCATCCGGAGCTGCAAAGTGAAGCTGTTTGTGGTCCGGTTCGGCCGTAGCAATATGTGATAGGACCGTGAAATCTATTCCGCAGCCGCGTGGAATGGACGACAGGGCCACAGACCTTCACTCTGGTGCTATTCTCCTGGTCTGTACTTTTCTCCGGCGCTCGCGGCGGCCTTTCGCGAGGGCGTGAATGTCGTTCTCGTCCGAACGGAGGAAATCCAGAAAGTATTTGCCGGTTGAACACGCTTGAACCGTCAGCAGCGGCGTCGCGGAAGCGACGGCATGCCTTTCATGTGGCGAATGAACCGACGGCAATCGGGTAAACCTACACTGTCGTGCCAGTTGAAGTTGGAAAGTAACGCGTCCAATCCTGCGCGGTGTGGAGGATGCGGATGACCAAGATCGTATCTTCCCAAGGTTGGTAGAAGATCAGGTAGTTGCGGAACCTGGGCACGACGAACTACCGAATCTGAGCGTGACGCCGAGCCGTCTTGCGAATCTACCTCCCGATTTCACGATGCTGGGCCAGGAAATCAGCGGTGTGGAGGATCGTTCGCCGCGATGTGCTCGCAGTAGTTGTCCAAGTCGCGCACCGCCTTTGGACTGATTGCGGGAGATCACGACCGATCACGCAACTCGGCAGTGGTCACGGCCCGGTCCACGTTCTCAAGCCCCGCGTCCAGCAAACGTTCCAGCTCTGGCGTCATCACGACCTCCAGGCTCTGCCGCCGGGCCTGATGTTCGCGCAACGTTTCTGAAAAGACTTCCTCCGACCGTTCGTAGCCGCCGGTGTGGACCAGTTCGGTAACGTAATCCTCGAGGTTTCGAGGCAACGAAACATTCATTTGTGAACGATTAACTGGGTCCGGCTCAGTTCGATGAACGTGTGTTGATGTAACAGGTCGAAGAGAGTGTTTTCGTTCCGCGCGAAGAGTTCCAGCAATTCGTTGTTATGAATGATGCCGGTGGCGATGAGCAATAGCTTGGGCGGACCTTGGCCGAGTTCGTGAGTGATTTCGAAGTCTGTGTCCTTGGTGACCAGCGTCCGGGCGTCTTGGTTCGCCAAGTTCAACAGAAACGGATCAGGGGTACGATTCTCTTGGGAAAGATCGAGGGTGTGGATCACGTCATGCCCTCGCTGCCGGAGCCAGAGCGCCAGCCGGCACGGTAACTGGGCATCAACCAGAAACTTCACGCGGCGAGGGGCAGAATGCGGTGGACACTGGAGAGCCGGGCGGCAAAAGCCAGACAGGCGATGATGTCCTCGCGTTCGAGGTCCGGGTAGTCAGCGAGAATTTCCTCCGGCGTCATGTTCCCGGCCATAAGTTCCAGGATCATGCTTACCGGATAGCGCAGCCCGCGCACGGTGGGCTTGCCGTGGCAAATCGCGGGATCAACCGTAATGCGTTTCAGCGTGTCATTCATCAAGCGTTACGATGCCAGACCTCAGACCGCCTGACAAGGCAGCGGAATGGGCTCCGAAGGACGGGCGAATCCAGCGCCGCGTGAAGGCTGCCCGGTGCGGCCGACGCAAGTTGGCTCATTCCTGCGCTGACGCATTCGACGGCATGCTAGGCGGCCGGTTGGTTTGCGTCCGTCGCCTGCGCCCGCGCCGGCTTTCCGCGTAGGCGTGAATGTCCTTCTCGCCGGAACGGAGGAAATCCAGAAAGTCCACGCCCATGTATTTGCAGGTTTGGCAGACGCTCAGAAGGACCAGATATTCCCGGATTCCTTTCTCCGTGGAAGATCCCTCGATAACATCCCTGAGCCGAGCAAACGCCTTCATCGCGTGTTCGGCGTTGTTGTTGTTCCACGGTACTCCATCGTGGTGAAGAAATGTAAAAAGTTTCTCCCGGTTCCGCTCAAACCGGTCTTTACAGGTTATTGCGGCTTCGGTGTGGTACTCCTTTTCGACTAAATCTTTGTAGAAATGATCCACGTCCTTCTGGTGTTTGCCCAGAAAGTGTCGCTTGAGCCCATACCTGTCCACCGTTTCGATAATTGGTTTGGCCAAGTCTGCGAACGCTTTCACCATCAGCTTCAACTCCTCGTCGTAGGGGAAATCCAGCAGGCTGGTATTGAGGTCCCGGATAAGGTGGATCAGACACTTCTGCTGCGGACAGGGAAGGGCGTCATAGACGGCGTAGAAGTCCGACACTAACACACCTTTGAATCCTTGCAGCGTTTCTTGAATTAAGCCGCCTTCGCGATTCCTGCAAAACAAATACACAACCTCGCGCATCGTGGCAAAGACCCACACGTAAGCACGTTTGCCTTGAATGCTGACGAAAGTCTCATCTGCGTGTATCAAATGACCGGCAGCAATTCGTCTCAAGATGACCTGCTGAGTTTCAAGGTAGTAATCGGACATTAACTTCTTGAAGGAAACGATGGCCGAAGAGGTTAGGTTGTAACCAAAGAGCCGGTTGAAGCTTCTTACAACCACCTGACTTGGAATGCAAAGCTCCGTGATTTGGTAGAAAAGGAAGCTTAAGAAATCCCTGCTGTAGTGGCGTCGTTCTCGATGTTTTGCGTCGCTCTCAAAAGCGAGTTTGCACTTGGAACACCAGCACGGCTGTGATTGGTATATGAAGACGCGCCGTTTCACGCTGTTTCTCCCAAAAACCACTTCCTGAACCTTGCGTGTCTTGAGATTCCCCCTTCTTTTTGCCTTCCGGCCGCATGTTGGACACCTGATCTTGACTGGGGGAGACAAAACCTTATCGACATGCCAAAGGGTCTTTCGCGTGCGAAGCGGCTTTCGCTTGCTCTTTTTACCCTTGGTGCTGCCTTTCAGATAAACTCTGTCGCGTTGGTAATCCCAGTGCGCAGCCTTGTTGATGACTTCAAACTCTGGGAGCGGACTCTTGAATCGATCCCATTTTGTCGTCTTTTCGTTTCTCAGTGAATGAACCTGAACGGCATCAAAGCCGCTTGGCTTGCATTCCGCACTATCGGCACCTGTCTTTCCCAGCCGAACGACAGTATCGGCTACCAACTCCAGAGCTTCGCAGTCGTCCCGGTTGTATGTGATAAGCCGGGTCTTGTCAGGCTCACGGCCTGACCGTGGGCAGCCCGTCCTCAGCGCTACCGCCAAAAGGCCCGACGGATTCGTCTCCCGCCATGCAAAGTTCAAGTAACCTGCGACGTATTTGAGGCCATTGGAAAACGTCGGAAAATAGACTTGTGCGAAAATCACAGACAACAGGTTGATTGCAGACTTGATCGCGTTGGGTTGAACAGAGCCTTCGGCTATTCCGCCATAGTGTTCGCTCATACGCCTGAGGAACATTGTCTCATAACTCCCATAGTGAATCAGCACCGGCTTCTCAACGGTTTCGAGGATGGCGAGGAATTCGCGCCAAATTGTCCCCTCGTCCTCGACGGTGTCCGCCCACAGGCTGTGCTGGATGGCGGAGTCGCCGTGGCCGATGCGCAGGCCGATGAGGTAGTAGAAATCGCGGTCGGGCAGGCCTTCGACATCCAGATAGACGGGCGTGCCTTCGATCTTGAGTTCCGGGCTGCCGACGATGTGGATTTTCTGCTCCCGAATCGCCAGCGCCTTGAGCGAGTGGTGAAACTTCTCCCGTTTGTCGCGCAGCCGCTTGGGCCGGCGGCGGGGGCGAAACGTGTAGGAGAGTTGCGTGACGGTGAAGATGCCTTTGCTGCGGAGTTTCTGGCGCTCCTTCGCGCTCATGCCGGCCAGCAGGCTCAGGTCGTCCTTCTCCACCGCGATCTTCCGGCAGCGGACCTGGAATTCACACTCGGCGCAGTGCCGGTTCAGGACGAGGTCGGGCGGCGTGGGGCTGGAGCGCGGACCGCTGAGTCCGCGCGTTTCGTCACCGCCAGCTTCCGACTCGCGGACATGGCTGTCCCCGCTCCGGGAATTGGTCTGATCGGTGAGCAGCGCGGCGATTTTCCCGAGGCGCTTTCGCACTTCGCCGAACAGAGCTGAGGTTTTCACCTTCGTGACCATCGGCTGTAGCTGCGCCTGTGAAGGCGCGGCCATTTCTGGCGTGGCGTCCGTAGAGGCCACTTTGGGTTGAAGGTTGGCCGCGCTCTCACGAGCGCAGCTACACACGTCGCCGTGGATGATTTTGCCGAGGCTGACTTCGCGTCCGAGCATTTCGGAGAGCACGAACGCATCGAACGCGAGCAGCAGCTTATCGTCTTTGGTGAGCTTGTTGCGGAAGATGAAACGGATGGGAATGAATTGTGCGGCCTTGCCCCGGCCTTCCGAGGGGATGCGCTCAATGGCGTGGAGGCGGGATTCCAAGAATTGCTCGGAGCGCAGACCGCCGAGTCCGTGCGTCTTCACATTCCCTGCCTCCGGCTTGCAGAGATGACTGTCCGGGCTCCTGTCCACACGCGCCGGCACATCGACGGCGAAACGCCACTTGGCGCTCTTCAGGTCTTCCGTGGAATAATGAGCTTCCTCACGTCGGCTGCTATCAGGCGGGGGAGCGCATTCGTTTGCGGGCACATCTACCATCAACTCCCTGGCAGCGTTGGCGCGATATGATTCGTTCTGTGTTTTCACCCAGTCCGCGTAGGCATTGCCTGCGGTAGGTTCGCCAGTGGCCCTGAGCCAGCATTTGGTGGGGCACTTAAGATAAGCATCGAAGAGATCGGGTGTGATTTTCATGAGCAAAACTATCCCTGCTCAGGAGTTCCCGCGAATGAGTTTTCTCTATGATGGGTTGCTTTCGAGGCTGCGATGCCGCCTTCGCTCTTATCCTCCGAGCGCAGCCAAACGGGAAGGGCAGGGGAGAGGAGGCCCTTGGCCGTGACTACGCGATATGAGCGCGGAATCATTACGGCCAAGGCGCCGTCGAATCGTGCCGGAAAATGTCCAAACTCCAAACCTCCGGCTCTGCCGGAGGCTTCTGACTGCCTCGCCCGGGTTCCGATCACTTCCGCGTTCCCGGCGGCGGATAATTTTTCGTGGGATCGTCCAGCACGAGCACCCAGTCGAGGTGTTCTCCTAGATCGGGTGGAGTGAATTCATGAGTGCCGAGGGAGGGAAAATCACCAATCAGGTCCGCCTTGCCGGTCCGAGGATTGAACCACCAGGAACGGACGCGGCTGCTTTTGAATTTGCTCATCTGGACTGAAAATTTCCTGCCGACAGGGACGTAAACCATGGCGTAAGTTCCCGCCTCGTCGCGTGTCGCCGCGAAACGCCGGGTGCCTGTGCCAGGAATCGAAGTCTTTACGTCGGAGTCTTTGATGATGGAATCATCCGGGATGCGGGTTGGGAACGGACGGGATTCGAGCAGCCATCGAGCGTATTGCATCTGACCAGCCCCCGGCTGCTTGATCGCTTCGTGCCATGATTGGAGCGGGTTATTGATTGGCTTGCCGCGCTTCGGATCGAACATCTGCCAGACAGAATGGTGCCCATAGGTGTGACCGAAGGCTCCGGTGAAGAGATTCCAATAAAGCGGCCGACGGACATCGGCGGCGATGGAATGGCCGAGATTCTTGGCATTGAAGGAAACCGGATGATCTTCGTAAATGGGCTCGCCATCCAATACGGGCTTGACCGGTGACCGATCATAATCTGCGCGTGTCTGTGAGTAGCGTTCAGTGAATTCCACCACATGGCCATTCTGGCGCATGTTGAAATCCAGCCAGTCATCGTCGTGGAACCATTTCGAAGAGCCAGAGCCGCCTGGAGGGTGAAAAGTCATCAGGTGCGATCCGCCATCGCCCTTGCGCAGGCCGCGCGCCAACGCGCGAATGATTTCCTTCTGCTCGTCATTGTCGATCCCACGATCACCACCCAGGATCCACACGAGTCCCTTGTCCTTGTACCGTTTGCCTATCCACTCGCCGTAGGACTCGGCATTGGCGACGGTGAAGATGGGTTTCTCATCCTTGATTTTGTAATGCCAAAAACGACCCCACGTGGGAAGGAAGCCAATGTGCAGGCCGAGCGAGTTGGCTTTATCGACGATGTAATCGACGTGATCCCAGTAGTCGTTCGCCGGACCGTCCTGCACAGCGGGTCGCGTGGGATCGAGATCCACAAGCGGGAGATGCCCGTACGGATTCGGGTCAGAATGTCCATCGAGTTCGGCGATCGCCACGGCCTGGATGACGGTAAAGCCTTTGCCTGCGCGGTCCTTCAGGAAACGGTCTGCGTCCTCGCGGTTGAGGCGATGGAACAATTCCCAGGCGGTGTCGCCGAGCCAGAAGAACGGCTTGCCGTCGGCGGTGACGAGAAAGCGCTTGTTGTCGCTGACCTTGAGACTCGGGACGGCGGCTTCGGCCGCGTTGCCGTAGCAAGCAGCGAATGCGCCGATGATGCCAAGGAGGAGAGAGCGTTTGAACGTGCTGGAAAAGTTGTGCGCGGACATAATGTTGCATGAAACTCTACAAAAGCCGGGTCGAGTTCAAGTACGGATAAACTAAACGGGCCAGATGCGGTGCATCCGCAAGTTGTCGGTGGAGAGCGACTGCGCTGAAAGCCAGTCGCAGCAGTATCGCTGGCTCGCCCCCACGCCAAACCAGCTGCGGCTGGTACTGCGCACACAACCGCGCTCCTGGCCGACAGCCAAGTTCACCAACACCTTGTGGATGCACTGGGCCAGATGCCCTACGGCTGTTTCCAAGGTTCAGGGTTCCTCGCCAATGTGAGCGCAGCAGGGCGTTACGGAGCGGTTATTTTGACGCGGAAGAAGAATGCGGCTGTTGGGCTTGCGGGCGAGTTGCCTCGGACGGTCACTCTTTCGGTGCCGTTACCAAGATCAACTGGAGTGAGAGTGGTCGTTGGATTCGTCGGGCTGAACGATACATCGGTGGCACCTTCGACCGAGATGTTCACGCCAGTAGCATTCCTTCGGCGGATAAAGCTGATCGATGGATAGCTCTCAGCGCCGTCGATGACGGTTCCGGAGACCAGCTCGGGCTTTTGGCCGGGAGCGGCGGAGTTGGGACTGGTGCCGAGCGCGAATTCGGAGCCGTTGTTGAAGCCGTCGCCGTCGGGGTCGTCCAGAGGGCCCTGCTGGTCGGCAGGCACGCCTTGGGAAGTGATCCATGAGGCAAGCGATTGTCCGCCGCTGTTGCCACCACCGGGGAGGAGGTCGATGTCGTAATACGCGAACAAGCCACCTGCGAAATTGGCCGCGAGCAACCGGGTGCCGGTGTACAGAAGGAGGTTCTTGCTGTTGGGTAGAAATGGCGCGGGAAAACTGTTCGTCTCCAGGTTCCATGTGGCGCCATCATCGGAGTAGATGAGCCGCTGGCCGCTGTAGGTGTTGGCTCCGAGATACTGCATTGTGTAAAGCCGGCCGGAACGGTCGATGAGGGAGGTGCCGGCCGGCTGCGGTGTTTCCGCAGGCAGTGACGAATAATTGTTGCCAGTCCAATTGATTCCGTCGGTCGAAGAGAAAAGTGATTGTTGCGCGCTGACGTAGTATTTGTTCCCGGATTTGATGATGTCGCTGTAATTGTTGTTGTTGATCCCGCTGGCGCCGCTGATAACGCTGGAATTCCACGTTACGAGGTCGGTGGACGAGGAGAATCGGGTTTCACCACCGAAACCCTGGGAAAAGATCATGTAACGTCCGTCGATGAAGGCAAAGGAGCCGATGCCAAATGTGACTTTGAATGATGCAGGGTGGCCCACCCCGGGGATGGCAGTCCAGTCCACGCCATCCGCCGAGCTGTAGAGATTGGTGCCGGTGTTCGCGAAGCCCACATAGCGTTTGCCGTCCCAGAGAATATCGCGGATGCCCGGTCCCTGAACGGAGCGCGTGAAGTTGACGCCATCTGTCGATCGGATGACGCTTTTCGGGGAGAGCGAATACCCAAGGAACGCGCCGTTGAGATACCGAAGAGAGACGAAATTATCCGCGAACCCGGTGTTGTTCGACAGCCAGCGCGAGCCGTCCACACTGGTATAAATCGACCCCGGTCCGCCACCAGCGTTCCCGACGCCAACGACGCGTCCGCCGCCTTCCGCGATCATCGTCACGGATCCATCAAAGCCCTGCTGATGATCAACCCAGGTGGTCCCGTTGTCGGTGCTTGAAAAGATTTTCCCGTTGAGCCGGCCGCAGAAAAACCGCTTATCCGACTCACGATAGCCGAGCGTCCTGGTAAAACTGCTGGGGCCGCCGCCGATGCCGCCCACGTTCTGCCAGGAGTCTCCGTTGTCCGTGGAGCTGTAGATTGCCCCAAAGTAGTTCAGGGCAAGCCATCGCCCGTTTCCATAAGTTATGGACTGGTAGCCTCCAGCAGTGGTGGGAGCCGGGATCGTTGTCCAGGTGGTGCCGTCCACAGAGCGGAAAAAGTTGGTGGTGGTCCCTGCCAGATTGCTGCCCACGGCGATGAGCCGCCCACCACCTGCGTGGATGTCGCCGACATAATAGGGTGAGGCGGAAACGTGGGTCGTCCAAGTGGCTCCATCGGGCGAGCTGGCAATGGTGTTCTGGCCGGTGACGATGAAGCGGTTGTTGAACCAGACCGAATCGGCGGGTTGAGGAATGGCGAGATTATTGTTCGGCAACTGCGTCCAAGTGACGGCATCGGACGAGCTGGCGACCCGCCCCGCGTAACCAAACGCCCAGTACTTCGCGCCGTCCCAGTTCACCACGCTCGGAATCATCGGCAGAAGCGCGCTCGCGGTCCAATTCACAAGGTCGGTGCTGCTGTGGATGTATCCCGGCGAAGCGGCCACCCATTTGCCATTGGCCCAGAAAAGATCCCCGACCGTCGAGGTGCCATCGATAAACCGCGGCAGATGCTGCGAACGCCAGTCGCTGGTGCCGGAGGGGCTTGCCATGAGACCGGGCGCGAGAACGACTCCGCTGGCGACTTGCCCATCGCCGCCTACAACAAGCCGTGTGAAGGTCTGGCCGGGGCTGGGATTGGCGATATGCCATTGGGCCTGTAAGGAAAACTGGCTGGCGAAGAAGCTGACGACAGCCATCAGCAGCAGCCCGGCGGAGCTTCGCGAAAACGAAAGGAACGCAGGTTTCGATTGTGGCCGTGGAATGTGCGATCGAGTTGATTGTGACCCCATAAAAGGCCGCATTGGATACAGCATGACTGTACCGACTGCAAAAGGAATCTGAGAGAAATTGAGCGTGCGAAGTCATTGACTGCTTTGGTGTGGAGGGATGGCATTTCGAACAAGTAAAAGCTCAGACTTGTTCCCGATGGGTTGTTTGTTACCGTCACCGACCTTTGTGAGCATTAAAGCAGAAATTCAGAAACGGCGCACGTTCGCCATCATCTCGC
>SXMN01000058.1 GCA_005777315.1 Verrucomicrobiales bacterium
GCTTGGTGATGGCGTTCAAAAACCTCAAGCCTTGCCCTTCCTGAAGTCGCTGAACCACCGAAATTCACCAGAAATCAGATGCTCGCCATGGCCATTCAACTCTCAACTGTTTTCTCCAATGACTTTGTCACAGCCGTGGTCAGTGAGGCGCCGCACCGCTGCCTTTATTGACAACCCGGCGGACGTTCTCCAATCTCGACCCATGCTGAAACCCGTTCTTGGGCGTGGTTTGGGAGCTTTGCTGGGCGGCTCGCCGGCACTGAAACCAGCACCCGCTCCAGCCTCACCCGCCGCCGACTCCGGAGCCCGGCAGGCGCCTGCCGACAACCGTGAACGGGTGCTTCGCGTCACTCTCGACCGCGTCCAGCCTTGCGAGTTGCAGCCGCGAAAGGACTTCTCCGAAGAGTCGCTGAGTGAGCTGGCCGATTCCATTCGCGAGCAAGGCATCGTGCAGCCGCTCATCGTTCGCCAGAAGGGAAACGGCTACGAGCTGATCGCAGGAGAACGACGCTGGCGCGCGGCCCAGATCGCCGGGCTGGTCGAAATTCCCATCATAGTCAGGGAGGCGGATGATCGCGCCGTGCTCGAACTGGCGTTGATCGAAAATCTCCAACGTGAAAACCTGAACCCGCTCGAAGAAGCGCTCGGTTACTCGCAACTCATCAATCAATTTCAACTCACCCAGGAGCAGGCGGCGACGAAGGTTGGCAAGAGCCGGGTCGCGGTCACGAACGCGATCCGCCTGCTGAAGCTCCCCGATCCGATTCGAGATCATCTCCGCACGGGCCGCGTCTCGGTTGGACACGCCAAGGTGATTCTGGGATTGAGTTCCACGGCCGATCAACTGATGGCCTCCGAGCGGATTGTCGCCCATGGATGGAGCGTGCGTCAGACGGAGGAGTTCGTCACGCATCTCCAACAGCAGGCGGCGGCCTCGACTTCCTCCAAAACACCAGCAACACCCGTCCCGAGCCGTGATCTGCATGTGGTTGATGTCGAGAACAAGCTCAAAGAACGCTTCGGCACCAAGGTCAATCTCCGTTACAGAGCCGGCAAGGGCTCCATCGAAATTCGATTTTTCAGCGATGACGAACTTGAACGTGTCCTGCAGGTCGCCGGGATCAGCCCGGAATGAACCATGACGAGCCGGTATTTCGCCATGGCTATGCGGGGTTCACACCAATTCAACAACCTTTGCACCGGTCGGTTCAAGCGGGCTCAAGCCCGCGCACCGATGTCTCATCCTATTTGTCTCCGACTGAGAACCTGGCAAACATCGAAAGATCCAGGCACTCTGCCCCTTTTCTCTGATTTGAAATGAACGATTTGTCCCTGCACTCAGAATGCGCCGGCGCCCTGTCCCGCCTGGTGGAACGACCCCGACAACTCACTGCTTTCGTCGGGCTGGACGGGTTCGTCGATGAGATCGTGCATGTCGTGGACAAGCGACAGAACGCGACGACTTATACCCGCATCCCCACGATTGCCGCCTACGCCGCGCGGCTCGCGGGTGCCGCCGGCAGGAGCACCAACATCGAAATCGTCAACCAGCTCACCAAACTTGGCGGTAACGGCCCCATCATGGCCAATGCCCTGGCCTCCTTTGGCATCAACGTCACCTATCTCGGCACCGTCGGACGCCCGAACTTGCATCCCGTTTTTGCAGGGCTGGCCAAACGCGCCGAAGTTCACTCCATCGCTGATGCCTGCCACACCGATGCCCTCGAATTCGATGACGGGAAGATACTGGTCGGGAAATCAACGCCATTGAATGAGGTGACCTGGCCGAACATCCAGGAGCGCTTTGGCCGGGAGCAGTTTGAGCGGAAATTCCAGGACTCAAGCCTCGTCGCTTTCGTGAATTGGACCATGATTCCTTATATGAGCGACATCTGGGCCGCGTTGCTTTCGGAGCTGTGTCCCCGGTTGAACGGGCCTCGAAGAATGATTTTCTTCGACCTAGCCGATCCGGAGAAGCGGAGAGCCGATGACGTGTGCAACGCGCTCAAATTGATCAGCCAATTCCAAAAGCATTTCGACGTCATTCTTGGCCTTAACGAAAAAGAGGCGTTCGAAGTCGCCGGTCCTTTGGGAATCAAGACCCACGGAGATTCAGTTGGGGATCTCTCAAAACTCGCCAAGGAAATCCAGCAACACCTGGGCATTCACACGCTCGCCGTGCATCCCGTCTCATTCGCACTGGCCGTGTGCGGAGGTGCCGTGGATGTCGCGCAGGGGCCCTACATCCAGACACCGCTTATCACCACGGGAGCCGGTGATCATTTCAATGCCGGCTTCTGTCTTGGGAAACTTCTCGACCTGAGCAACGCCATGTGTGTTTTGCTGGGCGTGACCACGAGCGGGCATTACGTTCGTACCGCACAGAGTCCCGACGTGCCCGCGCTGATCCGGATGCTCCGCAATTGGCCTTCAGAAAAGTGATTCTCCGCACGATTCAGTTCAGGTAAAAACAAGCTTTACGAACACTTTCAAAACATGGTTCTCCCCATCGTCAAGTACGGCGATCCGGTCCTTCGAAAGAAGGGCCCGCATATTTCGAAAATCACCCCGGAATTGACACGGCTCATTTCGGACATGATGGAAACCATGAGGGCGGCACACGGCGTCGGCCTCGCGGCGCAACAGGTGGGCCACCCTGTTCAACTTGCGATTGTTGACGTATGCGGGATTACCGACCGGCCATCCACGTTGGAACTGGCCGGCAAACCGGCCGATGTGGAGTCCTTCATGCCCGTGGTTCTGATCAATCCTGAAATCACTCCGAGTGGTGAATCAGTTACCGGGCCGGAAGGTTGCCTGAGCTTTCCGGAAATTTACACTGACATCCCGCGTCCGGAAAGTGTCATGGTCAAAGCGCAGGATGCCAGCGGTGAAGTATTCCGCTTCCGCTGTGGCGGACTGCTCGCTCGCGCCGTCCAGCATGAGGTCGATCACTTGAACGGCATCCTCTTTATCGACCGGATGGAGACATCGAAGCGGAGGGAGTTGAAGGCTGAACTCGACGAACTTCAGATGTCCACTAAAGCGGCGCTACGAGCGAAACGATAGTGGCCCGTCTTAAACCACATCCGATTGGACCGGTCATCGTGTCTTGTGGTGTCGCCCATGGCCCTCGACAAGGAGGGTGGAATGAAGTTTGAGGGCAAGGAGATGGAATGAATTTGGTGGCGCGCCGCTGTGGACTCTGATTGGATTGGCGCATGTCCATCGCGCATGCGGATCAAATGTTGGCAGGATTGCC